>CAZCGF010000019.1:0-29166 GCA_964498115.1 uncultured Planctomycetaceae bacterium | reverse complement strand
TGAGCGCGCAGGGGTTCGCGTTCGCCGGCTTGGCGAGTGAATACCGCGAGGCGATCGGTGATCGACAGCGACGGGATCTCAAATGAGCGGATAAGAATCGGGCCGACCACATCGGGGAACTGTACGCCGAGGCGATGGATCTTCTGCGGCTCCTCCGGCAGATTGAACACGAGCCGGGTCGGCGTGCCCGAAAGCGCGAAATACGACTCCTTGTAGCTATACGATTCCTTGGCTTCGGTCTGCCAGAGAAGCAGCACCGAATTTGATCTGCGCTTGTCGAGGGTTAACTTCGGACAAGCGACTTCCACGACAAAGGTGGGCTCCGCGTCATTTGGCAGATTTAGTGGCGCCGTGATGAGGCTGACGGCCCGACCAGGCTGCCGCGTGAACAAGGCTCCTTGTGCATCCGCCGAACGGAGTCTGGCATTGACTACTGCTCCCTCTAAGTCCGCCTCGGAACGAATGACCCATGACCATGTGCTGCCGACCGGAAGAAACGGCCTGGCCAGCGCCGCGACCCCGGCCAGTGCCAGCAGTACCGCGGCAATCATGCCGAGTTGGCGACGAGCCGATGATTCAGGCAGCCTTGATATTGGTGAGTCCGTCACGCGACGGGTATTCTAAGTATGCTTGGCGGATTGCGACACGACGCCGCATCATCGCTTCGCTCGCAAGGTATCCAGAGGAATCACCGGCATTGGCAACTTATTACCCGACAATTGAGGCCATGAGAGGGTTGGCCGGTTCCGCGCGGACCATCCCCGTTGTGCGGCGGCTCCTTGCCGATCAGATGACGCCGGTCGGCGCGTTTGCCCGATTATCGGCCGGGACCGAGCATGCGTTCTTGCTGGAGAGCGTGGTCGGGGGGGAACAGATCGCCAGATACAGCTTTGTCGGAGCGAAGCCTGGCGCGGTCTTTCGCGCTAAGGGGCCGACGGCTTTGATTGAGCGGGTCGACGGCACGATGGAATTGCTAAATAAGGTGACGGACCCACTTACCCAGTTGGAGCAACTAACGCAGCAGTGGCAGTCGCGGCATCCTGCCGACGCCTTTCCCGGCTCATTGGCCATGCCGCGCTTCACCGGTGGGGCGGTGGGATATGCGGGGTACGACACGATTCGTTACTACGAAGACTTGAGAGGGGGCAGGGGGGCTGCCGACGATCGCAACCTGGACGACCTGCTCTTCGGCATCTACGACGAGATGGTCATCTTCGACCACGTGAACAAGACCATGCTCGTGGTGGCCCACGCGAAGCTCGACGACGGCAATGTTGACGCGGCCCATGCCGATGCGTGTGCACGCATCGAGAAGATAAGTTCAGTCCTTTCAGGTCCGGCTCCGAGTCTGGCGAGCGATTTTGATCTGGATGCCCGGCCGCTCATTCCATTTGATAGTACGTTCAAGCAAACGGCGTTTGAATCGGCTGTGAACGCGGCGAAGGAGTACATCCTCGCCGGTGACATTTTTCAAGTCGTCCTCAGCCAGCGCCTGCGCGTGCAATCGGCGGCCGACCCGTTCGACGTCTATCGGGCACTTCGCGTGGTGAACCCTTCGCCGTTCATGTTTTACCTGAAGAGCCCTCGGTGCATCCTTGTCGGCGCGAGCCCGGAGATCTTGTGCCGCGTGGAGGATGGGGTGGTGACGAACCGCCCGCTGGCAGGCACGCGCCGTCGCGGTGCGACCTCCGCGGAGGATTCGGCCCTGGAGCAGGAACTCCTCGCCGATCCGAAGGACCGAGCCGAGCATATCATGCTGGTTGATCTCGGTCGCAATGATGTGGGTCGCGTCGCGGCGCCGGGAACTGTCGAGCTTTCCGACGTGATGACCGTCGAACGATACAGCCACGTCATGCACATTAGCAGCAACGTCACGGGGCAACTGGCGGAGGGTAAGACCGCTGTTGATGCCCTGAAGGCGGCGTTTCCCGTGGGGACGGTCAGCGGCGCGCCAAAGGTTCGGGCGATGCAGATCATCGAGGAACTGGAGCCGGTTCGGCGGGGCCCGTACGGCGGTTCGGTGGGTTACCTCGACTTCTCCGGCAACATGGACACGTGTATCGCCCTGCGGACGATGGTGGTCACGCCGGGCGAGGGAACTGAATGGACTTACGATCTCCAGGCCGGCGCGGGGATTGTCGCTGACAGTCACCCCACCGAGGAATTCGAAGAGACGATGAACAAGGCCAAAGCCCTGCTCGTCGCCATTTCAGTGGCTGCCCAATCGCGGTAGGCAGGATGGCGAGACAGACGGCCCCGTGGGCGTTTCAAAAATCAGATGTGATCTTTTCTTTGCCGTCGCCGATACGAATCACGCTGTGAATCGGCATGCCGCTGAATTTCTCGCGGCCGTTTAGAAACGTCAGTTCGATCAGGAACGCCACGCCGACAATGTTGCCGCCGAGCGACTTCACCAGTTCGCAGCAGGCGGCCATTGTTCCGCCGGTCGCAAGCAAATCATCAATCATAAGTACGGAGTCGCCGGGGCTGATGGCGTCCTCGTGAATTTCCATGGCATCGGTGCCGTACTCCAATGCGTACTCAACACGCTTGGTCTTGTACGGCAACTTGCCGGGCTTTCGAATCGGCACGAAACCAGCCGACAGGTTCCTCGCGACCGCCGTGCCGAAGATGAATCCGCGGCTCTCGGCGCCGACTACGAGGTCCACGTGCTTATCGCGAAAGGGCTGAGTGAGAAACTCAACCGCGAGCGAGAGCGCGGCCGGGTCAGCCAAGAGCGGCGTGATGTCCTTGAAAACGATTCCCGGCTTGGGGAAATCGTGGATGTCGCGGAGAATCTTGGCCAGGCCATCCACGCTGGGAATTGTCAGCTTCGCACTCGGCATGCTTCTGGCTCCATGATTCCCGACTGATCGGCGTACCTTGAAAGAGTTCCGTTAGAATCGGGGGGAATTGTATAGCCGACGGGGCCTTGCTGGCAATCGGCGACTAGCGCCCGCGCACGATGAGGGAGCCGCCATTCGCAAGACCGATCAGACAATCGTCGGTGCGCTCGGAAAGCTGAATCTTGGATTCGGCGGAGAGCAGATCGCCGTCGATGCGCACGATGACGTCTCCCGGCGAAAGGCCCGCCCGGTCCGCCGCCGAGTCGCCGCCGACCATCATCACCAGCAGGGCGTGCTCGGGCAGGTTGGAGCGTTGCCGAATGCCGGAATCGACCTGCTTAAGGACCGCCCCGCGAAATGCGATCGAGCGGGGACCTTCGTCGATGCCCGTCGGCGGTCGTCGTGCGACGCTGAGGGTGCTCGTAAATTGTTCTCCGGCGCGCAGATAGGCGACGTCGATCATGACGCCCGGCTCCAATGAACCGACGATTTGGATGAATTCGTCGGCGGAGCCGACCTGCTGGTCGTCAACTGTCAGCAGGATGTCACCGCGCTTCAGACCGGTCTGGCGCGCCGGACCATCTGGCGTTACCGAATCGACCAGCACTCCACCGTCCGCCGACACTTTGGCCTCACGCCTCTGTACGGCTGACAACGTGCTCACCTCTACGCCCAGGTATCCATATTCCACCGGACGGCCTTCGAGTAATCGCGCAATCACCAAGCGCGTCCGGGCACTAATGGGAACCGCGAATGCCAGCCCCTCGCCGCCACCGAAGGTCGTGCTTACGGCCGTCAGTACCCCGACGAGGCGACCGTGAATGTCAACAAGAGGACCGCCGGAGTGGCCGGGGTGGATGGCCGCGGACGTCTGAATCATGTCGCCGTAGTATCGGTCCTCTTCCAATCCGGTGCTGCCGGGCAGAGGCCGGCCGATCGCACTGACCAGGCCCATTGTCACTGCGGCCTGACCATCGGCTGCGAGCCCCAGCGGATTGCCCAGGGCGAAGACGAAATGCCCTCGACGAAGATCCTTCACATCGCCCATCTCAACGGCTTCGAGACCCTCGGTGATGATCTGTACCACGGCCAGATCCGCGCGAGCGTCAGAAGAGACAACTCGCCCGCGACATCGGCGACCATCGTGAAGGATGACGTGCACCGCCAGCGCGTCGGCAAGGACGTGCTGACTGGTCAGGATCATCCCGTCGTCGCGGATGAGCACGCCGCTGCCGGTGCTGGTCCAGGCGCGGGGCTCGGCGGCATCCCGGCCGAGGCTGCCGGGGCTTCGATCGATCTCGATGGCCACGACGCTTCTGCCGACGCGGCGCACCAGACGATCAATCACGGATTGAAAACTCTCAACAAGCGTCTGCGGGTCTGGGCGCGCTTCCGACGGAAACATGAACCGGGCTGACCACGATTCCGGCGCGGGCGAGTCGCCCCGAAGGTCCATCGGCTCATGTGCCGCGACGATGCTGTGGGCGAAGATGAATATGAAAGGGAGCAGGCGGAATCGCGGTTGAGTCACGCGGGCCGTGAGGTCTGCTCTTGAGGTGTTGTTAGATGCTCTCTTTCGCATCGTGTCGGCTCCATCCGCACACGAAGGGCGGGTCGGTCACTGCGGGACGTCGATTTCGAGCTTCTGTTTGGCGCCTTGGCGCGCGCCTGCCGAAAAGGTGACGATCTTTACGCCCGGGTCCACCAGGAAGAGATATCCGAATTTACGCTGGTCCTCGGGCGTGTCACGCATGATGTTTGCCGTGACCTTTTGCGCCTTGGCCAGACATCGCTCCGGCACATCAGCCTCCGGGTGAAATTGAATCTCCATTACCATCTTGCCGCCGATCGGCGCGGCGGAGTAAACACCGATGGCGTAGTAGTTATTGCCGGCATCGTCGGCGACATAAATCTGGGCGGCGACGTTGGTCGCGTAATTCAGTGCTTTGCCGTAGAGACTGAGAGCGTCGTTCTTGTCGGCGCCGACTTGAATCATTTTTTTGCCGCTGGGGACGTCAAACTCCTTCACATCCCAGTCGCTGGGCGGAGGATCGGGAATCTCAACGTTGAAGTGGCAATCGCCAAGCTTGCCGCCTCGGACCGCGCTGCGCACGACATTGTCATTTCCATCAAGTGGGAACGGAATCGTCGAAAACACGCCGGTTCGTGCGGCAATGGCGTTGGCCACATGCGTCGCTCCGCCGGGTGCATCGCCGACTTTCACGTCGCCGCCGCCTCCCCCTGATGTGTCCGACTTCTCCTCGTCCTTCTTGCTCTTTGAGGACTTCTTCTCAGACTTAGGGACATCGCGCCCACCCGCGATCGACGCATAGGCGGGTGGCTCATCCTTGAACATTTTCTTCGTCAGCTCGACGCGCGGACCGCGTTTGAACTCGATGTACCACGGGACAAAAGTCGCCGGCACCTCAAACGCGACGTCGAACTTGTAGCCGGAAATAAAATCGAGCCCGTCCTTGCCTTGCTTGTCGCCGATGGCGGGGGTCTGGTTGGGACCGAGGATCAAGTCGGTCTGCGGACCGAAACGGACCAGTCGAGTTGCCTGAGCGGCGTCGATCGACTTCAGGCCGTGGTCCTTGTGGGTATAGATGTCGCTCAGGCCGCAGGCGAGTCGAATCTCGGGCTCGGCCGAACGAGATCCATCCGCTGCCGGGGGGGGGCCGACCAGACGAAATTGGGCAGGCCGGAAGCGAATCTCCGCCGCCTCTTTTGCAGCGCTGGCATCAACGCGGACCCGGCAGACGATCAGCTTGTTGCCCGGACTGCTCGGTTCTCTCGATGAAAACTCGCGAACGAGTGACTCACCGTCGACGCGCTGCGTCACTTCGTCAATCTGCGAGGCCTCCCAATATGCGGATACCGTCAGGCAGTCTTCGGGAAGAAACATGCGCTCGCTGGGCTGTGGGTTCGCCCGCGCGCTGTAAAGATCGAGAAGCATGTCGGGCTTTGCGTGTTCGAGCGGAGTCTCGCCGCCAAACCGGCCGCTGGAAAGCATCGAGGCCAGGCCGACGGTAAAGCTGTCCGGCTTGAAGAAAAACCCCTTGGTCTGAATCGTACCGTTGGGTGCGGACTGCACTCGATCGAAACCAAATACAGCGGGTCCAATCGGCAGCATCTGGATGGCCACAAGGGCCATACCGACAATGATGAGGCCGCTGAAGAAACCGACCACGCCCGCGCCGGCTCGATCCACATAGACAGGCAAGCGAACGTTTCCGGCTATGAACTTGTCCGTCGCGAAGCGCAGGATGGCCAGGGAAATGAGAAAAGTAAGCATAAAGGCCAGGGGTAGCCCGACCATTGAATTCAGCGAGTCGGCCCATACGGAATTCAGGCTCTCGTAGAATCCGAACGCCAACATACATGCGACGATGGCGGAGAAGAACATGATCAGCGAACTGAAGAAGCCCTGGTACGCCCAGAATGCTGTGATCAGGATCACCATTAATGCGACTACAATTGAGAACAACATGATTGGCCGCTCCATCCAGGGCGTGAAAACGACGGCTCGCCGCTTTCTAATCTGATCATCAGGCCGGATCGGTCAGGATGCCTTCGCAGGCGCCGACGCGGACTGGCCCTCTTTGGTCACTCTTAAGACCTCGTTGATGCTTGTCTGGCCCTCGTAAACTTTATACAGCGCGTTTTCCTGAAGATAGAGCATGCCCCGCTTACGCGCCTCGGTCTTTACGGCGGCGAGCGGCGAGCCCTTTGCCAAGAGGGCGCGGAGGTCGTCGTCAATGACCAGCATCTCGAACACGCCGGTCCGACCGATGTATCCAGCGCCCTGGCAGATCGTACAGGCCAGGGGATTGCCCTGACGATCAACTTCCACCTCGTTGGGATTCGGCGGGCGGAAGAACGGGCGATTCTCACCGGTGGGCAAATTGGCTTTCTTTAAAATTGCCGGATCGGGCTTATAGCCCTTGCGGCACTCGGTACACAGAATACGCACAAGGCGCTGGGAAAGGACGAGCTGTAAACCTGCGGCGGCCATCGCCGGATCGCCGACTGCCTGGGTGTATTTTTGCAAAGCGCTGAAGCAGTCCCTCGCCTGAACGCCCAGGTACATCTTTTTGCCCTGTTTGGCATACTGGGCGACGATCTGGGCCGTCTCAACGTCGGCGAGATCGGAAGCCATGCAGACATCCGGCTCCATGCGAAGAATCGACCTGAGCTTCTTGCCGAAGGTGGCCTCGCCGCCGGACGCGTCGATGATGTGCTGAGTCAGATTCTCAACGTCCTGGCTCTTGTTGATTTCCAGGGTATGGATGTTCTGAAGGAAGGCGTCGTGCTCTCGGAGCATTGCGTAGAGCGTGCTCGACACACCCGAAGCCTTCGGTCCGCTGCACATCACCAGCCCCCGACCCTCCTTGACGATTTTTTGCACAATGGGCAGTTGCTTGGGTGTCAGGCCGATGTCCGGAAGTCGGAACTTGTGCTCCTCGTAGAGCAGCCGAAGTATGAATCGCTGTCCTGAAGTGCTACCCGACGTGCGAGCCTCGATCTCGACAGCTTTGTCACCCTTGCCGCCGGCGCCGATGGCGCACTTGAAGCGTCCCGCCTGGGGCTTTCGCATTTCCTCAAGGTTCATCCCGGCAATCTTTTTTAAATGCTGAAACATCCGCAGGCCGTGGATAGCGTCGATCGGGTCGCGCAATCGGTCGATGCCATCGACGCGGTAGATCACTTTCACAGGTTGTTCCGGGGCGAAGTCCATACGGGCATCGGTCGCTCGTCGCCAGATGGCGTCGAAGAGCAACTCCTGCAAGACGCTGTATGCCGCGTTTTCCTCGGGGTCCGAGGGCCAGGCCGGCGTCTTGCCGTCGGCCGCCTTAATGCGGACTCGGTCGAGACTGGAGAGCTCTTCATTGGCGCTGCCCCCGCCCTTACCTAATCGCCGAAGGTGTGAAATAGTTAATACGCTGTCGTTAGGGCCGACGCGCGCATTGCGATAGAAGATATAGACGAGGATCGCCGCGCCGTAGAGAACGACGAAGAGTCCGATCCCGACGGCGTAGATCGGCACTAACAGCCAGAGAATCAGGCAGAACGCGCCAGTCCCGAAGACGAGCGAAATCCAAGGCCCCGCCGGAACCTTTACCTTGACCGTGTCTTTCTGCACCCAGGCCGAATTGTGTGCCCAGAGAAGGACGCACAAGAGAAAGGGCACAATCTTGACGGCGCTAAAGTAATCACCTGACTGCGGCAAAGCGGCGAGCAAAATATCCACTCCGGAGCCGATTGCTAGGTCCGTCGGCATGTTGGTTTTTCTGATCTGAGGCAAACCTCAGTTTTCGGCCTGCTGACCATTCTATTCCGGCAACTCCCCCGATGGAACAGCAGGCCATCTTAGCGGCTTGGCCAGTCCGGTCCAACCCCACTGGCCGTCTCGCGGATGACCGAATGAAGTCCCGAATGACCCGCCCCAACGTCCGCCTGTGTTTTGGCTGCCGATCCCGTACAATACGCCAAAATCGGGAGCCGAATGCCACATGCTGGAAGAACTCTTCACTCATCAAGCCGAACTCAATCGCCGGATCGGGTTCGACCCCGAAAAGCTTCGCCAGAAGTTCGACCCTCGTTTGGCCGGCGAGTGGCTGAACAACTACATCGCCGCCTCGGCGAATGAGCTGGAAGAGCTTCGCAACTGTACCTACTGGAAGCATTGGTGCCAGGAGGCCAAGGACGGCCGACGGTATGAACTATTTGATCTACAAAACGCCCGAGTTGAGGTCATCGACCTGCTCTTCTTTTGGATCTCAATGGCCCAGTGCCTCGGGCTCAATGCAAGCGACGTCATGAACCTGTATCACCAGAAGCTTAAGGTGAACAAGGCCCGCCAGGACAACGGCTACTCGATGACCGCCAAGACCGAGGACGACAACAAGAACATCACCCTTTAGGGTCTGCCTGACGATCGCGATCCCGCCTGAGCCGATCGATCCTCGGCTCTAACTAAACAGTTTCCAGCCTGTCCATTTGCGCCAGTCCCCGAATTCGACTTGTTGGGTGAAGGTAAGGGGTTCGGCATTGATCCTTGGAGGGCGTCTCTACGCCCTTTCGCTCTGCACATTCACAACTTCGCAAACCCCGTCACCAGACCTGTGTATTCGCAAGGTGGGAAACTGTGCCAGTTCCCGCGTTCGGGAATTCAGTCTCCGCCATATTCCTGCGCTGAAAGCGCTATTCCCTGGCCCGTTTTAGACCCAACCGCTTAATTCGCGAGGCAAGGGTCGTCGGTCTCATGCCGAGAAGCTCAGCTGCACCCCCCGGACCGTGAACCCGCCAATCCGTCTGGTTGAGGGCAGTGATGATATTCTCACGTTCGATTCGCTTGATTTCCGATTGCGGCAACACCGCTCCGCGCTGCGCCGACGACGGCGAAGTCCTTCGCGTCCGGCGTCCCGCGGGAAGGTCTATGCGGAGCGATTTAGATCGCGATGTAATGACCGCGCGTTCGATCACATTGATAAGTTCACGCACATTGCCCGGCCAGTCGTACGCCTGCAGCGCCACGAGATTACCCTGAGTCAGTTCAATAGTAGGGCGGTTAAACCTTCGCGCGGCGCGTCGAAAGAACTCCTGAGCGAGCAAAGGGATGTCTTCCTTGCGCCGGCGAAGCGGCGGCACTTCGATCGGAAAAACATTGAGGCGGTAGAACAGGTCCTGGCGAAATCGACCCGCTTCGACCTCAGTCTTGAGGTCACGGTTCGTGGCGGCAATGAGACGCACGTCCACCTCGCGCGTTCTCTCTTCGCCGATTCGCTCGTAGGCTCCCTCCTGGAGAACACGGAGCAGCTTGCTTTGAAGCTCGATTGGGATTTCGCCGACTTCGTCGAGCACGAGCGTTCCGCCGTTCGCGAGTTCGAATCGCCCGGCCCGGTCGCGGATGGCGCCGGTGAATGCACCCTTCGCGTGACCGAAGAACTCGCTCTCGTAAAGCTCCCTGGGCACCGACGCGCAATTGACACGGACTAATGCACGTTCATGCCGACGGCTCCGCCTGTGAATCTCCTGCGCGACAAGCTCCTTTCCCGTTCCGGATTCTCCGAGAATCAGGACGTTGGCGTCAGTCGGGGCGACGAGCTCGATTTGCCGGAGGATGTTCCGCAGCGCAGGGCTTTGTCCTACGATCTCTCCGAAGGCGCGGGCGTCGGAAACTTCTTCCTTAAGGTAGGCATTTTCCAATTCCAGTTGCGCGCGAAGCGTTTGAATTTCCTCAAAGGCGCGCGTATTGGCGATCGACGCCGCCACGAGGTCGGCAATCATCCGCAGCCAATCCAGACAATGCTGGCTGAGTGGCTCTCGCGTGAAAATGGCCAACACACCCAGGATCTCGCCCTTGAAAACCAGGGGCTGTCCCGCGAAGCCTCGAATGGCTTGCTTTCGCGCCCAATCAGGTCGAGCGATCCACTCGGTGTCCTTTTGCACGTCGCGCACTGAGACGCACTCGCCGGTTGCCCCGACGCGCCCGACCTTGCGAACTCCAAGGGGAAAGCGCGCAAACTCGCCATCGACCCTGTCCCACGATGTTCCTTCTTCGCCGAGCGAGCGGCCGGCGCTGGCCACCAGGTGAAGGCATCGGTTCTGATCGGAACATTCATCTGGCAGTGGACAGGAATGACAATCGGTGTTGGGCCGAATAAGCCAGATTCGGGCCAGCGCGACATGTTCCTCGCCAGCCAGCCGTTCAACCACGACGCGCAGCACGGCTCGAAGCGAACGCTGCTGCCCGATTTCGAGTAGCAGGTTTTTCAGCACGTCTGAGACGAACATACGGTCGCCGAGAGCAGCCATGGAATTGTATTGTCTGCGCGTGATGATATTTCGCAACGCAATTGCGTTACCTACGCAAAATCGTCGCGTGCCGCGGCATCATAGTCATACCTGTAACGTCAACTCAAATAACAACTTGTGAATTAAATGTCAAATGGCACAGACCGTGCTCCAGGGGGTGTGCAGCTGATGCGTGATGGTCACGGTCGGCGAATCTGACAAGGAGCAAAGACGATGGCACGAATCAATGCAATCGAAACAGAGGAAGCAGCCCCCAATGCCAGGACACTCTTGCAGGGCGTGCAAAAGAAGCTTGGCATGACGCCCAACCTCATGCGCACCATGGCGAATTCGCCAGCGGTGCTCGAGGCCTATCTGGGGTTCAGCAATAGCCTTGGTCAAAGCAGCCTATCGCCGAAGCTGCGCGAACAGGTCGCCCTTACGGTCGGTGAGGTGAATCGGTGCCAGTACTGCCTCGCCGCGCACTCAACGCTCGGCAAGATGGTCGGCCTGGGTGACGAAGAAATCGCCGACAGCCGACGAGGTGTGTCACCGGATCGCAAGACCGAGGCCGTACTGCGCTTCGCCCGAAAGATCGTCACGGAGCGCGGTTGGGTGAGCGATGCGGACGTTGCGGCCGTTCGCGCAGCGAGTGTGAGCGACGCCGAGATCGCCGAGATTGTCGCCGCCGTCGCCCTCAACATCTTCACGAACTACTTCAACCATGTTGCCGGCACAGAGGTGGACTTTCCCGAGGTCGAACCGGCGGAAGCGTCGGCGTGTGCGTGTTAGACACCCATTGAATTAGTTGCCGGGTGGCGACCTCGCCACCCGGCCGGCCCTTCCAGAAATGGAGTGCAACATGCCGTCTCCCACCGACATCAGACCCCCGTTCACGCGCGAAAGCGCGCTGGCCAAGGTGCAAGCCGCTGAGGATGCCTGGAATTCGCGCGATCCCGATCGCGTCGCATTGGCCTACACCGAGGACTCGGAGTGGCGCAACCGAGGCGAGTTCTTCCAAGGACGCACCGCAATCAAGGAGTTCCTTCGGCGCAAATGGGCAAAGGAGCTTAACTATCGCCTGAAGAAGGAACTCTGGGCATTCACTGGCAACCGTATTTCGGTGCGCTTCGAGTACGAGTGGCAGGACGAGGTCGGCCAGTGGTATCGAGCGCACGGCAACGAACATTGGGAATTTGACGATGACGGCCTGATGCGGCGGCGGGATGCCAGCATCAACGACGTACTGATCGAGGAACACGAACGACGATTTCGCGAAACGATCCGGGCCCTATGAGGACCGGCGAACTAAGGGCAACCCCATCGAACAAATCGAGGAAAGGCGAATTCCAATGACTCTGAAGACTTACATTACTATCCTGACCGTTTCAGTCGCAATTGCTATACACAACCACGTACAGGCGCAATTGCCCGCCCCGGGCTTCACGATTGACCCCGATCGCACAGCGCTCGTGGTCACTGACCCGCAGAACGACTTTCTCAGCCCCGAGGGCGTCACCTGGGGCGTGGTCGGCAAGAGCGTCACGGAAAACCGTACCGTCGAAAACCTCGAAGCGCTGTTTGCGGCTGCCAAGAAAAGCAGCATGCCGATCTTCGTTTCGCCGCATTACTACTACGAGCATGATCACCGCTGGAAGTTTGAAGGGGCGCTCGAAACGCTTATGCATCAAATTGGAATGTTTGATCGTAAGAACGCTCTGAATCTGGACGGTTTCAAGAACTCCGGCGCCGACTGGCTGGAGCGCTATAAGCCGTACATCGAGGATGGCCGGACGGTCGTCGTCAGCCCGCATAAGGTGTATGGCCCGGAGTCGAATGACCTGGTCCTGCAGCTTCGCAAGCGCGGCATCGATAAGGTCATTTTAGCCGGCATGTCAGCGAACTTGTGCACCGAGTCGCACATGCGGGAACTCGTCGAGCAGGGTTTCGAGGTCGCCGTGGTCAGCGATGCGACAGCGGCGGCTGTGCTGCCGGAATACGACGGATACAAAGCGGCGATGGTAAATTTTCGAATGATCGCAAGCCATGTCTGGAAGACCAGTGAGGCGGTCAAAGCCATGGAGCAGGCGAAAGTTAAACAAGAAAGAGCCGCCGGATCGGATAGGTCCCGCGCGGTTCGGATCAAGACGGGCAAGATCGACTGCCCGGACGTCCTCCATAAAGAGGCCGGGTTCTTCAGTTCTGACAAGAGTGGCCGAACGCTGGACGCTTATTCAGGGCGGATCGCTGCCACGGCCTTGGCAGAATAGGCAATCGCATGCACATAAATCATGGAGAGTATTCCTGGGTGGTCGCAAGATACCCAGTGCCTACTGAGTGGCGTCCGACATGGTCGGAAACACGATGAGAAATCACTGAATCTGACCAGATGATTTCTGCGCAGAAGCTTGACATTGCATTTGAGATTAACTACTCTGAACCGGATTAGGAGGATCGAGGGCCCCCAAGTCTCTTATCCTGTATGGGCCTTGATTCTATCTGAGCGGGCTACAGAAGTTCGGTTACGCATCTCGTTAGCAAAGACGGTAGCTCGCTATTCAGGGCTTGGGCATGAGGAGGCGAAGTGTGCATCCTTCCAGTCTGAAGCGCGCGGCCGGTCGACAGTTACTTCCGCTTCTTTTCGTTTCATTTGCCGTGTCTACCAATTGCGTCGGTCCTCCACCCCCGGAGGTCGACGTCCAGTCTCGCAATCAGGATGTGTGGGGACTGCGACCCGGCGATATCGAGAAATGCGCCCAATCCATGGCGCGCGATCTCATCACCGAGCCCCTGCTCAATCGCAATGACCCGCCGGCGAGAATCGGCATTGCAGGCATAGAAAATCAAACGAGGGAGCCCTTCATCGGTGACAGCGCCGACATGATCGCCACGCGCATCCAGACGATTCTGTTTCGCGCCCTCCGCGGTGAGCAGCGTACGGCCGGCGGTTCGGCAAAGTTCATTTCAATGCGAGAGGAAGTTACCCGGGAAGTCTTTATCCAGCGCCGCGACAAGCGAAGCGGTGAGCGAAGTCACACCGGGCTGAAGGACCAGCACGGCGTCGATTTCATTCTGACCGGCGTCTATCACTCCGTTGACAAGGCGACCGCGGGAAAGCGGCTTGTAGACATGATCATGACATTCTCACTGGTGGATGCCGAAACCGAGGAGATTGTCTGGACTCACGATTGCTCGGTGCGAACGGTCACAGGAGGCTAACCCGTTGGTTACTTCGGCTCACAATCGCGAACTGGTCCTCTGTGCGCTTTTGGTCATTGCCGCCGCTCAATGTGCCGGCTGCAAAGCCAATGAAGACATGGGAAGCGTCGAGGCGATGAAGGGCAGCCTGTTTGGTGATGCCGAAGTGGCCCGCGTGGCGGACCTGATGGCTCGGGACCTGGTTCGCGATCCGCTTTTCTACCAGTCGGACGCGCCGCCTCGCATCGCCCTCGTTCGCGTCGAGAACGACACCACTCAGTACATGTTCGGCAATGCCAGGGAAGCATACCTCCTGAAGCTGCGAACATATCTGAAGCGCGCACTCAAAGACCGGATCATCCTGGTTGAGCCCGATCTGGAAAAAAAGTTGCGAATCGAGTTGACCGATTGGCAGCCCGAGGACGCCGCCACATCTTCCGTGGCTCGAGGGCACAAGGGCAAGCACGGGGTCGACTTGTTTCTGACGGCGCGTTTCATGTCCAACGACAAAGTCGTCGCTGTGGCCGCCAAGGATGGCGTCAGCAACAACCGGCGCATTGTCGTGCTTGAGATGAGCTTCAATCTCATAGACGCAGAGACCGCGGAGCTGGCATGGGCGCACAGCATCTCGTCGGCCGCCGCCTATTCAACGCGAGATTTTCAGAACTAGGAAGCCATGCGAATGGGAACCCATAGAGACTTGCTTCGGGCCACTTACTTCCGCGGGAAATTCGCGATTCCAATCCTCCTGTTGGCGGGATGCGCTGCTCCCCCGCACGGCTACACCTGGGGAACCGCACAGTACGAGGTCGCCGCCGACGCCCTTCGAAAACCCGCCCAATTGGAAATGGCAAAGCCACTCGACCAACGGGCCAAGGATGCCGGCGTAACGGTGCTGGATTTTGCGTCCGCATGCCTTGCGAGCGGCAACTATGAAGACGCGCAGCAGGCGTTCTACCAGGGAATCCTTATAACAAACGACCTGACCCTCCGTGAGTCAGACGGCGATGCAAGCCTGATCTGGGACGAGGCGACCAAGGTCTGGCAGGGCGAAGCCTACGAGCGGGCAATGGCGGAGTTCCTCCACGGAATTTGCCTGATGCGCCTCGGAGACTTTGACAATGCCCGCGTCGCGTTTGATCGGGCCCTGGTCTGCGATCGCTTCAGCAAGGGAGCTCTTTACGAGCGGGAGGGGTCCACGACGTTGACCGGCTTCTCCCTGAATAACGGCGTGATCGCGCGGGGCGGCAGCGTATTTCAACGCGACTTCCTCGCTGCCTACGTCCTTCGAACGCTCTGTTATGTTCACCTCCGCAAGATGGAGCGCGCCCGACTGAGCTGGCAGGAAACGACTGATCTGTATCGCGAGTTACTGGGGGCCGCCCAGGAAAACTCCAGCATATTGACCCCTATCTACTGGACTCAGAACAGCGGTCGCTACGAATATCCAAATGTCTTCCTCCCTCCGTTCCGCCTGGGCTCAGCGACGGACGGATCGCCGGCCAGTGATTCGGACATCCTCTTCTCCAAGAGCATCGATGAACTGGCCCAGGCAAACTGCCTCATCATCGCCGCCGCCGGAAGTCGGCCCAAGAAAGTAAAGGTCGGACCGGCCGTGCAGGACGCGAACTTCATTCACGACGACTATCTGCGCCCCGCAGAGTCCATTCAGGCCCTCGACATGATGATCGACGGAAACGTCGTCGGGCGAATGACACAGTGCCTCAATCTCTACGGGCAGTCCGCCGGTCGCGGGCCTTCTGCCAAGGACCTGTCTCAGGAACGAAAGGGACAAGTCGAGGACTTCGGCCGGAGCCTGGAGAACAGCGGCAACAATTACGTCAAAATCATCGGCATGATTGTTCGTGCGGCGAATCAGGAGGAGGCCGACACGCGCCAGTGGACGCTTGTTCCCAACGCGATTCACCTTTGGATCGGCCGGCTCGATTCAGGAAAGCACCGGCTCACGCTGCTGCCGAGCGGGTTTAATCGCCCCTCCATCGAGCCGGCCTGGATTGAGCGCGCATACAGTAGTCTGTTGCAAGGTTACCAAGGTACATATCTGAAGGAACTGGAAGCCGCGTCAAATGGTTACTGTGCTCCTCTGGCCCTTCGACAAGCCTTGGCGCAGGACATCGAGATCGGCTCCGAAGGCCTATCGACGTTTTTCATCGCCGAGAGTTACAACAAATGCATTCAGTCGGCTCAGCCGCCTGCGCCAAAGTCGTACGTCCTGCTTCCGCGACGCCAACCGGGGAAATCATGATGAAATTCGGCAGCCATAGGGTCTCGCTCACCGGGATCGCCATTCTCACGATGTTTCTCCTGATTTCCGGCTGCGCTCAGGAGAATACGATTTACGTCGACGACTACAGCGAACTCCGCCCTTACACAACAACGCTCCTGTCAAACACTCAACCCGCGCCTGACGATCAGGCGCGCACGGACGATACGGCGGACGATGGCTCAACCGATCATGCGTCGGCAGGGGGTGCATAGACCATGTGCATCAAGCCCCCCTTCGCACAACAATACCGGCCGACGCACGCAAACCTTTGGCCCGGCGTCCTTCTGTGGATGCCAATGCTGCTGGTCGTCGGCTGCGCCCCCGTCGAACAAAAGGTCGGCGATTCTGCAAGCACGCGAATTCACGATCCGTTCCTTCGCAAACACGTCAAGACGACCGTCAGGAAGGGCCAACTGAATCCGCAGCTCGGCCTTTATGAAATCGACGCGACCATTGAGGCGGACAGCCTGGATGCTGACCGCGCGAACTCATACCGTGTGTTCGTTCGCGCCGTCTATTATCAGGGCCAGGAAACTCAGCCCGTGGACTCCTCGCAATGGACGGAGTTGCTCCTGCAACCCGGTGACCCGGTCGCGTTCTCGTCAGCGAGCCTGACCGGCGCGGATCGTTGCTTGTTGGAAGTCGCATACCCGGAGGAGGTGGGCCTGAAATGAGAACGCCATGGACGAATCTTTCTTCCGCCCGGACATCTGCATTGCGATGTCTCGCGGCCCTTTCCACACTGACAGCGCTGTTCGCCGGCTGTTACCCTCAGGCCCATTCGCCTCAGGTCGGGTCCACCCGGACCGAGGACGAGTCCCAGGTTGTCTACAACCACTCATGGCTCAAGTCGGCCGTCCTGCTTCGAAACATGCAGGTCGAGCACATCGACGGAAACCGGCTGAAAGTCGTCGCTCAGCTTCACTCGCAGGAGCCGCACGTCTCTCGTCGAGTGAACGTTCGGACAGAGTTCTACTCCCCTCCCATGGCAGACGGCGGCACCGTCGTCGATGCCACAGAGTGGCAGGAGTTGGTCCTCGAACCCAGAAAACGCGTGCAGTACGCCGTCAACAGCCTCAAGGCGGCCGACGACTTTCGGATTTACGTCTATTACGACGAGGACCTTGGTAAACGGTGATTCCCCCTGGGGAACTTCGCCTTGACCGTGGAGCGGCCAATGATCCTGCCCACACTTAAATTGTCTCGTCTCGCAATTCCGGCATCGCTCTTGATGCTGGTTGGCTGCGGACCTGACCATCCCGAAACTTACCAGAGCATCGCGAGCCACAATGCGTCATCCGATCAAGGCGCCACCGGCAATTCGCACTATCAAATGGAACCCCGAAGAGCCGCAAAGCCCAACGACGAGGACAATCCCTGTCGCGTGGTGATCGAAGAGGCCCGTTACGACTTCGGAAGGGTTTACGAAATCGCAAGGCGTCCTCGCCTGGCAATCCTCGCGAATGTGCTGAGTACGAATCTCGGTGGTCGTGATGATGATCAGTCTCGCGCATCAACGGCCGTTAGCTTCTCTGATCCGGAGGCGGTCCAGGTTGACCGCGCCACCGTCGAAAATGAGTGCATCGCCTTCTTCGACTCCACGACCCACCGGATGAAACTTGTTGACGTCGCGGTTGCGCGAACGAGCATGGCGTCGGCCAGGAACGAGGCCGGTGTGCTCGAGGGTTTTCGACGCATCGATCTGTGCGACATTGGGATCATGATCGAAATCCGCGCAGCAAGGGTCGAGCCGACCAATGCCAACCCGAGTAATCCCGAGCGATACTCCATTGCATGCACGGGCCGCGCGGTCAATGTCCGCGATGGGCGTGTTCTGGCGACCGCGTCGGTCGAGCGCAGAATTGCCGGCAGCGAACAGGCCCTCGACAACGGCCTCCGTAAGGTTGCGCTATGTCTGGCTGCGGAACTATCGACCCAAATCGGCGACAAACTGACGAGGCCCGCACCATGAATTCAATAACCGGGCATCCACTAAAGGGCAGGAACTCCGGGACGACCGCATTGGTCGTGCTCATTGTCCATTTGACGATGGTTCTGGGTTCCGGCTGCGCCAAGCCGATAGCGACCGAGTATTACTCTCGAACTCCCGACACGCCAACCGAGTGGCGGCTTGAAAAGCCTGCAGGACAGGTCATCGTGGGATTGGCAATCGACTCGCCCAGCCTGGTTGCCTACGGCGAATCGTCCGCCGCCCCCAGAACCATCAACCAGGCGGTCGAAGTCGCTCGCCGAGAGGCCTGCGACACCCTTCTGACACAGCAGGCCGGGGCATTCTTGAACTACGCCTCCACGGCAAACGCCTTCGGCAAGATTGCTTTCGTGACGCCGACCAATGTGCAGGGAATAGACTGCCAACTCGAGCTCATGCTTTCGTTTGAGCATGCCGGCGATTCCCAGGTGCATTATTGTCTGGGTCGATTGATCGCAAACATTTACGACGGCGCTCACGCCCAACTGATCGGTCGCGTCGTCAAGTTTCACGAGGCCATGTATACATCTTCCAAGAACAATCCGGACACGACGCACGACGGCATCCAGGTACAGAATGTCTTGCGCGAAAAGCTCTTCGACGAGCTGATCGACGAATTCAAGTCCGCCTGTGATAGTGACGCATCCGAGCAAGAAAGCTCTGCGAGCTCTTAGCGGAGTCGACGATCAAGTCCAACGTGTGCGATCAACACATCGGACTCTCGAACCTGTAGACAATCTCCTCTACTCTAAATCGTCGCCTCCTCATCCCCTTCTCTCCGTGATCCAACCCCGATTCCTGACTCATCGCCTGGATCAGATGCGGGGGGAAAGGTCACGGGTCTCCAAACGCATCCGTCGCTCGCAGGTCGTCGCTAAGTTCGGCGCCGTGCGATAAACAATGCGGCGAGTGAGGCCAATGACGCCAGGGCCGTCGGGGCCGTGGTCGAGCCGCACTGGGCCGCCGGCTCCTTCAGCGGGAGCGTGATCTTGAGCTCTTCAAACTCCCGCCCGGAGTCCTGAAAATTGACACGGCAGTCGCCGTTGATGTCGCCGGTCGGCCGGCCCTCGGCGTCCACCGCGAGCCCCGGTCTGTTATTCGGGCAGACGTCGCAGTCGTTGGGGATGCCGTCCAGATCGGTATCGGTTTCGTCGGCGTCAGGCGTGCCATCGCTGTCGCAGTCCGGCGGGACGACGCCGGCGGGAAAGCGCTGGAGCCCGATGATTTACTCATGCTCACCTGCGAATACAACTACGCCAACATCTTCTGGAAGAAGCGCCGCTATGACGAAGCGCTCAAGCTCTTGAATCATGTATATGATTCGCGCCGCGCGGCATTAGGACCAGATCACAATGAAACAATCGCCGCTCGACAGAAAATCGCAATGATCTACAAGGTAATGCGACGGTATGACGATGCGGAGTCGATCGAGCGGGAGTGCTGGGCCCATAACAAGGTCGCATTGGGGGAAGACCACCCGGCCACGCTGCAGGTGGCGCACAATCTCAGAACGACACTCTACTATGGCGATAAGCTCGCCGAGGCAGAAAAAATATGGCGCGACGTTTTGGAGAAGCGCCGGCGCGTGCTGGGCCCCGACCACTATGAGACGCTTACCACCTGCCTGAATCTCGGTTCGGCGCTGGTCGAACAGGATCGCCCCGCCGACGCCGAACCGATTTACCGACAAGGCTACGAGGCCGCCGTCGCGCGTTACGGCGAAAAACATGACAAGTCGCTGTTCTTCGCCTTTGGACTCGCCAATGCGCTCCGGGACCTGCATCGCTTTGATGAGGCCGAGCCGCTGTACCAGAGTGCCATACGAGAAGGAGAAGCGTCGGTTGGGCTCACGCATCCGGACACCATCCAGGTGCTTGTCGGGCTCTTCGACATGCGAATGATGCAAGACCGGGCGGCCGAGGCAGAGCAGATTCTGTCACGACCCGTCGCAGCTTTGCAAAAGGCAGACAAGCTGGCCGGAAGCGGCAGATGTGTCGAACGGCTGATCGAGTGTCGGCTGAAGCTGGGAATGCGCAAGGCGGCGCTTCAATTGGCACGCTCTTATGTCGAAGCCCTGTGTACCGTGCACGGTCGTGAATCCGCGGAAGCGGAGCATGGACGTGAGTTGCTGAAAAAAGCTGAGCAGTGACCAACGACGGCGGCGGCCGAGCCCCCGTCAGAAGTTGCAGATCGACGACCGCCCGAACCTGATCGTTCAGATACGGGAGTGCGGGCTCCCGAATACGCCCGCACGGTGCAACACCGCGCAATTCCGCGTCTCAGGCCGCACTACCGAACGCCGCCAGATCTCTCGAACGATCAAGGGCAGCATTATTTACGTACAATGCGGGCGATGGGATTCGAACCCACGCCGTTCAACCGTCTTCAAAAAATACATGAAGCGCGTAACCAACCTTGCCAACGAGGTTTGCGGATTGCAAGGATTACGAGTTTTATTGTGATTTGCGGTTGTTTGGGACCAGTTGCGCGGTGCAGACCGCGCATCCTGGCGGTCAAGGGGTGATGTCCAGCGTCAGAGAAGTAATTCAGGAGGATTTGGATCAATTGCCGATGCCCGCTAGAGATGCGCCGCTGCCGATTTCTCAAGTATGTGAACCCTGAGACCGCTGCGGCGAATGCTTGAGGTATGCCGAACGGGATGAACACTGAACCACTATTCGTCCCTTGGCCACGGAGTTTCGTATCGTTGAGCACATTTTCCGCCAAGAACCCCGGGTTGGGCTGAAGAGTCCGCGGATCGGAAGCGTCCATCGGGACTACTCAAACGCAAATCTCGCATGATGCCGGCCCGCGCTGGCCGCAACTCTGTCAATACGCGGCCGCAACAGTTATCGCGTCGGCCCCTAGTCGAACTCTTGAAACTCACGATCCATCAAAAAGGACGCACATCGACAACCTGGACCCACGCTCGTGGACCAGCTCGCGACAACGGCAAACTGCTAAGGAGTAAGGAGAAGGTCCACGAACCCAGGCACGTCGCCCAAACCCGGCCCGGCGCTCATATCAATGTCCACAGCACAGTTTTCCCAAGCTCCTCCAGTTTCCGGCGACAGAAGCGTTGAGACAAACCCCGCAATGTCTTGGCCGTCAATCAGACCGTCACGATTCAGATCACCTGCTGCACACTGAAGCGAAAATCGCACCCAATTCAGATTGTACTCCGCCGATGTGCCGGCGTTAGCAAACCTCATTATCTGATTACCCGCTGCCAGATCAGCCATCGCAGTCACAGAAGTCCAATTCTGCCAGCCTCCAGTGATCGGCACGGTGATGTTTCCCGTCTTATTGATTCCATTGAAGGCGAGGTGGAAACTCCCGCCAGTTGCCTGGGAGGCAACGCGTGCCTCAACGAGATAAACCCCCGCCTCCTGAACATCGACCGTGAATTCCGTCCACTCGTCGGCGCACATCCAACCGACGTTAAAGCCACCTTCAACGCAGGGCTCAATGTCAACGCCCTCTGCCGTTCTATACACACCTCCCTGATTCACCGCGTCACAGTCATAATAGGCCAATGCCGGACCCCCATCGTCGTAATCCTCCAGTTCGATCTGGCCGGGGATCTCTCGGGCAGTACCGCCGTATGGTGATTGCGTGGGAACAGACTGGGAAACACGAACCCAATCAACCAACATTTCCTGGGGAAACATGCTCGATCCATTTGGATTCCCCGGGAAGTTGCCACCGACCGCGACGTTCAGCAGCATGTGAAACATTTGATCAAATGGCGCGTCCGGGTCGCCGGGGGCCGCAGTGCTGTACCACTGACTCTGTCCCCGTGTGCAAAACGCGACGTCGTCGATGAACCAGCGAATCAGACCCTGTTGCCATTCGATCGCATAAGTGTGAAATGCCTGAGAGTAGTCAATGCCCGGACTTCGGGTGCAGGTAAGGAACGTGTTGTTTGGCCATGTGCCTCCAAAGTGAATCGAACCATAAATGGTGTCGGCGAAGTTCACGGATTCCATGATGTCAATCTCACCGCTCGCGGCCCAACCTCCATATGGAGAGTTCGTCGGCAACATCCAGAAAGCCGGCCAGATTCCAGGCGTTGATGGGAGCTTGATCCTCGCCTCGATGCGGCCATAGAGGAAATCAGCCTTATTCAGTGTCCGCAGTCGCGCCGACGTATAATTGAAACCTTGATAATTCTCCTGACGGGCGACGATATGGAGCATTCCGCCACTGACGAAGACGTTCTCGGGCCGCGATGTGTAATACTGTAGCTCATTGTTGCCCCAGCCCGCGACGCCATAGGCACTGCCGTCGCCGATCATGAACTCCCACTTGGCGGCATCAACTGCGGAACCGTTGAACTCGTCCGACCAGACAAGCGTCTGTCCACTACCGGCCCGCACGTGGCCGAAAATGGCTGGTAGCGTTGCAATGACAGTAATGAGATGGTTTCTCAAGGCAGCCTCCGTGTTTCCAGAGGCTCAAGGGCCTCGCGCCGGTAGGGTCAGGCTTTTATTATACCAGGATCCTGCCCAGAAAGTCCTGTTCCCCACTAAATCAAGGAATATTAATCTGCGCAGAGCCGACAACAATCCCTTTGGAACTTTGCGGTGCAGAGTAAGTCAGAGCAGTTACAAATCCTGCAATATCCAATCCGTTCACGATGGAGTCGCTATTCAAATCGGCTTTGTCGGTCGGACAAGAAAGACCCAGTTGGGCATAATCATCAGGGTTCATCAATGCCCGAACAAAGAGATCCATGTCATCCAGGGCGAGGAAGCCATCGCAATTCATGTCGCCCGGTGGGCCCAAGAACGCATTGGCCAATTCGTAGTAGGCCTGGCGGGGGACAATCACGTCTGCGGCCGATCCATTGTCGACCGGTCTGACAATGCCCCACCATTCCTCGTTGGAAAAGCCGTCTGGATGGGCTGCCGTGTAATAGCCGCCTGAGTCGTGGTCCGAGGGGGATCCAGCTTTCCACCACTCGTCGCTGTAAGCCATCACCGTGCCACCCAGGCAGCCGTCGCGAAGTTCGAGCCACTGCCTAAGCACCCATTCTGCGTGAGTGCTCAGGTATTCAGCCTGAACGCGATTGTCCAACGCGTCGATGCCAAACTCAGTCGCGATGAGCGGTTTTTGAGATATCTCGTCGAAGTAGCTGAACGAGCAGTGGAACGACGCACCGGGATAAAAATTAACTCCCCAGATATCGATCATGTTCATTGCCAAATCATCCGAACCCTGCAGAGTGTCACCGAGGTCGCGCAGACCGCCGTTGATAACGAGACATGGGTGATAAGCGTTGCCCTCTATCTCGTAGGCAGTAGCCGCCAGATGATTCGCAAGTGCATACCACTCGGAAAGTGGGCGCGTGTAAGTCAGATTATTTTCATTTCCGATCCCCCATGCCAGAAGCGCCGGGTGAGACTTGAATTGATTCACCAAGCCACGAAAGGCTGTCTCGATGGCGATCAAGGTCGCGGGATCTGAGTAATTGACTCCCGGCTCCTGCGGTACCCAGAATCCGACAATCACCCAGATTGGCTGAATGCCACCATTATAACACGCATCCAAGAGCCGCTGATCAGGCGGTTGGGACCATGTGCGAATCGTGTTCGCCCCCATGGCCCGCAAGACCTGGGTGTCCCGGGAAAGGATCTGCGCGTCGGTATAGATCATGTCGATGATGGACCCTGTGATCGGTGCACCTATCGGCGTAGGCTGATACGCAACACCTTTGATAGAAAAGGGGAGCCCGTTGACCAGCAGCATCTTGCCTGAAACCTGCACAGCACCGGTACTCTGCGGCTTGGCTGTGACCATTGGGCGATGACGGTGCGCTGACACAACGTATTCGGCGTACACCTCATCATCGGTTAGTCGCCAAGAGAAAAACCGCAGCTCATCAATCCGCGCATTGGCCAGCCCATAAACTCCGCTTACTCCGATTTGCATCTGGCCTGCACTCAGGTCAAACATGTCGTAAAGTCGATCGTAACCCACATATCGGCCGTCGAGGAACAGCCAAAGCTCTGTCTGCTCTTCCTCTCTCCTCCATACGGCGGCGCAATGCATCCACGTATCGGCCGACAAGGCATCGCCTGCCTGAATAGTTGCCGCCGAACCACTCAGTGCGAAGGCCTTGAAGATCAGGTCACAGTCGTTCTCATAAGCAAGGCCAATGCTGTTAGACTGCCCGAGGATGCCTATTTGGAATAGCCCGCCGGCATAATCCGTCGCATTCTTGCGGACCCACATGGTCACAGAGCCAGAAGGGGCATTAAAGGCCGAGGCTGAATAGGACACAAAGCCATTACCCGCTAGTGTAATCCCGTTTCCGCAGACGGCTGGAGCAAAGCCGGCAACTCCCGAGATAACGCCGCCAGCATTGACGATTGTTGTCAAGCTCTCAAGCGAGTCCATCAGATCGGCACACTGGCCGGATGCACGTTGTAGATTTCCCATGAAACCTATGTGGATCGCAGAAAGCAGTACAAATTGCCTCATCGGTGGCGAGAGAACTTAATGGTTTAGATCTCCGTCAAGTGTAGAAATCATCGCTGCCTGCCGCCCCGAGGATTGTTCTTCCCCGGGGTGGCAGGCAGGCGCAGCGTGAGTTTGCCGAGAAAGCTACTGACCGCTAAGCAACTCGACGAATTTCTCTACGTCGAGACCGTTAATGAATGTGTCCTGATTGACGTCAGCTCTGCTGAGGAAGCATCCGGCGCCAATCCCGTTTTGGTAGGCATCAGGATCGATCAATGCGAGTGCGAACGGATCGACGTCATCAAGATCAAGCATGCCATCGCAGTTCATGTCACCCGGCGCGGCCTCGGCAAGTAGCAGATTGTCAATCGTCAGAACCCCCGAGTTGCCCCACGTCGAAAGTTCATCTGCAAATGTAAGTGTGACCGAAAACGCATCGGCGTCCGACAACTTGACACCGGTAAGGAACAGGTCATCAATCGTAAGTGTTCCTCCTGTTCCCCAATTCGCCGAGGTTCCTACAAAGCCGATCGTAATGGCGTATGTGGACTGGTTGTAGTTGAAGACAGGATCGCCACCAGGAATCACCTCCAGCGTGGCGCTTGAAAGAGGTCCGCCTACGTCTTGAAAGGCTCCGTTTGCGGTCACGTTGAAAACAAGTGCCGTCAGGCTGTCGTCTTCAATCCGAAGGAAGTACGATCCCAACATTTGGCCGGCGCCACCGACGGTCCCCTTAATTCTTGCGGATAGCACCACCTGGCTTAAATCGCCGGATAGATCGGCGGGAACATCCGACCAAAAGACTCCGGCAAACCAGCCGCCCGTATTTGGCGTGACATTGGTAACGGAAAGCTGCCCGGCCTTCGAGCCATCCGTTCCGCAGCCTAGGCAGGCTTGTGCCGATCCACCGCCGTTGTTAACAGCATTACCAAAGGTCCCGAAGAATCCCGCCTCGCCGACGAGGCCGTTGTCCCAGCTTCCGCCTGTAATCGCTCCTCCTCCGGTGGCTGTCGCCTGTTCGAAGTCTTCTACGAAGTCCCCCAAGTTGGTCGCGCCTTCAGAAAGGAGCCCACCCACCTGTTGGAAGGTGCCATCAGAGGTTCCCTGGAATGAGACTTCGCCAATCTGGTTTCCAACTGTTGCAGGCGTAATAAAGAGATTGTCAACGTCCAGAATCCCACCGAAGAACCATGTGGATTCAGGATTGATGAAAGACACCACAATTGTGTAATTTGCGGAATCCAGATCGAATGTGCCGTCTCCGGTGCCGCTTAATGCCGGGCCTTCTAATGCCGCACTGAGCGGTCCGCCAATGACCTGCCAATTCCCGTTCGCGACTGCTGGGAAGTACAATCTATCTCCCTGGGCGTCTTCAATGCGCAGCTCATAATCGCCGAGGAATCCACCGGACATCGGGACCGTGCCCCGAATGGTGGCAGTTAGCATGACCTGGCTCAGATCAGTGGAGGCGAGCAACTGTCCACCCCAATCCAAGCCGCCGAACCATCCGCCGCCCGGACCCACGACCATGTTCTCAACGCGAATTCGTGCGGCCTTCCCCGGATTTCCTCCGGATGTGATGGCTTCCGCAGCAATGACCGGTCCAAGCTGCGTGTCGATGAGGCCGAAAACGCCACCAAACGCGCCGCCTTGAGAAAGGCCTTCGTCGTAGTTCGTGGTGAAGCCGAATGTCGCGCCTCCATCGATGGCCGGACCATCCAGCAGAATGTCTCCGCCGACACCGGTTGCACTTTCAAAGTTCTCGTTGATTCCGGCCTGGAGGAGTTTGAATGCTTCAAGTCGGAGCACGTAATTTCCGCCTATCGTTCCGCCAAGGACATCGGCCGTCAAAGTCCATGTTGTGGGATCCGTAATCACAGCGTTCAGCTGATCCCAGAATAGGCCCGCGAACCAGGTGCTGCCGTCGGGCAGCGAGTTGCTCAAAAGGAGATTGTCTACAGTGAGCTTGCCGCCGGAACCCCATGGTGTAAGACCTTCGTTGTCAAACGCAATGACGACAGTAAAGCCCGGAGAATTGGGATCAAATGCTCCGGGTGTTGGTACACCGTTCGCGTTCGCTTCGACCGCTGTGGAGAGCAATCCGCCGATAGGCTGGAAAGCGTTGGTCGCCGTACCGTGGAAAATCAGCCGATCGCCATCTGCATCTTCGATGCGAAGTTGAATATTGCCGAGTGTCTCCCCAGCGCCGCCGTTCGCCGTTCCCTTGATAGCCGCCGTCAGCGAGAAATTGCTTGGGTCGACCGGATTTGGACCGCCGACAATCTTGAAAGAAACGTCATCGACAAATCCAGCTCCGCCTTGCGTTCCGGACTGAACAAATGTGAAAATCGCGCGGGCCATGGTCGTATTCGCGGGAGCTGTAAGCTGTACGGGAGTGCTATCATGCCAGACATTCGTAGAGAAAGAGCCTGAAAGGATGGTGGACGGTGAAGACGCAAGCAGCACCATATTCGAAGCATTTCGGAACTCTATGGTCATCGTTACGATATTGCCTGTTCCCGAAAGGCTGTCACCCGCATTATGGCGCGCCCACGCGTCGAGTTCCCATACTTGTCCCGGTTGCGCCGGCAAGTCTTGAAAAAAGCCAGAATTTCCAGGAAAGGTGCCAAACATTTTCGCGTCTCTAATGCCGGTCCGAGGGAAATCATCCTCGGTAAACACATTGCCAAAGGTCGTCCATTGTGGAATGCCAAAGCCGACTCCACCGGCTTCGAAGCTGGGATTCGCCAGTGCGGAGGCGCCCGGAAATGCACCAATTTCCCACTGGAGGCCCGCAAACCATGTTCCGCCACCAACGTTTACATTGGTAACCGTTAGTTCGCCTGCTCCGCCGGAGACTCCGCCACTGGTCAGTCCTTGGGCCGCCATGTTGCCGTTTAGGATCGCGCCGTTTGCCGTACCGCCGAACGCACCTTCACCGGAAATTCCATCATCCCAATTGAGCGTAAAATCAAAGGTGTTCGGCATTCCATTACCGACAAGAAAAGCGCCGCCACCGGTTCCAGTCACCGTATTGAAAGGTTCATTAAGCAGGTCGTAACTCACCCCGGCTACCTCGATTCGACCGGCCCCCGTTCCGCTGACGCCACCGTTGGTAAGACCCATCGCGGAGACCTGGCTGAAGCGCGCATTGCCTGCCGTTCCAGCGAATGCATTTTCACCGGTGATGCCGTCATCCCAGTTATTTGTCAGTTGCAGGCCCTGACCAGTGTGAAACGGCCCGCCGCCAGTTGCCGTTACTGCATTAAAATCTTCGTTAACTACCTGTGCGACTGCACTCGAAACCCAAGTCGCGACGATTAATGCAAAAACCGATTTGCCAACCCAGACTTTACTTGCTGACATGTTCCCATCTCCTCAGTGAATTCAATCCAAGCTGCCTTTATTGAGTTCTTCTGAGCACCGATCACGACACGGTGCGAAACAATCGATTGTCCGCCCCCCAAAGGCGGTGGATGTCTTACAAGGACCGCCTTGAAATTCGCGGCGATCACAGGGGAGCAGGCCGAGAGCAATCCTCCGAACCGAATTCTCCGCGTTCGGCACTCAGTTTTCAATTCTACCTAGGGCCGATAAGGCGAAACACGCACCGAGGGGGCGTACATGGACGGAAGATTATTTGCCGGGTTGTACTTCGTTGGATTCGTCGTTCCACCGTGAAAGTCCGCATACAGAACATTGAGTGCTCCTCGCGGGTGACGGGAATTTGGCAACCGCGCGCGATGGAATTGCTGAAAGTCCTGCAAATAGGGGCCGGCTGCTAGTGCGCTTGTCACCAGATTGGCGAACCCAGCGTCGCTCGAATCCTCGTAATCGCGACCAGCCTCAAAAACGAGACCAACGTCACTGGGCTGGACAACTCGTTCGACGTTCCCGCGCAAGCGCCTTCCATCGATCCCGCCGCATGGGTGGGAAGGGGGATAGACAAACTCTCCGCGACATCCGTAATACGCTCCACCGACTTCCATTCGCCGCCAACACGCGGGCGCGTTTCGGCTCTCGGACACTTCCGCTCCGACGATGTCTTCGTTTAGACCGTAACTCAGGTAGCCCCAATAGGAATCGCCGCTGGAATTCCGCGGGTCCGCAGGATCGCCAGTGCCCCGAAGTCCGTTATTGCTACCGTCTTTGTTTCGCGGATAGTAGGCCGAGGCGATACGAACGGAATCGGACGGGCAAACTGTCCAGCCCGGAGAAACTTTGACGTCCAAGATCCCTTTCTTGCCCTTTGCTTCGCCAAAGCTGGCAGCGCGGACGCCCCAGTCCCAATTTGAAGTGACAATTCCGTCCATTTTCGCAAGCGCTACCGGCCATGCGAGTAACTCGCCGTCTGCCGCATACGAGTAACGAGTCCGATCCGGATCAGCGTTTGAAACGCCAACCTCATCGGAGACAAGCTGGAACTTACCGTTGCTGGCAAGAAAATTTGTAGACGCCTGCGATATTGCACGCATATTACTCAAACATTTGACTGACTTGCTCTTTTCGCGGGCCGCCGAAAGCGCAGGGACGAGAATCGCAATGAGGAGTGAGATTATGGAGACTGCAACAAGAAGCTCGAT
>CAZCGF010000018.1:30530-33279 GCA_964498115.1 uncultured Planctomycetaceae bacterium | reverse complement strand
GTAGGCGACGAGGCGCTTGAAGTCGGTCTGGGCGAGGCAGCAGAAGGCGCCGTAGATGCTATTGATGAGGCCGAGCAGGGCGACGGTCCATGCCAATTGCGACGCGGCCTCGGGGAAGATCGGGTAACAGACGCGGAGGAAACCGTAGGCGCCGAGCTTCAGCAGGATGCCTGCGAGGATCATAGAGATCGGCGTGGGGGCTTCGACGTGGGCGTCGGGCAGCCAGGTGTGGAACGGGAATACTGGGACCTTGATCATGAAGGCGATGAAGAGCATCACGAACATCGCCGGGCCGAAGGTCCAGGAGAGGAACTTCGTGGAGCCGCTGTTGAACATCTCGGAGATGGCGGGGTTCGTCACGTATTCGATAAGGCTGAAGGTGCCTGCGCCGCCGGTTGCGTCGGCGCTGGTGTAGTACATCGCCAGGAGGGCGACGAGCATGAGCACGGAGCCGGCGAGGGTGTAGATGAAAAACTTGATGGCGGCGTATTCCTTGCGCGGGCCGCCCCAGACACCGATGAGGAAGTACATCGGCAGGAGCATGACTTCCCAGAAGATGTAGAAGAGGAAGAAGTCCATCGCGACGAAGGTGCCGAGGACGCCGGTCTCAAGAAGGAGGAACAGCGAGAAGAAGCCCTTGGGGCCGCGGTTGACCTTCCAGTGGTCGAAGTTCCAGCTTGCCCAGGCGGAGAGCCAGGTGATGAGCGTGGTCAGGATGATCAGCGGGAAGGAGAGGCCGTCGATCCCGATGTGGTAGTTGATGTTGAAACTTCCGACCTGAATCCAGGGGACGACGTGCTCGAACTGCATGGTGCCGTATTCGGCGCTGTAGCCTGCGCCGCCGGGGAGGAAGGGGCCGAACAGGGCGCAGGAGAGGAGGAACACACCGAAGGTGAAGACCCAGGTGAGGGACCTCGCCATGTGCGCCGGCGCCATGAGGACGACGACGGCCCCGATGAGCGGCAGGAAGACGATCCAGTCGAGAATGTGAGACACGGTGAATGCTCCGAGAGAATGTTGACTTGAAGATGAGTCGCTTGGAACGCAAGACGCGGCGGCTGGCGCCGGGGGTCAATCGTTCAAGGCATCACACATTCAAGCAGTCCATTCTTTTTCATCCCTGGGCCAGGGCCGAGGTCCGGGTCATGACCCAGTTGTAGCCTGCGGCGAGCTGGTCGAAATACAAGACGGCCAGCAGGGCGATCGCCGCCGCTCCGGCTGTCAGACAAACGTACATGCGAATGCGGCCGCTTTGCGGGCGGCGAATCTGCGTGCCGACGTCGAGCATGGTGGCGGCGAGGCCGTTGGCGACGGCATCGACGATTCCCCAGTCGCCGCGCTGGACGGGCATGTCGAGCTGGCGGCCGGTGATGCTGCCGGTGACGCGGCCGAGCCAGGCGACGCCGTTGACCGCTCCGTCGACGAAGAGCTTGTCGAACCAGCCGCAGACGTAGCCGACGCCGCGCGTGCCGGCGACGAGGACGTTGTCGTACAGGTGATCCATGTAACACTTGTTTTCGAGGAAAGTGTGGATCGGGCCGAAGGCGCGCTTGAGCTTGTCGGCGAAGGCGAGGCCGTTGCGGTAGATGACGACGGCGATGCCCATGCCGATGAGCCAGGAGAGGCCGACGCCGTAGGCGAGCCAGTCGTGGGGGTTCTTTCCGACGGAATGGTCGAGGGTGAGATTCGTCGCGACCTTTTCCGTGGTTCCATCGTGCCCGGCGACATGCATTGAGGGGACTTCGCCGAGCCCATGCGCCTCGCCGTCGATGGCGACGATGGCGGGCGAGTTTGTTGCCAAGCCGGCGGCTTCGTGGATGAGCGGGCGGAAGGTGCTGTAGCTGCAGAAGACCGTGCCGGCCGCGAGTACGACGAGGGGGAGGAACATCTTCCAGTTTTCGTGGGCGTGGTCGTACACGTGGTGATCGCGCGGCTTGCCGCAGAAGGTCATCCACCAGCACCGCATCATGTAGAAGGGTGTGATGTAGGCGATGATGATCGGCAGGGCGAACATCCATTGCGGAATGACGGGCAACGTCGCGGCGATCTTCAGTTTTTCGGGGGTGCCGGTTCCGTGTGAATCTGCGTTGCCGTGCCCGTCGCCGTGCTCATCGGTGGAAGCCAGTTGAGATTGGACGATTGACAGCGTTGCGGCGGGTGACGTGAGCGCGGATGCGAGCCTGATCGGCTCATTGCGTTCATTGTCGCCTGCATTCGCGTGTTCGCCGGCGTCGTCTGCCGCGGCGTCGCTTGATTTCAATGAGGGGAGATTGAACGTGCGTTCGTAGGCGACGGCGAGGATTTCATCTTTGCTGAAGAAGCCGCCGAGGCCGTAGTGGGTCTTGGGGATGCCGAAGCCGGCGATGGCGAGGACGCCGATGAAGAAGGTCCAGCAGGTGACGGGCATCTTCTTTCGGAGGCCGCCCATCTTGCGCATGTCCTGCTCGTGGTGGCAGCCTTCGATGACCTGGCCGGAGCCGAGGAAGAGCATGGCCTTGAAGAAGGCGTGGGTCATGAGGTGGAAGAGTGCCGCGACCCAGGCACCGACGCCCATTCCGAAGATCATGTAGCCGAGTTGGCTGAGGGTGGAGTAGGCCAGCACCTTCTTGATGTCGGTCTGCACGATGGCGATCAGGGCTGTGATGGTCAGGGTGATGCAGCCGATGACGGCGACGAAGAACTGGGCATCCGGCGTGAGCAGCCGGAAGACGCGGGCGACGAGGTAGACGCCGGCGGCGACCATGGTTGC
>CAZCGF010000018.1:18505-30430 GCA_964498115.1 uncultured Planctomycetaceae bacterium | reverse complement strand
GTATGAGCAGAGGCCTACCAGTTCCCAGAATATGAAGAGGAACAGGAGGCTGCTGGAAATCACCAGCCCGAGCATGGAGAAGCAGAAGAGCGACAGGTAAGTAAAGAAGCGGTGGTACTTACTGACGTGATCCACCTCGTCGCTGTGGCCTTCCATGTAGCCGATCGAGAAGAAGTGAATCCAGAAGGCGATGAAGGTGACCATGAAGTACATGATCACGGTGAGTGAATCGAGCTTTACGCCGACGAGAATCTTAATATCGCCGATTCGTCCCCAGTCGAATCTGTAGGCTTCCGCGGACAACTTCGCGCGAATCTCGGGGGAGGCTCCCAGCCAGCCGACGAGGACGTAGGTGCCGAGGGCACAACTGAGGCCGATGGCGAGAAGGGCGACGTAGGACGCCTTCGGTTTTCCGAACTTGTGGCCGGTGAAGGCGAGGATGGCGAAGCTGATCAGGGGGATCAGGACGCCGAGTGCTAAAGCGCTTTGGTATTGCATTGTGCCTGCTGAAGGTTCCGACGGACCACCCTCGATTACCCCGGCCACTCAACCAGTGAGCCTGCCGAGACTTGGAATCGCCGGGGCCATCGAGACCACCACCGCGCTTTGCGACGCCAAGGGGCACTAGGGTAGCCGGAAGCCGGGCATTGGCAAGCGCGTCTGAGGCGGGGGATGCGCAAGCAGCATTTGATGATCAACGGCGATTTTGTCTGCCTGAAATGCTGCAAAAATGGGATGGTTGGAGGCGACGGGCGACCAAGCGTGGACGGCTTGATCTGGAATCGATGCGGTCGGAGGAGTTCGCGCGGCGGACGGCGGGATTTGACTTAGCGGCAGGTTTCACAGGGCAAGATTTGCGCTCTGGGGCTCAGATCAGAGCTGGAAGGGCCGTAGTTTCGCCTGACTCAAACGGTCGGCAGAATCTGCCGGTTCGGCGCAGGAAATGCCGCTCGCGAGGCTGGATCGACAGAGATACAACTTCATTATTTATAAGCATTTGTGGGTTCAGATGAAGCGGGTTGATGTTCAAGATGAGTGGGTTGCGACGTCGATAGATGGAAGTTGACTTATCGGACAGACCTGCCCTCGTTCGGATGTCCTCAAATCGACCTGACATCTGGACAAGCGAGTTATCGACAAAGGCGGGGCAAAGCGCCGCACCGCGAGTCATCGAGGGTGTGGCAGGTAGCGACCGGGTGATCCGGCGCTTGAATCGGAGCCTATCTCATGAAGTGGTTCAGTAGATTCGGTGCGATTCTTGTCTCCGGTGTTTGCCTTTGCGTGGCCCTATCTTGTACGACGAGTTGGGAGCGAACCGCATCGCGCGCCGTGCCGGCTTCGACTGACGAGCGAGAATACGGGCCAGAGTCGGCCGGAGCAGAGGAATCCTGGTCTGACGGAGCCGCCAACCGTGACCTGATGCTGTTTGGGCAAGGCAATCCGGCGCGAGACGTGGCATTTCAGGCGAAGGCGGCGACGAATCTGCAGCAGCACACGCCTCCCAGCGAGGGCGCGGATTTTGATCCGGCCTTGGACGCCACGGCGAGCACGATCGTTTTTGCCTCGACGCGACATTCTCCACACAGTCATCTTTATACCAAGCCGGCGCAGGGGGCGACGATCACGCAGATTTCCGACGAGAACGCATCCGACGCTCAGCCGGTTTATTCGCCGGACGGCAAGCAGATTGCCTTTGCCAGCGATCGCGCCGGTCACTGGGACATCTGGCTGCTCGACGCGGACGGACGTAATCCGCGACAGGTTACGAATAACCCGATGCCTGAGCTTCATCCGAGCTGGTCGCCGGACGGCAAGCAGATCGTTTATTGCCGCGTGCATCCGCAGGAGGGGCAGGGCGAGCTTTGGATCTGTGACGTGGATAACCCCGGCGTGAAGCGGCTGATCGGGGAGGGGCTGTTTCCTTCATGGTCGCCGAAGGGTGATGCCATTGCCTATCAGCGGGCACGGGCGCGCGGCAGCCGATGGTTCAGCATCTGGACGATTCAGATACAGGAAAACGAGGCTTTGTTCCCGACGGAAGTGGCGAGCAGTACGGATGCTGCGTTCATCGCCCCCTGCTGGTCGCCCGACGGGACTCGTATTGCATTTGCATGGGTTCACTCTCCGGACTCCCGGAATGAGGCGGGACAGGCCGTTCGTCGAGGGCGGTCGGACATCGGCGTCGTAGACGTGGATGGTCGAGGTCTTCAGCGACTGACCAGCGGTACGGGCGAGCATTACTCTCCGTCGTGGTCGTCTGACGGGCGCATCTTCTTTACTGCGCGACGAAACAAGACGGAGACGATCTGGAGCCTTCGGCCGTTCCGGCCGTCGGGCGTTGAGACTCCTCCGGCGCTGACGGGCAGCCGTAAGGCGGCGCAGGTCATCGAGACGGTTGACTAGCAAGGATTGTGGGCATCATGCGACCCGGTCGTGTGAATAGATGGGCTTCGCGTCGCGGCCGCTTCCGGTTCATGGGACCGGCGGCGATGTCTTGCGTTGTGCTTGTGTCGTGTACGCACTCGGAGGAGAAGGTGCGGGTGCACACGGCGCTGATTGAACCGACGACGTTTTGCGTCGCACCGATTCTGAATTTCAGCGACGAGCTGACGCTCGATTCGATCAAACTCGCAGAGTTGCTGGCATCTGAGTTGACTTACGTGGATGGCGCGACGGTGCTGCCGGTGAGCAGAGTGGTGGCGGCGCTGGCGGCGCGGGGGCGCACTCAGATCGAGTCGACGGAAGACGCGCTGGCGATTGCCGAGGCGGTCGGCGCCGATGCGATCATCGTGACGGGAATCACGGAGTACGACGCTTACACGCCGATCATTGGCGTGGCGATGCAGATTTACTCGGTTCGCCGGCCGGTTTCGATGGGAATGGATCCGTCGACGATGGCCAGGGGGGCGCGGCCGACATCGATAGTCAGCGATCTGGATGATCCGCGGCGGCCCACGGGCGAGGTTCAGGTCATTTACAACGCCAATCACGCCTACGTGGTTGACGCGGTAAAGGCCTATGCCGACGACCGCAAGGAAGATCTTCAGATGGGCTATCAACAATACCTGAAAGTACAGACTCTCTATATCCGATTCGTCTGGCATAACGCCGTTACCCGGCTCCTGGCTCAACAGCGATGCCTCAGGACCGAGTTAGCGGGCCTAGAATCCATGGAGCACCCGATATGAATGGCTCTGTTCGGCAACTTTCGCTGGTCAAGGGTCGTCACCGATTCCTTTTTCGCTATCAGCCCGGCGGCGAGGCCGATGTGATAGCGGCATTTGCCAGTCTGGCGAGCGACAAGACCAGCGAATTCGACTGGTTTGACGCCGCCGTGCTGAGTTATCAGATGGGTCGAAGATTAGAACTGGAACTAGATGAACTCCGGACTTGAAACGCCCGATACGGCAGTTGCCTTGCGGATGGTGGGTCCGCAGCGGTGAGGGCCTCTTAAGACCGGGCCGTCGCCGGATAAGGCTGTGATTTGGTGGGGAGGCCAGGTGTGTGCCTGAGCCAGGTTGCAGAGAAACAGAACGTGACTTCGCCGAAAAGAGTTTCGTGATCATGAGCCAAGAACATCCACTCGTGACAGATTTTCTAAACTACCTGCGCTTCGAGCGCCACTTCTCGCCCCACACGGGAAAGTGTTATGCCGCTGATCTGTATCAGTTCGGCCAGTTTCTACTGGGCGGGCCTGATGCGGCAGCACAGGCTTCTGTGCAAACGCGCAAGAGCCCGTCAGTCGGCGGCTATGGCGGCGGCGGCTCGACCGCGGTGGCAACGGCCCCCGTGTCGACGCAGAACGCCGGTCAGCTTCAGTTGCTTCGTGAGAAGCTGCTGGGGGCCGACGCGAACCAGATTCGCTCCTTCCTTTCATTCCTGCACGAGCGGGAGTACTCGAAGGCGACTTCTGCGCGAAAGCTCGCCACGCTGCGAAGCTTCTACAAGTTCTGCCTGCGGCGAAACTTCGTCACGCAGAACCCGGTCGCCACGATCCGGACTCCGAAGCAGGAAAAGCGCCTGCCGAAGTTCCTCGACGTGACGCAGATGCAGAAGCTGCTCTCGACGCCGGACGACTCGACGCTCCTGGGAGCGCGGGATCGGGCGATGCTTGAGACGCTCTACTCGACCGGCGTTCGCGTGAGCGAGCTGGTCGCACTCAATATCTCCGACGTTGATGCCCCCGGGCAGTGCCTGCGGATTCGCGGCAAGGGGCGCAAGGAGCGAATCGCTCCGATCGGCCCTACGGCGCTGATTGCCATTCGGAAGTACGTGGACATGCGATCGCGCGATCCGCGAAACGCGACATTCGATCAGCAGCCCCTCTTCGTCAACAAGCACGGCCAGCGCCTTTCGACGAGAAGCGTTCGCCGCAAGCTCGACAAGTATCTGATCATGTGCGGTCTCGATCCGTCGATCAGCCCCCACACGATCCGCCACACCTTCGCGACCCACATGCTGAACAACGGCGCGGACCTGCGAAGCGTTCAGGAGCTGCTCGGACACCAGTCCATCAGCACCACCCAGGTCTATACGCACGTGACCACGGCCCAGCTGAAGCGGGATTACGACAACAGTCATCCGCGCTCCTGACCGCTACGACGCGCTAAGCGGCGTCTCGATCGAAGGTCACCATCACGATAACTCTGCAACGAGCAGGCAGCCCCAAAGGCCGCCTGCTCGCTGTTTTTGTAGGGGGCGGGGTTTTGACTAGGCGCCCGGTTCGCGGCGGGCGTAGCGGACGGCCTGGCGGGCCCAATCGAGGCACGGCTCGGGCGTGAGGCCATAGGAGTCGAAGCCGATTCCCGCGTATCCGACCTGAGAGAGCTGGTGTACGAGTGCGACCAGTGATGGGCCGTCTTTGATTGTTGCACGGGAGAGGGGGATCAGAACATCGCAATTCGACGGCGCGCCGATGGTGCCGGCGGACTCAAGCACTTTTGTGGCGTCGGCGCCGCCACAGTGTTGAACCCAAGCGCCGCATTCACTGGCCGCGACGGTGCCGACCGTGCCTGATGTCGGATCAAGGTGATATCGCAATGCCGCCGGCGATCGGGTACGGATCAACTGGATGAGAGAAGTGATCGTTGCCGGGCGATGATTCAGGTAGCGCGAGACCAGTGCGTGCGCCTCCGAGGTCTCCCAATCGCGGTCCTGGGAATCAATCTCCATGTTCGCCGTCAGACGCCAATGGTCCACGGCGGCGAGGCGAACGGCTTCGGCGTCGATGGATGATTCGGCTGCCCTTTGTCGGCAGGATGCGCAGAAGCACCACGAGCTAGATTGACCGAGCAACTCATCATGGTGTGCGTCGTCGGTAAGAGTGATTCGGCTGTCATGTCCCCAGTCGAGGCCGTCGAGCTCGATGGCCTCGAGGCCGTAGTTGGTCCAGAGGTCTTCGACGAGGCCCGTGACGTATTCGCGGACATCGGGATGGGAGGGGCAGAGCCTATTGCGGCTGGGATCGCCGAACAGATTGACACAGGCGGCGTGGGCGTACTTCGCGACGAGTTCCTCTCCATTGAGCAGGGAGACCCGAACGCGGAGGCGTAGTCGTTCGCGTTCGGCGGCCTTGGCGATGCGCTCCAGAGGGTTTCGATTTTTCATCCATGCGGCGGCGTGCGGTCGAATCCGCGAGGAGCCGTAGCGCTTTGAATCGGGCTGGAAGTGTGCGGCCGCTCCTGACTGAAAGGTCCATCTGTCGCCGAGCGGGCGGGGCCGTACTTGATAGATGCCGGGATGAACGGCGGTGACGCTGAGGGTGTCCACGCCGATATCGCCGGCCAGTCGGGCCAGGGTCGCGTCGATGCCTTCGTCCTCGAGATCCCAGGGATGGCACCAAAAAATGAACCGCTGCTGCATGGGCGTGCTCCGGGTTGGCGTCGAGCCTTGGAGGCATTGTACCGCTGTACGGCCGTGCGCGGAGTCGGTACCTCGACGAGGTTATACTGATTTGAGGATGGCAATGTGCGAGTCGGGACGGGCGTTAGGGTTAATGGACCGCTCGATCTATTCACAGGCCGCGCCGCATAGGCACCCTTTTACAGTGTAGCGCGACGCCGCCGAAGCAGGAGAGGGAGGAAAGTGATGTCTCGTCGTTTATTCGGAACATCAATCGCCGCGGCATGTCTTGCCATCGCGATGTCAATTGGAGCGGGCTCGCCGAGTCGTGCCGCGGATTGCACGGTCACTTCGGTGGGCTTCGTTCCATTGAATGACCTGGGGACGGGGTTGTACCTCGGCACATATCAGGGCGGTTTGTATCCCGGTGGGTCGAACACGCCGCCGCCGGCGCACTTCGCCGAGGGTCGGTCCCGGGCACTGGCGATTGAGCCGCTTGATAACCTGGGCAACGCCGATCCTTCCGGGACGATGGTGCTGCTTTCGATCGGCATGTCGAACACGACGCAGGAATTCTGTTCGGCGGGCGGTGGATTGCCGTGCAGCTCATGGACATTTATGGGCAAGGCGGCGACAGACTTTCGGGTAAACCACAGCACGCTCACCATTGTCAATGGCGCGCTTGGCGGGCAGGCCGCGGCGACGTGGGACGATCCGTCGGACAGCAATTACAATCGAGTTCGTGACACTGTGCTGGCACCACAGGGGCTTACCGAGGCGCAGGTGCAGGCGGTTTGGATCAAGGTGGCGGAACCGGGACCGACGATATCGCTGCCATCGCCCGCGTCGGACGCGTTTGTCCTTGAGAGGGACATCGGCGAGATTCTGCGGGCGGTGGGCACGCGATATCCCAATTGCCGGATCGCATTTCTCTCAACGCGAATCTATGCGGGGTATGCCGGGTACCCGACGCCATTGTCGCCGCTGAACCCGGAGCCGTATAGCTATGAAAATGGATTCTCCGCCAAGTGGGTCATAGAGGCGCAAATTGCTCAGGCCGGGGGCGGCGGAATTGATTCGATCGCCGGTGATCTCGATTACAACACGGTCGTGCCGTGGGTGGCCTGGGGGCCCTACCTTTGGGCAGACGGCACGACGCCGCGCAGCGACGGGCTTACCTATGTCTGTGGTGATCTGGATGCTGACGGCACGCACCCATCCATGACCGGGGAGGAGAAGGTCGGACAGATGCTGCTGGACTTCATGCTGAGCTCGCGGTTTGCCACGCCGTGGTTTCGGCGGTGCGAGTCAGGCGACATGAACCACGATGGGCTGTTTGATGGTCGCGATATTCAGCTCTTTGTGACGACGTTCCTCAACCCGCCCGCGGCGCCGTTGTCGCTGAAATGTCCGGCCGATTGCAGTGACGACGGAGTGATCAATCCGCCGGACATTGCGGCATTTGTGTCGGTGATCCTGAACGGTTGATGTTCATCGCCGTTGCGCGCGGGCGTTACAACTGCTCGCCTTCTTCAAGTGGAGGCAGAGTCAGCACTTTGTAGTAGCACCACGACACCAGAGCCAGGACGAAGCCGATTGAGACGCACATGATGAGCCAGCCGTAGGAGTTCATCGCGCACCTTTTTCCATTTCTGCGGTGGGGTAGCCGCCGGGGATTGGAATCTGTGTCGGCTCGGGGCCTCGTTTTTTCCAGTGCTTGCCCGCGAAGTGGATCATTACGATGAGAATGGCCAGGGCGATCAGGATCATGATGACGGAGTAGAGCTCGACACCGCCTGCCTGGAGCTGTTTGAATCGATTCGGCAGACTTTGGACGCACCAGCCGACGAAAATGATGAGCAAATAGGTCGGCGTCACATACTTGATGATGAAATAGAAGAACCGGGGGATGCGCATGTGGGCGCCTTCATGGGCTTCCTTGAGCCCCTGATCCACACCGTACTTAAAAGAGAACATAAAGACCTGAATCATCGCAAGGATGAAGATAGCCAGCGTGCCCACCCAGAAGTCGATGGCGTCCACCGCGCCGAGGCCCTTGCTGAAATAGATGACGAAGAGGCCGCCTGCCGCAGTGAGGACGCCAAGAATCACGACGGCCGTGTGGCGACCGATGTTGAATGCTTCCTCCAGAAACGCCGCCACGGGCTGGAGCATGGAGAGCGAGCTGGTGATTGCCGCGAGGAAGAGCATAAAGAACCAGAGGAACCCGAAGAGCCGGCCCAGCGGCATGTGGGAGAAGACGACCGGGAGTGTGTGGAAACCCAGCGAGAAGGTCGAATTGATGGAATCGGCGATGCCGGTTGCACCGAGGAATACAAACGCGGCAGGGATGGTAATCAATCCGCCGAGGCACACTTCGAAGAATTCGTTGGTCGAAGTCGCGGTAAGTCCTGAGAGAATCAGATCGTCCTTCTTGGACAGGTAACTGGCGTAATTGATGATGACACCGAAACCGACAGAGAGGCTGAAGAAGATCTGCCCGGCGGCGGCCAGCCAGGTATCAAACTTCAGGAGCTTCTCCATGTTTGGTTCCCACATGAAGGCCAGACCCTTTACTACGTTTTGATCAGGCTTCGCGGCGTCGGGTGTTCCCAGCGTCAGGACGCGGACAAGGACGATGATCGCGCAGATGCTCATGGCCGGCATCGCGTACTTGCAGAACGATTCGATGCCCTTGGTCAATCCGCGATAGATGAGGGCGAAGTTGATTGAAAAGACAATGATCCAGAAGACGACGCTGGTATGCAGCCCCCCCGCCATCATCAGGCCGTCCTGATCCTGCCCCACAAATGTCTTGAAGAACGAACTGAACTTCGCCGGGTCCTGCCCGCACTCGGCGAAGTCGGAGGGCATGGTCGCGTAGAGATAGCAGTATCCCAGGCACCACGACTCGACGTAGACGTAGTACATATAAATGACGAGCGGGATGAGAAGGCCCAATGAGCCGAGATACTTGCTCGAGCGATTGGGCCAGATGATGCTGAAGACACCGGGACAAGAGTTGTAGCCGGCGAGCCCGCCGCGTCGCGCCATGGCCCACTCGATCCAGCAGATGGGAATGCCGAGCACCAGCAGGGCGATGAAATATGGAATCATGAACGCCCCGCCGCCATTGAGCGCGGCGTTTCCGGGGAATCGGAGAAAATTTCCCAGCCCGACGGCAGAGCCCGAGACGGCGAGAATGACTCCCAGACGACTGGCCCACTGCTCTTTGGGTCGCGTCATATATGACATGCTCCTGATGGCGAATGGATGCGATTCACGACTTCGGCGATCAAGAATCGGCATAGATTACCGGGAGATGGCGAGGCGTCAAAGCCTATTGTGCATTGATGCACGATTTTGAGATTTGTCAGATGATCGGACGATCAATCGTTGTCTTGAGGTATGCCGATCACATAGAATGAACTCCTGATAAACCGTCTCGCTTGATTCTTCGGGGTCGCACGGGCCAATCGCTCGTGCGTGTTCGGCAGTCTGTCAACCAGCCGTACCTGTCGATTCAAAATAAGGCGGTCCCGGCGCCGGCAGGTTCCTTCGCACAGGGTCGGCCGTCGGACCGTGTCATCGTTCTTTGGAGTGAGTTTCATGCCCCGAGCCCCCCTGAATGTTGGATACTTATTGATTCGAATCACGATTACCTTCGCGATCGCAGTGCTGGCGATACCCGTGTCCGTTGTGCAGGCCCAGCCGGCTAATGACGAGTGTGGCGCTGCCATCGAAGTATTTGTTGATACGCCGATCGCCGGGACGAGCGTCGGTGCGAGCGGCACCAATCTCAGCAGTTGCGCCGGGTCCGGCGACGTCAATGATGTGTGGTACTACTTCATTCCGGGCGAAGACGGGCTCGCGACTTTCAGCCTTTGCGGCGGAGCGACCTGGGATACGTCGCTGTCCGTGTTTTCATCGTGCGGCGGGGCCGAACTCGGCTGTGATGACGATGCCTGCGGCGATCTGCGATCGACAACAACGGTTAGCGTTCTGATGGGGCAGACGTATTACGTCCGTGTTGCCGGGTTTGGCGGCGCGACCGGGACTTTTACGTTGACGGCAACGCTCAATCCCGGCGGTTCGGTAGGCGGCGTTGACGTTGTTTATGCCGACACGCAGGGCATTCATTATTGGGGCTCTTCCGGTGGGATCCACGGGTATTCGCTGGGGAGTTACACGTGTAATCTCGGCGATGTGAATCTTCCGTGGAATTCCACTTCGCCGCTGCTCGGCATGAACGCATACAGGCTGGCGAACGGAAGGCTCGAGCAGATCGGCATGTCCTGGCTGAAGAATGCCACGGTCGCGGCCGCCGGGAGCGGATGCGGTTTGCCTTGTAACGGCAGCGGCGGGAGCCAGCTTGGCGCGGGTTGTCGCGATATCTACGGAGCGAGTTACAACGGTGGACAGGGCATCCTCGGGCCGCGCTCGGCTTGCAACGCCTTCACCGGTCAGTATCCCGGGCCCTCGGGCGGCAGCGGGAATGCAATCTATAAGCGTCTCCAGATATCGACAAGCGATATTGACCCGAATCAGAACGCCGGGGCGTTTTATTTTTCGGAGGGTGTTTACGTCGCAGCCGCCGATGCCATCGCGGGCAATGCGATGAACAATGCGTCATACAAGCAATTCACCGTGGAGCTTTCTTTCCAGATTTTCCCGGTTGGGCCGATGCACGTCGGCGAGCCGGCGATCATGGCATGGCGCGATCACGGTCTGGGAATCGGCAATCCTGACGAGTCCGTCGAGTTAACAACCGTCGACGTGCCTTCCGAAGGGCGGTTTCATGTGGCCAGCAAGGTGACCCCGCTCGGCAACGGGATGTGGCGCTATGACTATGCCATTTACAATCTGAATTCGCACCGCAGCGCCGGATCGCTGTCGGTACCATTCCCGACCGGGACAACGATCGCCAACGTGGGATTCCATGATGTGGACTACCACTCCGGCGAGCCGTTTGACAACACCGACTGGCCTTTCAACGTCAATGCCAACGACGTCAAATGGAACAGTCCGCAGACTTTCGCGCAGAACGCAAACAGCAACGCCCTGCGGTTCGGCACGATGTACAACTTCTGGTTCGACGCGGATGTCGGCCCGGTGAGCGGCGAAGCTACGATCGGGCTCTTTCGGACCGGTTCGCCGGACTCTGTCGGCGCGACGGTTCGCGTGCCCGGGGCGTGCGCCGGGGACTGCTTCGTTGACGGCCAGCGCAACGGCCTCGACATTCAGGGGTATCTGGACTGCGTGCTGGGAGTTGCGCATGGCGACTGCGGCTGCGCGGATATCTCCGCGCAGGGCTCCGCGAGTATCGCCGACCTTGATGCGTTTGTGGACATGATCATCGGCGGTGATGACTGTCCGCTCTAGTGAATGCGGTTCACTCCGGATGTCGTTTAGCGGCGTTCGTTTGTTCCGTTGACCTTTGAAGACTCAGAATCGACCCTGGCATTCCAGAGCTCTCGCTGTGCGGCGTGGCCATTGCCCGGGTCTGTCATATCCCATGTGTTGTAAAGCTGGACGAGCAACCGGGCGCAGCGCTGCTCGGCGTCGTCCATCCCCGGTCCGCCTGTGGCGGTAGATTCGTGGGCCGCGATGAGTTCTTTCTCCGCTTCGGCCAGGCGCCCAAGTTCCAAGAGTACGCGACCAAGTTGCAAGCGCGCTGTGACCAACTCAATTCCACCACGGCTGTTGATTTCCGCGAGGCTTGATGCGGCGTGGCGTCGCAGCGGCTCGGCCTCGTTCCATCGGGCCTCCGCCTCCAGCATTCCGGCCAAGCCATCGATCGACGCCAATGTGTGCGGATGCGATGCCCCGAGCACCTTGCGGCGCTTCTCAAAGGCCTCACGAAGGAAAGGCTCGGCCTCGGCGTGTTTGCCCGCGGCGAAGAGAAGTTCGCCGAGATTTGCGATGCTGTTGATGGTTCGCGGGTGTAGCTCGCCGAGAATCCGGCGGCGTTTTTCCAGTGTTTCGCGGTGAACCGATTCCGCTTCGTCGAGGCGATTCTGTCGCCACAATAAACCACCCAGGAAGTTCTGTGTGATCAAGGTGGTCGGATTATCAGGGCCGAGC
>CAZCGF010000018.1:0-18405 GCA_964498115.1 uncultured Planctomycetaceae bacterium | reverse complement strand
ATGGCGCGATACAGCGTGGCGAGCGTTTGATTGAGCGAGGCTTCGATGGCCGGTTGCTCGGAGAATTCGCGGGCGATCGAATCAACGGAAGGGGCCAGAATGGTGCTGTCGATGAGATCGGCAGCGAGATCCGTTGAGTTGAGCTGCCTGAGTTGTTCTTCGAACTCCGCGATCGCGGCTTTCTGAACCTCGGGCGACAGCTTGCCTTTGGCGATATCGCGCGTGAATTGAGTGCGCATGTTTGCGAGTAGTTCGTCGCCGGCGCTGCTGGGATCGATCTGCTCCAACATTTGCGCCTGAAACTCAGCGATTCGTCGGGCATCACGCTCCGCGGCCCGTGCGACCCTTGCTTCGCGTCTGGCCACACTCGCCTGCCATAAGGTACCCACGGCGCCGACGATCAGGGCCGCCGTGACAACTCCCGCGCCGAGCACCTTGCCTCGGTTGCGGCGGACGAACTTGTGCACGCGGTACAGGGTGCTGGGCGGCGCGGCGTGTACCGGGTCGCCTGCGAGATAGCGATTCACGTCGTCGGCAAGCGCGCCGGCCGTGGCGTAGCGGCGAGATCGGTCCTTCTCGATGGCTTTAGTGACGATCCAATCGAGGTCGCCTTGCAGGATTGAAGGCAGACGTTGCGGTGAGATTCCGCGGGAGTCGGCGATTCCGATTGCGTTGGCTGCCACGTCGCGCACGCGCGTGCTGGGACGAACGGGTTCGACCTCGCGAATGATGCGCACCACATTTGTCAGTGACGTCGTTGCGAGGTTCCTTCCGCTAAACGGTGTGCAGCCTGTCAGTATTTCGTAGAGAAGGACGCCCAGTGAATAGACGTCGGTTTGCGTATCGATATCGCGGCTGCCCTCGGCTTGTTCCGGGCTCATGTACTCCGGGGTGCCCAGAAGCCGGACCGCCTCAGTATGCAGGGTCACATCGGTGAGCTTGTCGCCGGTTGCTTTGGCGATTCCGAAGTCGATGACCTTGGCGAGCGGCCGGCCGTCGTGCGCGGTAACCAGAATATTTGAGGGCTTGATGTCCCTGTGTATCAGCGCTTTTTGATGGGCATGCTGGATGGCCTGACAGACCTGAACGAAGAGACCGAGCCGCGCCTGAATCGTGAGATGATGCGCATCACAATAATCGGTGATCCGATCGCCCGCGCACAACTCCATGACGAAGTAGGGGCGGCCGGTATCGGTGGCGCCCGCGTCGAGCACTTTGGCGATGTTCGGATGATCCAGCATCGCCAGCGCCTGGCGTTCCTGCTGGAAACGGGCGACGACCTCCCGTGTGTCCATTCCCAGTTTGATTACTTTCAATGCCACGCGGCGGCGGACCGGGTGCTCCTGTTCGGCTTCGTAGACAATTCCCATTCCGCCGGCACCCAGGACCCGAACGATTCGGTAGGCGCCAATTCTCTCCGGCAGCGCGGGGTCGTGGGCCGGATATCCCATTTCGCTTGCGACCTTCATTCCGATGCCGGCCTGATGGTCAGCAAGCACGGACACATCGGCATCGTGGTGTGACAGTAGCGAGTCGAGCTCCGCCCGTAATGCGTTGTTTCCGGCGCATGCGGCGTCCAGAAGGGCGGCGCGATCGCTCGGGGGCAGGTCCATGACCGATTCGAAGAGTTCGCGCAGGCGCTGTTGGTTGATCTGGGTCATGATTCAGGCGAGCCGCATAGCTCGCGGCGCAGCCAGGCGCGGGCCATCTGCCAATCGACATTGACGGTTCGAGGTGACACGCCGAGCACATCGGCCGTTTCCTCGATGCTCAATCCTACGATGAAACGCAACTCGACAACGTGCGCCTGGCGCTCGTCCCGAGACTCCAGTGCGGTGAGTGCATCTTCAAACTCGACCAGATTCAGATCGGCTGCGCCGGAATCGAGGACTTCGGAGAAGGTCACTCGATCGCCGGCGCCGCTCCGCTTGTCCGCGCCGCGCCGTCGGGCGTGATCAATTAGGACCTGGCGAATGGCCTTGGCCGCGACGTGGAAAAAGTGCTTGCGGTCGTTCCAACTACCGTCCTGGCGGACCAGGCGGACATAGGCTTCGTGGACCAGGGCGGTCGGTTGCAGGGTGTGCCTGGGGTCCCGGGAAAGGTGCGCGGCCAGCGCCCTTAGCTCCTGATAAACAATCGAAAACAGCTTCTCAAAGGCGGTGCGGTCGCCCTCGCGAATCTCGCCCAGCAGCCTGGTCACGTTGTCAGTTTCGGGATCGTTCACGGAACCCCCTGTGCAACACGTCACAGGCGCCTCTCCGCGGCCATCAGTAACCGGTTGGAGAAAAAACATCGTGGGATCAATTTGCACTGCGCGAACTTCGTCGGTCCTGCGTTATCTGTCGGTCCACGGGTTCTGCCCACCTGTCCGGTGAAGGCGTTTAGGGAGCCGTGCGTCAGATGGGGAAGCTGTCCATGGTGCGAATCAGCCCAACTCAACGCAATGCGTCGGCGGCGCTCATTATACCTCTGGCATCTGTCCAGCCCCAAGTCCGCCGTTGGCCCATCCTTACCCAAACTGCGTTGAGTCAACGGCCTATGTGCCTGTGCGGCATTGATCAGCGGTTCTTTCCGGACCGTGGGGGTCAATTGCGGATCGGGTCGCGTTCGCGCTGATGTCACGGCGCTGTTGTTTGGCTCTTGAACTGAGCCAGGAGAGAGAAGTCATGACTTGCTCAAATGAATCAAGATCGGTGAAACGTCTTGCCGGGCAGGATGCCAGCCGCCGTGCTTTTCGGCTTCGATTTGCAACGCTGCTGATCGCCGCCGTTTGCGTGGTTTCCGGCGCATGTGACTACCTCTATCCGCTGCAGGATTACCTCTTTCCTCCGACGATTGCAGAGGATGGTGTCACCCCTTCTGCTGGATCGACCCTTGGCGGCACCAGGGTGACGATTACGGGGGCGACCTTCAAGCCGAACAGTGTCGTGCTCTTCGGCGGGTTCCTGGGTGAGCAGACGGCGATCCTTGGTAATCAGGTTATCACGACGGTGACGCCGGCCCAGGCTGCGGGCAAGGTCGACATCCATGTCATGACGCCGGGATTGCCCACGTTCACCATGTCCAAGGCGTTCGAATACATCGAAGGGGCACTGTTCGATGATGGCCAGCCGCCGCGGGTTGTTGGGGCGATTTCAATGGATAACAAGACCGTCATCGTGACTTTCAGCAAACCGATGGGGGCCGGGGCGGAGGAAAAGGCGAAGTACAACATTACTGGAACCGACTCGGCGTTTCTTGCTGTCGTTTCGGCAAAGCTCCTGTCGGACAAGACGACGGTGCAATTAACGACGCTGACGCAGGACTTCGACAATTACACGGTTCATGTGGTCGGCGTGAAGGACGCATTTGGTCGTGAGCTGGCGACACCGCAAGGCATCATCGCTCCGCCGGCGGGAATTGATCCCACGCGGGCGACGTTTCGGGGAACCGCTCCGACCGGCGAGGAGATCGACTTTGACTCCGACGGCGACACCTTCGGCGACTGGTTCGAGATGAAGGGCTGGCTGGTAACGGTCAGGCTGGCGAACGGAACTGAGCAGACTTTTCATGTGACGAGCGATCCGTTCAATCCGGACACTGACAGCGATGGACTGGACGACAGCGTTGAAAACCAGTTCTCCTTCGATCCGCGGACCAATGACACGGATGCGGACCACATTACCGACGACGAGGAATTCAACGAGTGGTACAGCGACCCAGCCAACCAGGACACTGACGGCGACGGGTTGGCGGATCCACTGGAGATTCAGTTCTTCCACACTTCGCCGATTCTTGCGGATACGGACGGCGACCAGTGGACGGACGACGATGAACTTTTCAATCGCAATCGCAACCCGCGGCGCAGCGATATTCCGCTTCCTCAGATTCGAGTCGGCACGCCGGGAATCTTTCTCAAGGAGACTTACTCCTACACGGACGAGCGAGGGATGGTGCACACCGACGAGAGAAGCAGCACCAGTTCGCTGGCTCAGAGCACGTCGAACACGATGGCCACCAGCGACACGCAGTCCAGCGAGAACACGGACAAGTACAGCCAGGAAATCGGCACGGAGTTCGCCGTTGGCGGAATGGATCCGTTTGGTGGTTTCAAGATTGAGGCGAAGGTCGGTTTCGAGCAAACGCGACAGCGCGGCTACTCATCCACCGTAAGCAGTGAATCGGCCCGAAGCTCGTCCCAGGAATTTCAGAACTCAATCGCGGCGGCTTCCAGCTTCAGCGAGAATCGGGCCTTTACCCGAACGGTCGACGAAGCGCGGCTAAATCTCGATGTGACGATCTCAAATCTGGGCGACGTAGCCTTTACCGTCAGCGATCTGGAATTGGTCGCGTTCATACGCGATGCTTCGCGAAAAGAGGACGTGCCGCTGGCGACGCTCCTTTCCGAGCGATCGATCGCCGGCGACGATCAGCAGTTTAATCTTGGGCCCTTCGACACGAACCGTGGGCCCTTCATTTTCCGGGATATTCAGATATTTCCCAATGTCGCCGAGCAGCTTCGCATCTCGCCCCAGGCCCTTACGGTCAAGATCGCGAACTTTAACATTCGCGATGAGTCGGGGCGCCTGTTCGCGTTCAGCTCGCAGGACATCAATGACCGAACTGCCGGGCTCATTATCGACTACGGCAATGGCGACGTGGAGGCGCATCGAGTCGCCACGGCCTCGCCATTCGATGCTTATGGCCGAGCGACGGGTATCACGATTCGCGAGGCACTGGTCGATATTCTCGGCATCAACCTTGTCGAAAATGACAGCATGCCGATCGCCATGCCGCCCAATTCCATCGTGCGCAATTCCTATGGCACAATCGTCGATTCAAATGGATTGGAGATTCTCACTCGCATTCGCGGCATTCAGACGACGGTCGGCGGAGCTGCGCGCGATCGAAAATTCTGGGTGCTGATTTCATCGATTCCATTGCCTGACGGTGTGGATATCAGCGACACCGTGCTCAAGGCGGGAGCGAATTATTCGCTTCAATTTGTGCAGGATCGAGACGGTGACCAATTGTTCTCCAGCACAGAGTTCCTCTATGGGTCGTCGGATGATCGAGTTGACACAGACAATGACGGGATCAGTGATTTTGACGAAATCCGAACGGGCTGGATCCTGCGAATCCCCGGCAATGAGCGCCGCGTATTCTCCGATCCTTCTCGCGCGGACTCGGACGGTGACGGCAAGAGCGACCTTATCGAGCGACAATACGGCACCGACCCGCGCAAAGCGGATTCCGATGAGGACGGCATCAATGACAACCTGGAAATCGACGGCTATCAGCTGACCCTCTACGACGGAGATGACGACCCGACCAACAACCCGTCGATCCAGATTGCGCCCTATACGGACATGGCGATCATCGACGGAGGGAACGGAGTCGTTAACACAATGGCCAGCGGTGACGACGTACAGGTCGCCATGGTCGGCAGTATGGTCGCAGCAGGCGCCCCCGTTGTGACGCCGGGCCCCAATCACTTCCTGGATACCGTTGCCGCGGCCGACGACTTTGCCGCGTTTGGACCAACGATTGTCGCGGGAGTCAACCTGACGGCCGACACAACTGCGGCGGCCGGCGACATTCAGTTGGTCGCGCCAGGCACAACCGGCCTGATGGCCAACACCCCGATCATTGCCGCCGGCCTCAACGGTGTGATCGACACCGTGCCGCTCATGGATGACCGGGAGCGCGCCGGTCATGAGCAGTACTTCGCCAGCGACCCGCTGCGGCGCGACACTGACGCCGATTCGCTTCCTGACGGCCGGGAACTCTTCCTCGGCAGCCAGGCGAACGATCCCAAGGACGGCGGAACGGTTGTGGATACCGACTTCGACGGCATGGTCGACGCGGACGAGATCAATGGATGGGACATCATGGTCAACGGCTCCATGGTGCACGTGACGTCCGATCCGCTCAAACCGGATACCGACAATGATGGTCTGCCCGATTTGATGGAACGGTTCTTCCGAATGAACGCGCGTAACCGCGACACGGACAGCGACACCATCGCCGACCGAATCGAACTCGATCCGAACGACCCGCGAGGCTTCTTTCCTCCGGGAACGTATGCTGACTTCGATCTTCGCTGCGCGATGGCAACGGAATGCAACTACATGGCGCCGGCCATGCCGGTGGGAACGAACCCGTTGCTGAGCGACACGGACGGCGATGGACGCACGGATAATGCCGAACTCAATGTTTCGTGGATCGTTCGCGTGTTCGGTCAGACGGACAGATCGGTATTCTCGGATCCGTTTAGTGCGGACGCGGACGCCGACGGCCTCAATGACGCCGCGGAACTGACGGCGGGAACGGACCCGAACAATTCCGATACCGACGGCGATCGTGCAGCGGTCGGCGGCGATACGGCGAATGACGGATACGAAGTCAATACTCGCATGACAAACCCGCTGAAGCCCGACATGGAAGTGACGTTCACGTACACGTCGTTCTACATGACGGCGACCGCGTGCGGTGACGGTGATGTCGAACTCGAAGATGGTGCGCTGTTCATTCGACTGCCCGGCAGCGGCTCTGACACGACGCTTCGCAGTGGAATTTCGTGTAGCTCCGGCGTCAGCATCGCCTACGGAACCACTTACGATTTCACAGATGTGACCAGCACGTTCATCATTGCAACCGGTGAGACGTTCAGAGTCTCCAGCAGCCATTTCAACGATCACGACGATGCGTCGTGCTCGACGCACGGCCTGGATGATGACATGGGCAGCTTCACCATGGACTACTCCTACCCCGTCACTGCGGGAAGCCAGACGTTTAACACCATGGGTGGAGATAACGACACGGACTGCGCGTTGCAGGTGAACGCGACGATCACGATCAGATGATTTCGATGATCGCAGGTCGTGGATTGGATGATTGGAGGACCCTGGCCGTGAAGCTCATGGTTCGAAATAGTCGATGGCTCGGGGCGGTCGGTTTGCTCAGCACCTTGATCGTCGGCGCTACACTGCTGGTAACGGCGTGCACGCCGAGCGGGGAGGCGCTAATCAATCCACCGAAGAGCGGCGCAGATCCGGCGGGCTTGAGCTCCGACGAAATCGCCTACCTCACGCTCCTGTTTTCTCGTGCCGGTCTCCCATTCGATTTGTCGAACATCCCGCCGGACACGGACGGCGACGCGATTCCGAATATCGTTGATCCCGACGTGGACGGCGACGGTGTGCCGAACGAAGATGATCCCGATATCGACGGCGACGGGTTATTGAATACGCAGGACCCCGATATCGACGGCGATAATTTCGAGAATGATCTCGATTTCGATATTGATGCGGACGGCATCCCCAACGACGACGATTTCGACGCCGATGCGGACGGCCTGAGCGACCGTTTTGATCTGAACGATGATGCCGATGATGAACCGGACGATGAAGATCTGGACGACATGGACGACGAGCCCAAGACCGGGCTGGAGGACCTTGCCGACCGTCTTAAGCGCGGCCTCCTCTCGAACAGCGACAAGGATCGTATCGTTCAGGAAATCACGGACCGGCTGAACTCAAACGACCTCAAACTTCAGTTGGGGACTGCCCTGGTGAACCTCATCACGGAAGCCACCAGCCCCGATCGACTGGCGCGCCCGCTGACTGTCCCGGCTGGAATTGACGCACTTGATCAGCTTTACGAACAACTCGACGAGGCCATCAAGGAGGCCAAGCGCGGTCAATTCGACCCCAATGGGCCATTTCAGAATCGCGCACGCGAACGGAAGGCTGCTGAAGACATGGTCTTGCGTGCCCGGACGATGGCCACGATGGCGCAAGCGTTTCCAACCATGTTGATCGATGACATCAACGAGAGCACGAAGAAGCTGCGATCTGACATGGGGTCGGAGCGTCTGCTCGAGTTCTCGCAGGGCCTGGGCGATCATATTTCACCGATTGCAATCGGCAGTGTCGCGGCGGAAAAGCGAGAACTCGACGCGCTGACCAAGGGCGGCAGCGTTATCGGCAGCGCGTTTCGCGACGCCGCTGTGGACGGCATATACGACGGGATCGAGCGCCTCCGGGCCCGGGCGGCAGATACCAGCGCCAATCCCCTGGAGAGTTCCTCCGCCAAGTACGACCGTATGCTGAATCGACTTGCGGAGATCAAGAGCCAGTCATCGAGTACTTCGCTTGATGACGCCGTAACGCAAGTTGAGGCGGAGAACTGAGCCTTGATCCCCCGCCATCCACTCGAAAACATGAGCGATGGGCTTCGGATGCCGAAGTTAGGCGGTTCCGCTTCCATCATCGGCGTTGAGCACGACGGTGACCTGCGTGCCCCTGCCCAATTCGCTTGATATCGAGATGTCGCCGCCATGGGCGTCGACGACGGATCGACAAATGGCCAGCCCGAGGCCGACGCTTCGCGAATCCGCGCCGCCGTGGCCAGTCCTGGACCTGTCGATTCGGTAGAATCGCTCAAAGACGTGTGGGAGCTCATCCTCTGCAATGCCCGGGCCCGTATCGGCGATGCAGGTGGTTACGACGCCGTTTTGGCGTTGCACACGGACATCGATCGAGCCCTCGTCGCCCATGTACTTGATTGCGTTGTCGAGCAGGTTGCTGATGAGCCGGCGGATTTTTCCCTGGTCCGCGTGGACCTGTGTATCTGCCGATGATTGGACCGCGATTTCAATGCGCTTCTCGTGGGCCAGCGGGCGATAAAGGTCGACGACGTCTTCTACAACCTCTGACAAATTGAGTCGCTCGAATTGCAGCGTCTCCTGTCCCGCGTCGAGTCTGGCGAGAAGCAAGAGATCATCCGTGACTCGGGCCAGGACTCGGTAATAGGTAAGGCTTTGTTCGATGACGGCACGAAGCTGTGCCTCGGAACGCATTTGAGTGAGCGCAAGCTCCGCGTTTCCCCGGAGGGCGGTCAACGGCGTTCGCAGCTCGTGCGCGGCGTCCGCAGTGAATTGCTGAATCTGTCGAAAGCTCCGTTCAACCCGTTGCAGCATGTCGTTCAATGTGTCGGCCAGAGCGTCCAGTTCGTCGTTCGCGCCGGATCGGGGCAGCCGCGTCGAGAGTCGCCGAGCACTGATCTGCTTTGCCGTTCGCGTCAGATCTGCGACCGGCCGCAGGCTTCGGCGAGCCACGGCGCGCCCGCCGATGATTGAGAATAGAGCAGCAAGGACCATCGCCCCGGCACAAACAAGGCGACAGACCGAAAGCGACTGATCCACGCGATCGAGCCGGTAGGCCACCTGGATCACCACATCCCCCCTGCCGGGTAAGCTCACGTGTTCGCTACAGATGCGAACCGATGAAGATCCGGGCGAAGGTGGAATCGTCTGAAACGCCACGATCGTGGCATCGGCAGGATCCACGGGCTGAAGGGTCCATGGGTTTGCAAATGCGTCGTCGGGGTCGCTGGTGATTAAGAGGCGTCCCGTCGAATCGAGGAGCCGAAAGGTCAGGTCGGTTCCCAGACGGCTTCCCAATTCCGCACGGATTTCGCGCTCCACCTCTTTCAGGTCGTCATCGTCCTCGTGAATGAGGACGGCCTTGAACTCCTGAACTTCGCCGCGCAAGAAAGCGTCCACTTCTCGATGCAGAGAAATGTGAAGGCCGGTGTAAAGCGCCGCGCAGACCATCAGACACACCGTCAAGGTGACCGTCGTGGCAAACATCGTGATGCGTGTGCGGACGCTCCGGGGCAAAGCAAACTCCTATTCCGCGCGAAGGACAAAGCCGACACCGCGAATCGTGTGAATCAGCGGCGAATCAAACCCGTGATCGATCTTTTTTCGCAAGCGAGTCATCTGGACGTCGACCACATTGGTGAGCGGGTCCTGGTTCATGTCCCAGACCTTTTCGAGGATCATGTACCGCGTAAGCACATGTCCCGTGTTGCGGGCGAGATATTCCAGCAGTGCGAATTCCTTGGATGACAGGTCTATACGACGGCCGGCTCTCTCCACGTGACGGGCGACGACATCAACCACCAGATCGCCGACGCGAATGGGGTTGGTCGGAACGGCTGAGGTCCTTCGAACCAGTGCGCGAATCCGGGCGAGGAGTTCGGCGGGACTAAACGGCTTGACCAGATAATCGTCTGCGCCGCAGTCCAGCCCTCGGACGCGATCATCCACCGCGTCACGCGCCGTGAGGCAAATGACCGGAGTTTGAACGCCTTCGGCACGTAGACCGCGCACGACGCTGAATCCATCGCGAATCGGAAGCATCAGGTCCAAGACGATGATGTCGTAAGGGTTCTCCGTCCCCAACTGGAAACCGGTCTGACCATCCGCTGCCACGTCGACCGCAATAGACGATTCGCGCAAACATCCCTCTATGAATGTCGCCACTCCGGGCTCATCTTCGACAACCAATGCGCGCATGAATCTGTGACCTTGGACAAGTGTGAACGGAGCGAGAATTCCTCTTAAATCCGTCTTCCAAGGTTAGCTTAGCCCTTCAAGCACCGGTTCGCCAAGACGCGGATGTGCGTTCCGCACACCCAATCGGGCATTTCTTACAGGTTTGTAATGAACCTGAACTAGTGTGGAAAACGCCGCACTGTACCATCCGGGCCTGATGTGCCATGCTGCAATGAGGCTGATCGGATCAGTCAATAGGCGAACACTCTTAACAGGGAGACAGACATGACGATGAAGCGAACCATCATTACGACGATTGCCGTGGTCACACTCGGTGTTGCGAGTGCAAGTCTGGTGCGCGCGATGGGGCCGCACGAGGAGAGCGAACGACAAGTCAAGGAATCCGAGGTTCCGGCCGCGGCGCTTGCGGCGCTGAAAAAACTCGCGGGTGACGCCAAGCTCACCGAATTCGCGGAGGAGAAAGAGCACGGAGGAACATTTTATGAGGGATCGTGGAAGGGCCCGCACGGAAACGTCGACGCACTCGTAACAGCGTCGGGTGATCTGGTCGAGCTGGAAGAGGCCGTGCCTTTTGACGCGATTCCGAAGGCCGTTCAGGACAAGGCCACGCAGGCCGCGGGCAAGGACGCCAAGGTCTATGTCGAGAAGAAGACCTACATCATGTACGAGGTCAAGTTTCGCAAGGGCGATCGCCGGCACGAAGTGCTCTACTCCCCGGACGGCCGGACGCATGAGCATGAGGATGAGCAGGGCGAAGAAGACGGCGACGACTAGCCGGATTGAAGACGCCGAGCGCCTATTGGATTTGATCGTTGGTTGGAGTTGAGCTCGGCGTGAACTGTGACCGGAACGGACAGGGAGCAGTTCACGCCTTGATTGAGGACTCCGATGAAACTGAGAAAAAGAGCCGCCTTAGGTTTGGCCGCACTCGTGATCGCCTTTTCCGTGTGCCGTTCAATGGCAGGAGAGTCGGCGGACATTTCGAGGTATGACGTTGCATTTCAGCCTCCGAGTCGTCGCGAGGCGCTTAGCCTGGCCCAGTATGAACCCGATCCGTCAGAGCCGGCGAATGATTTTGAGATGCCCGTGGATGCCACGAGGGCAGGCGCCACGCCGGATCCTTATGCATCCCGCGCCTACGGAATCGGCGGACCCTGGAGACTCCGTAGCGCCGACGCACTAAGGCCTGGGCAACTGTCGATTCGCAACGAGATGACATGGACGACCGGACTTGAGAGCGGAGACGACGAAACGCGATACGGATTGAGTATTGATTACGGCATAGCGCCCATGCACCATGTCACGCTGGAATTGCCGGTTGACATCGGTGACGGGGCGGTGACGGGCAACGGCGACTTCCGTCTCGGCTGGCATTGGCAGCTCTTGAAGGAGGATGACTGGAAGCCGTCATTCGCGCTTCGGAACTACATCAGAGTGCCGTCCGGCTACGAATCTAGTGGCGTTGACTATGAGCTTCGCGCGCTTTTCAGCAAGTCCGTCGCCGATCACGTGCGAGTCCATATCGCGCCGTTTCTGGAGTCCATCAATGGCGACAACACGGAGGATGTTCGACATTTTCAGTGGGGCGCGGCCATCGGAAGCGACTGGAAGATTACGGACACGCTCGATATTGTCGTCGACTACGTTCACGAGACTTCCAACGAGACAGGGATTCGAAACCAGCACAGTCTCGATGCGGGCGTCATCTGGGAAGTGGCCCCGAATCACAAGATCGGCATCAGTGGAAGCGCGGGATTGGACGGCGACGGCGTCAATGGCGACTGGGGCGCGGGCATCTTCTACACAATCGCCTTTGACGGGCTTCCGCACCTGGGGCGCCGCTGACAGGGAGAGAGGAACGCAGTCGTCTTCCACATGTTTTTTCCAATCAAAAAAGTTGTCGGGATCGTGAGAAACTCACGACGAGGATCAGCTCTCGGCGGTCGCGGGCGTTTGTCGGGCCTGATGGCTGGTGCGGTGGTCGTCTCCGCGATTGGATCGGGTTGCGCCCGAGTGGATCCTGCTCCGAACTTTGAGCAGGCGGGTTCGGACATCAGGAATCGACTCGGCGTGCAGGACGTCTATAACCCGATCGGTGAATCGCTCATCGACGACAAAGTGCGAACATTCCTTGCGGACGGGCTGACCATTGAGGAAGCCGTCAGCGTGGCCATGCTCAACAACCGCGCCTTTCAGGCCCTCTTTCAATCAATCGGCGCTTCGCAGGCGGATGTCGTTCAGTCAAGGCTGCTCACGAATCCATCACTGGTTATCGGCGCGCGTTTTCCAGATGGCGGTGGGCGGAGCGAATTGACCCTTGGTTTAGCGCAACAATTGGCTGACCTCTGGCAGATTCCCGTTCGAAGGCAGATTGCCGAGGCCCAGCTTCAGCAAACGGTGTTTTCCGTTCTCGACGAGGCTGTGCGCATCGCCGCGCGCACGAAGTCCGCATGCTTCGATGTGTTATGGCGCGCTCAGCTCGAAGAGATCGCCCGGCAGAACTCAGAGCGGGCTCGCCAATCCCTCGCGCTGGCCGACGCACGGCTTCGGGCCGGAGAGGCAAACCCTCTGGAAGCAGGGCTGGTCCGAACGCAGGTTCTCGATACTGAGAACGAGTCCCGTCGCGCGACCCGCGATTTGCAGAACTCCCGTCTTGCGCTCGCCCAGATTCTCGGCCTTGCCCGTTGGCCTGATTCCTGGAACCTGAGCGGCGAACTTGATTCAGTTGATCCAGTCGTTGCCCCGGAAGATGACCTCATCGCGACGGCGATGGCGAATCGATTCGACATTCAGTGGGCGGATGCCCGAGTCGCCTCGGCCGAGCGCGACATCGATCTGCAGCTTCTCAGGATCTTTCCCAGTTTGGAGATTGGGCTTCAGGGCGAACGAACGGAGCGCCGCGCGCTGCCGGGACGAAAGGTTCTTGCGGATACCGCGAGGGCGTCGATTGCGGCGGGGGCTCCGACGGCGCCGACGATCGAATCTAAGGGCCAGCGCGATCTTGTACGGCGGCAAATCATCGACAGCATGCTCGGGCCGACGCTTCAACTGACTCTTCCCATTTGGGACCAGAATCAGGCCCAGATTGCCAAGGCAGGATTTACCCTTCAGCGCATTTCAAAGGAGCGCGAGCAGCTCCTGGATTCGGTTGTGACCGATGTTCGAACGGCCGCCAATAACGCCCGCATCGCGGCGGAACTGGTCAGTTCATTCAGGGATGAGATTCTGCCTCAGGTGGTGGGAAACCTGAAAAGCGCCGAGAGCCGGTACGAGAACGGTGAGGAGAGCGTGCTCATCCTGCTCGATGCGCAGGAAGCCGAGTTTGTACAGAAACGGCTGTCCGCTGATGCACTGCGAGATTACCGAACAGCAATCGCGGAACTGACGGGAGCACTGGGTGGCCGACTCGAATCGGTTCGCGGCCCGTCGTCCGCACCCGAAGCAGATGTGTCCAACCACGAGGAGGTTTCCAGTGGCAATGACTAGTCCCCTTGATCAGTTATTCCAGTTATTCGTCATGTTTGTCCAGAGTTTCCTGGGGTTCTTTCTTGACTTTGGCAGGCAAATTCTTGCTGCGTCGCTTTTTTGAAATCGGAAGACTCATGACCAAGGCTTTACTTTGCATCTTGTCGGCGCTGAGCCTGGCGGCAATGGCCGTCGGCTGCGATTCGTCGTCGTTGCATGACGATGATCATGCCTCGGTCAAGCGGGTTGACGTAACGAACCCAAGGTCGGAGACGGACTTGACGACCGTCACGCTTTCCGATGAAGCGCGCAAGCACCTCGCGATCAGAACGATCGAAGTGGTGCGCGAGAGCGCTCAACAATTCCGCACGTATGGCGGCACGACCGTGATTCCGGAGGGGCGATCCATTACGCTGTCGTCACCTCTTCCCGGAACGATTACAGCAACGTCCTCACGTACCTGGCCCGGGTCCGGAATCAGTGTTTCGGTCGGTGAAATCCTATTTGAATTGCTTCCGTCCATCAGGGGAGATCGGGAGGTCCTCAATCCCGCGGATCGAATCGCGCTGGCCCGAGCCCAGGCGGACCTCGAGTCGGCAAGGGCCCAGGCTCGGGGCGAAGTGGAGGCGGCCCTTGTCAGGCTGGATGCCGCTGCGATTGCGCTGGAGCGAGCCGAACGCCTTTTGAAAGAAAACGCAGGATCGGTTCGTTCGCTTGATGAGGCCAAAGCCGGACACCGTCTGGCGCAATCGAATCTGGATGCCGCGCAAACGCGGCTGAGTGTTCTGGAGCGCACTTTCAGTGACCTCGAGGGGGCTGCAACAGGCGCTGCGCTGCCGATTTCGCCCCAATTCGACGGCGTACTCCAGAAAATCTATGTTGCCGCCGGCGAAGCCGTGGCCGCCGGTGCTCCATTGTGCGAAATCGCCTCGCTCAACCCGCTGTGGATCAAAGTGCCGGTCTACGTTGGAGACGCGGCGTCCCTAGAAAGAGTCGGCGCGGCACGGGTTTTTCTCCTTGGCGACTCACGGAATTACACATTGCGGGCGAAGCCCGTGTCGTCGCCCATGACCGCGAATCCATCAACCGCGACCGTGGACTGGTACTACGAAATCGAGAATCCAACTCTTTCTTTATTCCCGGGGCAACGGTTGAGAGTGGACATCCCTGCAACCGCTAGAACCGATGTGCTCGTCATCCCCTGGGCCTCGGTGGTGCACGACATTCACGGCGGCCAATGGGTCTATCGAGAAGTGGAGCCGGGCGCCTATACACGACTGCGCGTCGCAGTTGACCGCGTCGACGGAGACCACGCGGTGCTCGCCGACGGACTCCAGGAGAAATCTCGGATCGTGGTGGAGGGCTCGGCCGAATTGTTCGGCATTGAGTTTGGCGGAGCGGGGCACTAGGACCAAAAGGGAGTTGCGAGGCCCGCCGGCGCGCCACGCATCCGAATCATGCTTTCCTGGATTGTCAAAACGTCGTTGCAGCTTCGCGTAGTGGTCGTTGCGTTGGCGGCGGTCAGCGTGGTCGCCGGATTTCGCGCGGCCACCGTCGTTCCGCTGGACGTTTTTCCGGAATTTGCGCCTCCACGAATCGAAATCCAGGTGGAAGCGCCCGGACTGTCCACAGAGGAAGTCGAGAGCCTGATCACGGTTCCGTTAGAGAGCGCGCTGAACGCCACGCCGTGGCTGACGACACTGCGCTCGAAGTCCGTGCTCGGCCTTGCCTCCATCGTCCTGTACCTGGAGGAAGACGTCGATCTCATGGAGGCCCGCCAACTCGTTCAGGAGCGCCTGGCGATTGAGGCTCCCCGGCTTCCCGCCGTCGCCAAGCCGCCGGTCATGCTCTCTCCGTTGTCATCGTTGAGCCGGGTGCTGAAGATCGGGATGTCGTCAAAGAAGCTCTCTCAGGTGGAGCTCACCACTCTCGCCAAGTGGACGATTCGACCGCATTTGATGGCCGTCCCCGGCGTCGCGAATGTTGCCATCTGGGGTCAGCGCGATCGCCAGTTGCAGGTGCGCGTGGACCCTGACCGCCTGCGACTTCACGGCGTTTCGTTGGATCAGGTGGTCCGCGCAGCCGGTGATGCGACGGTGGTTTCTGCGGGTGGATTTGTCGATACGCCGGTCCAGCGGATTCCCATTCGTCACGCTGCTGCTGTTCAGACTGTCGAAGAACTCGCACGCGCGGTGGTTGTCGAGTCCGATCAGGGGTTGCTTCGGCTGGGTGACGTCGCTGACGTGGTTGAGGGGCATCCGGTGCCCATCGGCGATGCGGTGATCAACGACGGCCCGGGTTTGCTGCTCATCGTCGAGAAGCAACCCTGGGGCAATACGCTCGAAGTGACTCGAAAAGTTGAGACTGCGCTCGATGCGTTGCGCCCCGGTCTGAGCGACGTCGAAATCGACTCCACCATCTTCCGCCCGGCGACCTTCATCGAACGCTCGATTGATAACCTGACCGACGCCATGTTTCTCGGCGCGCTGCTGGTCGCGATCATCCTTGTAATGTTCCTTTTCAACTGGCGCACGGCCGCCATCAGTTTAGTCGCCATTCCACTGTCCATTCTGGGGGCCATTCTTGTACTCTATTGGCGAGGCGGGACGATCAACGTCATGACGCTGGCCGGCCTTGTCATCGCCGTCGGCGAAGTTGTCGATGACGCCATCATTGACGTCGAGAACATCGCGCGGCGTCTGCGGCTTAACGCCCTTGCCGGCTCGCCGGTGTCGAGCTTCCGCGTCGTTCTGCGTGCATCTCTTGAGGTGCGAAGCGCGGTCGTATTCGCAAGCATGATCGTCATCCTCGTATTCGTGCCCATCTTTTTTCTTGAGGGGCTGGCGGGCACGTTCTTCCGGCCGCTTGCGGTTTCGTACATTCTCGCCATTCTGGTTTCCCTGCTGGTTGCCCTGACGGTGACGCCGGCACTTTCCTATTTCTTGCTCCCGGGAGCCAATCATGTCGCGGAAGATTCCCGACTGGTTCAATGGCTCAAAGAGAAATACAGGAATCTCCTCCCGAGATTACTGTTCAGACCCGCCCGAGTTGGATGGAGCGTCGCGGCGATACTTCTCGCGACGGTTTTGAGCATTCCGCTCCTCGGCGAGGAGTTTCTGCCGAGCTTTCAAGAGACGGATTTTCTGATGCACTGGGTGGAGAAGCCGGGCACTTCTCTCGACGCGCTGACTCGTTCCACCATCAACGTAAGCCGAGAGCTACGCGCCATCCCCGGCGTACGGAATTTCGGCGCGCACCTGGGCCGCGCTGAGGTTGCCGATGAAGTCGTCGGCCCCAACTTTTGCGAGCTCTGGATCAGCGTTGAGCCGGAGGCGGACTTTGCCGCGACCTTGGCGCGGATTCAGGCGGTCATCGACGAGTACCCCGGCATTTACCGAGATGTGCTGACATATCTGAAGGAGAGGATCAAAGAAGTCCTGACCGGTTCGAGCGCGAGCATCGTGGTTCGACTGTTCGGTCCGGATCTCGCAATCCTTCGAGACAAGGCGCAGGAGGTCCAAAGGGTTATGGCGGAGGTCCCGGGCGTGGCTGACCTTCACGTCGAGACGCAAACGCTTGTCCCTCAGATTCTTGTTCGACTCAAGCCGGACGCCGCGACTCTGTTCGGCCTGACCGCGGGCGATGTCCGCCGCGCTGCCACGACGCTGCTGCAAGGCGTAAAGGTCGGTGAAATCTTCGAGGGACAAAAAATCTTCGATGTTGCGGTCATGGGCGATTCCAGATTGCGGGTTGATCCGAACGGGCTCAAAGACTTGTTGATCGACCTTCCTCGCGGCGGGCATGCGCGACTGGGCGACGTTGCGGATATTGCGATCGTTCCCGCGCCCAACGAAATCAAACGCGAGTCGGCATCGCGTCGCATCGATATCACCTGTAATGCCAAGGGCCGTGACTTGGGAAGCGTCGCGCGGGATGTGGAGGCAAAGGTGCGGTCCCTGAGCTTCGATCGCGAATACCACCCGGAGTTTCTGGGTGAGTTTGAAGCCCGCCAGGCGTCCCAGCGCCGATTGCTGGTTTTCTCATTCGCGGCCTTCGCGGGAATCGTCGTTCTGCTTTACGTGGAATTCCAATCCGCACGCCTTACGGCGCTGATCCTGCTTACCCTTGCCTTTTCGCTCGTCGGAGGCGTGGCCGCCGCATTTCTTACCGGAGGCGTGCTGTCGCTCGGCTCGCTCGTGGGTTTTGTCACCGTGATCGGCATTGCCGGGCGTAACGGCATCATGATGGTCAGCCACTACGAGCATCTGCTCCGCGAGGAAGGCGAGTGCATGAGCGCATCCTTCCTACTGCGCGGCGCGGAAGAGCGCTTGTCCCCGATCCTGATGACCGCACTGTCCACGGGCCTCGGCCTCGTCCCTCTGGTCATTGCCGGCAACAGACCGGGCCACGAGATCGAGTACCCGCTCGCCGTCGTCATCACCGGCGGCCTTGTCACTTCCACGTTGATGAATCTTGTTTTCGTTCCGGCGTTGTACAGGGCATTTCGCAAGCCGGATTGAAATATGAATTCGAAGTGAGCGTTCTTGTTCGAGCCGAGAATGTGAATGGTGTGTCACTGGGCGATGAGGGACTCG
>CAZCGF010000017.1:12196-33745 GCA_964498115.1 uncultured Planctomycetaceae bacterium | reverse complement strand
TTGGCGGTTTTTCGTGAAAACGCGCAAGGTGAAACACGACCGGTGTATGCCCGAACAGGCACGGAAAATCTCGGGGAATTTCGTTTGTAAGTCTTTGAAAATCGAGTCGGGAAGGTGACACAGTGATAACGAGTTTCAGACTTTCGCGAACCTGAGGATCGGGATCGAGAACCACTTGGTCGCGTTTGAGGGCTCGGTGTGTATGTGAACATGGCAAAGGAGATACTTGCTCCGCGCCCGCGCGAGTGAGCCTGGTTCAGTACGTGGCCGGTCTTCAGCCGGCCAGGGTTTGCTACCGGTTTCAACCGGTAGTGGGGGGCCAATATGACTGTCTTTTTGACCTGTCTCACAGCCGGCTTAAGCCGGGCTTGTGACGGACCGGTTTCACTCGCGCGGGCGCAGAGCAAGTATTCACCCATAGAGGCCAAGCCCCAACGCTAAGGTAAAGGGCGACCGTTGTGCAAATCGCGATTCAACCAGTTCCCCCAACCCGAACGCCTCAGGTCTCGTCCATTTCGACGTTTCGATTTTTCGATTTTTTGCCTTTTTCCCGCACCGCCCCAACTCGCGCCCGCCACAAGTGTTGGCACCATCCCCGCGAGGCCTGTGTCACCTTATGTCACCTTCGATTCCGAACGACTTGCGAGCGTCCCGCGCCCCGACCGACTGCCTTCCCGGCCGGGGTACTCACGTTTTTTCGCGATCCCAATGCACCCGCGAAACATCACAGGAAACCGCACATTTCGGACCAACACCGAGGGTTGATATTTCGCGAAACCCCTCCCTAGAATCCGACGAGTTCGACCGATGCGGCCCCAACGCCGCCGGTCAGGATCAAAAGGACGACCTGGGGGAGGAAACGTCATGGCTCAGGAACAAAACCAACCGCGAGACGCGAAGTGGTGGAAGACAGCGGATACCGAGCAGGCCTTTATCTGGCTCACCGCGGCCGGCTCCATGCAGTGCGAGCAGCTCGAGCAAGCCATGCGACACTATCCGCTGCCCAGATACGATATCGTCGATATTGGACGTCATCTCATCCGCGTCGTCTCGGCCCCGATGGTCAAATTCGGCGGTTCGGCGGCCCGTGTCGATATGCTCACCCTGGCCGAGGCCGTCATTGAGTACGCCATCGCCAATGAGTGGGACGTCGTCGAAGAAAGAACCGTTTTCGGCCCCGGACCCAACGCCGACTGACACAGTCTCAGTCCCCGTCGGGCCCCTCGGCGCTCAGTTCTCACCCGTATCCCGCTCGAAGATGAGCAGGATATTCGACAGATGCCGCGGCCCCGGATTCGGCTTCACCTGCGGAACGTCCCCTTCCTTCGCCGGCGTCATCCCCGGCTGAATCGTCACCGTCGTTCCGGCGTAACTGCTGAAAACACACGACCGAAGCGTGATCGAAAGCGACGGCGGAACCAGGTCATCCAGCTCCGCCGCCGGGAAGACTCGGGCATTCCGAATCCCCCAGCTCAGATACTCGCCGATCTGAAGTGTCATCGTCCCGGCACTTTGAGTCTTCAAGACCTTTCGGCTCTGAAACCTCGGCGGCCCGAAAACCGGCGGTCCGCTTCCGCTCTCCTCCTCCGGACTCACCCCGGAAACCGACCACCATTCCAGATTCGATCTCAAGAGCGGGTAATAGGCCCGCGAAGCCCGAACCGGCAGCGAAATCTCCAGCACGCGCCCCTGCCCGATCGACTTCTCGCCCCAGAGGACCTCGTAAGTATCGTCAAACTCAGCCGACTGAAGTCGAACCGGGGGCATGACCAGCGTCACCCGCTGAGGATGCGACCACCGCAGGGTCCTAGATTTTCCCGCGGAATTCTCCTCGGCGGTCGGTTGAATCTGAGTGGTCGTCGAAATGATCGCCAGTGCCTTGTAATCGCCATCGACCCGACATCCGCCGCGCAGGTTGATCTCCGCCAGCGCCTCCGACCGCGCCGCGGTGCCGCTCGCCTTGCGAAGCCGCTGCACATCCTGCTGCGTGAAATGCCCCGTGAGCCGCATCAACCTATTGACGCTGTTCGTCCCCGTCGGGTCGAGCCGCTGCCCCAACTCATCCATCGCCTCGAAATCAGCGCCGGCCTTGATCGCAAGTCGGAATCGCCACATTTCCTCTGCCGGCATCGTCAAAAGCAGTTCGCGGAGATGATTGAGAATGGGCAGGCTGCAATCCGCCGCGCCGGGCTTCAAAAGGCCGGACATCATCGCGACAAACGCGTCTGTCCGGTTGATCTCCCGATCGGCCAGCATGCGCCCAAGCCGGTCCTTTCTCTTTTCCGGATCGATCGGATCGCTCAGCAGCGTCCTGACGACTTCATCGGCGTAGCCGAGCTCAATCAGCGCCCGGGCCGCCGCGTAACTCAGGTCGGACGAACCGCGCTGCAGCGCATCGGTCGCGACACGAATCAGCGGATCGTTCGACTCGCTGTCGAGGAGCATCGGAAACGGACCGTGCCCGTTCGGATTGGATGCACTGCCCGCAGCACCGCGGCTCGTGAAGTATTCGGCTCCCAGGTTTTCGTTGCGGAACCGAAGCTGGTTAATGCACAGCCGCCATGCCGCCTCGCGTATTACGCGGTCCTCCCGGACGGCCTGGCCGATCATGTCGTTGAAGCGCGGCCCGTAAATGCTGTTGCCAAGACTCAGGCCGCCCAGCGAACTGAGAAACGCGACCTTCTGCTCCGCCTGCGAGAGAGAGTCCCATTGCCGCAGAAGCTCCGCACCCGTCTGGCCGGCATGCATCTCGATCTCTCGCGCCGCTTCCGAGAGATCGTGCGCAAGTTCCGGCGCGGCGCTGAGAACCAGCGCCTGAATCAGCCGTCTCTGAGAGGTCGGGTCCGGCAGGTCGTGAATGCGCTCCAGTGCCAGACGCTGCGCCGTGAGCGAGGCCTCCTTGAGAAATCGCCAGTCGGTCGCCGCGGTCGGCAGGCCCATCAGGCGGTCCATCGCCTCGGCACAGACAAACACATCGTTCGATCCGAGCAGCGCCTCCGAGAAACTCGCGGCACATACCTGAACCGCCGTCAGTCGATCTTCGCCCGCTTCGGGTGCCTTGACGTGTTGAATCGGCGACGGCGTGTCCCACCACATGCCGCACGGACCCTCCACCAGGGCGCACGAAACGATGCGGTTCCAGTTCCGCTGAAGCTCGACCGGTCCGCGACGAAGTTCCCGCATGGCCTGGGCCGACGTTGTCATCCGCGAGCGCGAAGCATGTGTCGAAAAGTATCGCCATGTGGAGACGCGGACCTGTTCCTCGGACCGCGCCCCGGCACGGATGATCGCACCGTCGACCGCGGACGCGAAATCCTCGAGGTCAGCATCCGCCTCTTCACCGGATCGGACTTCCAGCTCCAGCCGGATACTAAGCAGCCATTCGATCGCCAGCGCAGCCATGGACGGCGAGGCGCCGCCCACATGAGTCAGCGCAGATCGGATGCCCTGATTGCTCGCCCATCCGCCGATGGCGTTTGCGCTGTCTCCATTTGCCGCCGGCGTTCGCACGACTTCAGGCGACGAGGACTGACACCTCCGGACGAACGCCAGATCAAGCAAATCTTCGCCGCCGCGGGCCCATTCGAGTTTCAAGGTGTTCGACTGTCGCGGGACTTCCAGGACCAGACCGATCCATCCCGTGGCGACCCTCGCGATTGGACGAGACCGAAGTCGCGGCTGCTTGGCCGGCCGGTTGGTCTTTTGGCCGTCTCCCTCGGCTTGGGCGGGGATCCGAGGCCCGAGGTGATCGCGGAGCTCGATCATTCGATCGCGACCTTCTCGCGGTTTGATGGCCATTCGTTCGTAGATCGGGTTCTGATCGGTGCCGTCAACGTTGAGGCGATTCGTTTCCGAAGAAATGAATCGCAAGCCGTAATAACCGCGTCCGCTTTTTCCCTTCAGCGAATTGCGAGCCAGGGTGGTGGACGAGGACTTGTTCATCTCGGCGGCGAATAACGTCGGGGCGTATCGCAGCGGGATGACGATGAACTCTTTTTCAGCCTCGGCAATGACCTGATCCTGCCCATCCTGAATCGATTCCTTTAGAAGCGGCTGATCGAGTGCGGTCGTCAGGTCTACCTGCAGCCATCGCTCCAGCGACACGCCCCAATCGACGGCCAGACGTCCCGCCTCGACGGAATCCGGAGCCATGCTCCACGCTTTGCGGAGGTAGTAAGCGGCGTCCTCATTGAGGCCGGCTTCCTTCGCCCATTTGGCGACGGCCATGTGTTCCGCGACGTCTCGGGTTTTGGCCGCATCGGCCCTGGCCTGCAGAACGATGCGGTTCCAGAAATTGACGAATTCACCGACCTTGCGACCTGCCCCTGCCGCCAGGGTGCGTGGTTTGGCTCCCAGCTGTGGCTTGAGGGCCAGTGCCCCGCGGATGCAGCGTTTCGCCAGCATCTCCAGACTTGCGTGGTAGTAAGAAGCAGCCCAGTCGGAAAGAGTGGCGGCGCTGCGATTGGTTTCGATGCTGGCGATTTCCTCGGAACCGTGAATTCGTTTGACAATCGATTGATTTGGGATCACCAGCTCTCGGCGCTCGCCGGATTCCGAGGTGATCACTTTCGTCTCAAGATCAGTCGTTTCGATGACTCGACAGGCGATCGTTTCCTTTCCCCTAAGCTTGATCAGCTCGGCGCGAACCGGAAGTGCCAGCAGCATCACCGCGGCAAGCCCGAAACGCAGCGATTGAGTAGGAAGGGGGTTCATGCAAATCGGCCGGGTGGGATGACGAAACCTGTTCTTCCACCTTAATGATATTCGTCCCGACTGGGAGAAACAATCAGGACCTGAATCGGCGGCCTCCTACGCAGGTGAGAAGCGAGGAGATACGATTGCGGCATGAAGCTGCCGCGTGCCCTCCACCGATGGAACGTTACGCCCGCGCGGGCCGTGGCGATTCAGCGCGATCTGGCCGATGCCGTGGTGATCGAGCCGATCGGCAAGCGCCCCCGGCTGGTCGCCGGCGCAGATTGCGCATTTCTAGATTCGGAGAAGCGCATCGTCGCGTGCTGGGTCGTCTGGGACCTCCACACGCGTTCGGTGGTGGAGACGACGCACGTCGTCAGACCGGTGCGTTTTCCCTATGTGCCCGGCCTGCTGAGTTTTCGCGAGGCGCCGGCGATCATCGCCGCGGCCCGGCGCATCCGCTGTGAGCCGGACGTATTCATGCTCGACGGACACGGTTTGGCACATCCGAGGCGCATGGGCCTGGCGTGTCATGTGGGGTTGTTTCTCGATCGCCCGACTTTCGGATGCGCCAAGAGCCTGCTCTGCGGGGAGTATCGAGAGCCGACGAAACAGCGCGGCGCGAATTCACCCATGCTGGACAAGGGCGAGCTCATCGGCCGCATCGTTCGAACGCACGAGCAATTCAAGCCGGTCTTCGTCAGCGTGGGTCATCGCATCACGCTGATTGAGGCGGTCAAGACGGCGATCTGGTGTCACGCGGGGTTTCGGCTTCCGCAGCCGACGCGGCTGGCGGATCAACTCGTGGCGAAACTGAAGGCCGAGATAGGGAAGGCGGAGTCGCCGTCGGACGAGAGATGAAGGTTACGTCGCCAATTGTTTGACGCCGAATGCGATCACTTCGTTCATGCTCCCGCTGCGAAAGCCGCGGATGTCGATGCAGACGTACTGGTAGCCGAGTTCGCGGAATGCCGCGTCGATCTTCATTCGCAAGTCGGGGGATGCCAGCCGCTCGATCTGCCCGGCGGGTACCTCAATTCGCGCCAGCTTGTCGTGATGGCGGACGCGGCACTCCCGGAAGCCCAGTTCGTGGAGCATCGTCTCCGCCGCTTCGATCATGCGGAGCTTTTCCAGGGTGATCGATTCGCCGTACTGCACGCGACTGGAAAGACACGGGCCGGCCGGCTTGTCGTGCGTGGGCAGGCCCATCTCGGCGGAAAGAACGCGAATCTCAGGCTTGGTCAGCCCGGCCTCTGCCGCGGGGGCTCGCACTGAATGTTCACCCGCCGCTGACAGGCCGGGGCGGTAGTCGCCCAGATCGTCGGCGTTTGTTCCGTTGACGATGGCATCGAAGCCGCGCTCGGCGATGAAGGGCTTCATGCGCGTATAGAGCTCGGTCTTGCAGTAGTAGCAACGGTTGGTCGGATTGGCGATGTAGTCGGGGTCGTTGAACTCTTGTGTATCAATGACGACGTGTTCGGCTCCGATGGCTTGCGCGAGTCGAATGGCCTCCTCGACCTCGGCGGACGCGATGCTGGCGCTTTGACCGGTAACGGCCAGGACATTTTCCCTTCCAAGCGTCTGGACGGCGAGCTTGAGCACGAATGTCGAATCCACGCCGCCGCTGAATGCGACGGCTACCCGACCGAGGGATCGCAGAATGGCGCGGGCCTCTTCGACCTTGGCAGCGGTACTCAATTGATTTGGTGCGTCGCTTCGATGCATGCAACAGGTCCTTGACCAAACATCATAGCGTATCCGGGCGAATCGGCAGGCCCGGCAGTAAAAAAGCCGGCGCCGGCGTGAATGGATCACGCCGGCGCCATTTGTCCCTGCAGGAGAGTCAGCGGTTCGATCCTGCCTCAGTTCTTGCGGAACGGGAAGACCGGGGTGTGGGCAAAGTACTCCATGGTCTGCTGGTCATGATTGTTTCCGCCCTGGCCCGTCGGGGCCGTGCCACCGATGCGGTAGTAGGATGGGCCGATCGCGGCGTATCCGGAGGAGTGGCGGAGATTCGTGCTGCTCACCGACATGCGGGGCGTCCAGTTGTCGAACTCGGGACTGTATTCTTCGGCTGCGCCGAACACGCCGCCGCCGCCAACCCGTCCGCCGACCGCGTAGAGCTTGCCGTTCCAACTGAAGGCCCCGAGGCGATCACGCGACGTGATCATGGGCTTACGCGGCGTCCAGACATTGGTCGCAGGGTCATACTCCAGGTGCGTGGTGCCGATGACGACGTGAATCTTGCCGTTCAACTCGGCCGCGGCATGGGTCGACATGGCGACGGGCATCGGCGCTTTGGGCGTCCAGGTGTTCGCGACAGGGTCAAACTCGTCGACGCTGGTCGTATCCTGGAACAGGTTGTTGACGATGGTTGAACCGCCCATGAGATAAATCTTGCCGTTCACCGCCACGGCGGCGGCGTAGGAACGCGGCGTCGGGTTCGGTGCGCGCGGGGTCCACGTGTTCAACGTGGGATCATATTCTTCGTTCGTGCCGACGAGCGGCACGCCGGTTCTGAAACCTCCGATCGCGTAGATCTTGCCATTGGCGGCGGCAGCGGCGATGCCGGTGCGCGGCGCGGAGAGCGGGGCGACGGGCGTCCAAATGCCGGTGCCCGGTAGATCGAGCATTTCGACGGTGGCGAGTTCGGCCAGTGCCGCGTTGTTGCCACCAATCGCGTAGATGCGGTCGTTCAGAGCGGCTGCCCCGCAAAAAGCACGGCCCTGCGAAAGCGGCGGCCTGAAGACCCAGTGTTCAAGGGTGGCGCCAGAGTTTGTGAAGGTGAAGCCATCGATGGGGTCTGACTTGAGTGAGAAGATGTACGTACCGGATGGGAACGGACCGGAGGAGGCCTGAGGCGATGGGTTTGGATTCGGATTCGGATTCGGCGTGCCCATGGTGCCTGATCCTCCGAGCGGCGGCAGCGCGATGGTGTCGCAACCGGAAAAGACGACCGACCAACAGACGGCGAGGGTGGTGAGGCAGGCATGCAGCGCGCAGTTTCGGTTTCTGGACATGGTTTTTCTCCCTGGTTTGTCCGCGAGGACGGTCAGTTTCAGGCGTGGGTTGCTGACGGGGGAGAATGCGTCAATGGCGGGCCGGGCGACATCATGAAATCCATTTATTCCAGACAGGCCGGGATCAATTGATCGGAACGTCGTATGCCGCGGGGGGGAGCAGGGTAGAATATGCCGGGCTGTCAGGAATCGAGGGGGGAATCCTGAGGTCCGCGTCGGTCGCTTTTCGCATGTGGTAATGCCATGATTGAAAGATCGTCTGAGAAAAGCGAACCGTCCGGGACATCGGACGAGGGACGCGTCGCGAAGCTGCTGTCCGAGGCCGCCGCCGGCGCGCCGCAGGCGGCGCGCGATCTGCTGCCCCTCGTTTATCGTTCCCTGCGCGAACTTGCCGAGCGGCAGATGCGCCAGGAGCGGCGCGACCATACCCTTCAGGCGACGGCCCTGGTGCATGAGGCGTATCTGCGGCTGCTGGGTGACACGGAAGTCGGCTGGGACAATCGCGCCCACTTCTACGCGGCTGCCGCGGAAGCGATGCGCCGAATCCTCATCGAGCATGCGCGCCGGGTCGGCGCGAAAAAGCGCGGCGGAGGCTGGAACAAGGAGATCGCCAACGTCGCCGATCTGGCGAGTGATGAGACCGTCGGTCACGCCCTCGATATCGACACGGCGATTGAGGCGCTCAAGGAACATGATGTGCGGGCGGCAAGCGTGGCGCAGCTTCGTTTTTATACGGGGCTCTCGATCGACGACACGGCCGCCGCGCTGAACATCTCGCCGAGCACGGTCGATCGCGAATGGTGCTATGCACGGGCCTGGCTGCTCCGACATCTTCAGGAACAGATTCAAGGAAAGTAGCCAAGAATGGACACGAACGGTCGCGAGCAGCTCAAGCAGTTGTTGTTGGATGCCGCGCGGCTCCCGCCGGAGCAGCGGCGCGACTTCGTCATTCGGGCGACCGCCGCAAATCCCGATATCACCGCCGAGGCGATCGAACTCCTCGCGACGCTTGATGATCCGCGATTCATGAACGCCCCGACCGGAGCGGGCTTCGAGTCGGTCAATGGGCGAGCGATGCTGGAGGGACCGGGTCAGCGGATCGGCCGCTACAAGCTCCTCCAGAAGATCGGCGAGGGCGGTTTCGGCATCGTCTTTCTCGCCGAGCAGGTCGAGCCGGTGGTCCGCCGGGTGGCGCTCAAGATCATCAAGGCGGGCATGGATACGAAGCAGGTGATTGCGCGCTTTGAGGCCGAGCGCCAGGCTCTGGCCATGATGGATCATCCCAACATCGCCCGGGTTCTCGATGCCGGGCAGACCGAGCAGGGGCGGCCTTACTTCGTCATGGAGCTGGTCCGTGGCGAACCTGTGACCCGTTATTGCGACCGGGAGAAACTTCCCATCGCCGAGCGGCTGACATTGTTCCGCGACATTTGTTTCGCCGTGCAGCACGCCCATCAGAAAGGCATCATCCATCGCGATCTGAAACCGTCGAACGTGCTGGTGACTTCCGCCGATGGTCGGCCGTTGCCGAAGGTCATCGACTTCGGCATCGCCAAAGCCACGGAAGTCCGACTGACCGACAAGACGTACTTCACCGAGCTGCATCAACTGGTCGGCACGCCGGAATACATGAGCCCCGAGCAGGCGGAAGTTTCGGGAATCGATATCGACACGCGGAGTGACGTGTATTCGCTGGGCGTGCTGCTTTACGAGCTTCTGGCCGGCGGCCCGCCGTTTGACAGCCGAAGGCTTCGTTCTTCGCCGCTGGCTGAGATTCAGCGCATCATCCGCGACGAGGAGCCGCCGCGGCCCAGCACGCGCTTGCGCACGCTGGGTAACTCGTCGAACATCACCGTGCTGCCGCGTTTGGAGACTTCGGACGAGCCTTCGACGGACGCCATCTCGGAGATCGCGGAGCGCCGGCGCATGGAGCCGCTGGCGCTGACCCGGTCGCTGCAGGGCGATCTGGACTGGATCGTCATGAAGTGTCTGGAGAAGGAGCGCACCCGGCGATATGCCACCGCCGTCGCACTCGCCGACGATGTCTCGGCCTTCCTGACTCACAAGCCGGTTTCGGCGAGCCCGCCGAGCAGGGCTTATAAGTTGAAGAAGATTTACAGGCGTCATCGACGGGCCGTCATCGCCGGCGGAGCGATGATTCTGACGATGATCGTTTCCACGATCGTCTCGATCGGATTTGCGATCCGCGCCTCCCGGGCCCTGGAGTCCGAGGCGGCCCAGCGGGAATTGGCCGATCAGCGTTCTGCTGAGACGCGGCAAGTCGCTGAGTTTCAGTCCGAGCTGCTTTCCGGCATTAACGTGGAGGCGCTGGGGGCCGGTTTCAAGGAGCTGTTTCGCAAGCAGGTGGAGGAGAGTTTGCGCCGGCGATTTGTCGGCAAGTGGCCCGACCGGCGGAAACTCACCGATGCCGAAATCAGCGAGCAGATTGGGCAGTACGCCAACATTGTCGAACCGGTTCAGGCGGTGGATGTCGCCCGGCACGTCCTCGGTGAATATGTCCTGAGTCGCGACATCGAGCTTGTCGAATCCAAATTTGCTGACCAGCCGCGTGTTCAGTCCGAGTTGCTGTTTACACTCGGCACGATTCTTCGAACTCTCGGTCTTAATGAAGATGCGGAGCCTGCCTTGCGGCGGGCCGTTGAACTGCGCCGAGCGGGGGGGCCGGATGATGAAATTCTGCTGGCGGATGCCCTGTCGGAGCTTGCATCGGTGCTGGGCGCTCAGGGGAAAAGCAGTGAGAGCGAAGTGGTGCGGCGGGAAGCGCTGGCCCTCTACGAGTCCGGGCTGGGAATTGAGAACGAGAAGACCATTATCGCTCGCAGCAATATCGCCATCTGCCGCTACGAACAGGGCGATATGGCCGGGGCCGAGGCCGTGTTTCGAGAGGCTTTGGCCCAGGCGCGGGCGCTGCCGGAGCGCCCCAACCCTCCGCTCGCGCAAATCCTGAACGATCTGGGCGGGCTCTTGCTCGCAACGGGTGAACTCGACGAGGCGGAAGAGTTCATCAGTGAGTCGCTCGAGCTGCGCCGGGCCATGTCTCCGGACGGCAGCAAGGAAGTCGCCGACAGCCTGTTGAACCTCGCCGGCGTCTATCACAACCGCGATGATTTTGTCTCCACGGAGAAGTATCTCCGCGAGACGATCGACATGTACCACAAGGTGCTCGGCGAAGAGCATGTGGCCATTGCGACCTGCCTGAGTAACCTCGCCACGACGGTCATGGAATTGGACGACATGCCTTCGGCGATTGCGTTGACGCGCGAGGCGCTGGCGATGAATCGCAAATTGCTCGGCGATGACCACCCGGATGTCATCATTAACATGAACAATCTGGCGATGATGTATCAGCTTTCCGGCGACCTTGCGGCGGCCGAGCCGCTTCTGCGCGAGGCGCTGGATGTGAGACGCAGCATTCTCGGCGACGACCATCCTGACGTCGCACTGAGCGAATCGAACATGGGTTATCAGCTCCTCAAGCAGAAAGACCCCGCCGGGGCGGAGCCGCACTTTCGTGAGGCGCTTGAGATTTACGCGAGACAATCCCTGACGAAGCATCGCTCCATGTACTCGTCCAAGCTGGGATTGGCTCTTTGTCTCGCGGACCAGGGCAAGACTGGCGAGGCGGAGGCGATCCTCGTCGAGATGAGCGAATCGCCTGGGATGGATAACCTGCCCGCCTACCTTCGCGGCACTTTTGTTAACGCCCATGTGCGTCTCTACGAAGAAAAGCACCGTGTCTCGCCGGACGAGGGCTTTGACGAGCTTGCAAGACAGTGGCGCGAGAAGTCGAGGCCCCGGACGGGCTCGGCGCCTGCTGAGGACGACCCAAACTCAAGGTGACATAAGGTGACACAGCCGATTTTTTTCGGTTGCAACTCTTGTGGCGGGCATGTGTTGGGGCGGCGCGCGATTTGGGTGAAAAATGAGCGAAACGCGCCTGGGACGTGAGGCTTGAGGTTGTCTGCACCGGAAACATCATTCGCTAGCTCGCGGATCACTGTTTGAATCATCTCCAAATATGAAATCTTGCTCCGCGTGCGCGCGGATTTGAGGCTGGGGGCGGGGGCGCGGTCGGGTTGCGTTGGCCCTGCGGCGTGTTGACAATGTCGGCATGAACGCGACGAAACCGCCGACGACCTGCGACTTATCCATTCGCGTGCGCTACGCGGAGAGCGACCCCATGGGGTATCTGCACCACTCCAAGTACTTCGAGTATTTCGAGATGGGGAGAACGGAGCTACTCCGCCTGGCGGGGTTTCGATATCGTGACCTGGAGGCGGCGGGGGTGCTCTTTGCCGTCGCGAAGATCGAGGTGCAGTTTCGCGCGCCGGCTTATTACGACGACGAACTGACACTGACCACGAAGATCGAGCGCATGACCCGGGCGCGCATCGACCATGCCTATACGCTTCGCCGCGGCGATCGATTGCTCTGCGAGGCGAAGAGCACGCTGGCCTGCATCGACCGCGCGGGCAAGTTGATTCCGATTCCGGATGAGATTTTTCACGCGGCGGAGCAGCACGGTTAGGGGCGGCTCAGCCATTGGGACGCCTCCAGGAACCGGAGCCCTGCCGCATTGAGTAGGGGACGCTGAAACAGCCGTGTAAAAAGACGTGGCCGCCCTGATTGTCGCGGTCAGGACGGCGAAGGGTGACTTGGGTGGAGCAGTAAAAGGTGCAATTCTTTTAGCCGGTGGCCGTTATGGTCGTGTGAGTGAGGGGTTAAGTTTCGGTGGAAACTGCTCTTTCGATTCGCAGGGCCCGCTCGCTGAGAAGGGCCGGCATTTGTTCGAGGGAATCGGGGAGCTTAGAATCCGGCAGGGAGCAGACCTGAATATTGACGGCGCCTCGCGATCGCCGCCGTCGTCGCGGCAGACTCAAACTCGCACACCGTCAGAGGTCGCAATACATCCATGACTCAGACGAGGCTATGGCGACAATTCCGAGTGGGGATGATCGTCGCGGACGGTGCGGCGATTCTCTTCGCCTACATCCTGGCCGACATCATCCGGTGCCGCTTTTATATGGGTGTTCCGTGGCCGGAGCTTTTGCCGGGGAAGATCAGCAGCGTCCGCGAGGTGCACCTGAAGGTCCTGGTGTTCCTGCCGGTCGCGTGGCCTGTGATTCTTGGGATGATGGGGTCTTATCAGCAGCGATGGCGGTCCTTCGGATGGCATCTGCGGACGGCAATTTTTGCCGATGTGATCCTGGCCCTGCTGATTGCCGGACTGGCCCTGCTGTTCGTCCGAATCGAGTATCCCCGGGCTCAGATCGGCTTCATGCTTTTGGTGGCGCCTGCGACCAGCCTGGTGGTGCGAGGTATAACAGGCATCGCCGGCAGTTGGATCAACTCCCGGCAGCAACGGCACGTCCTGGTTGTCGGGACGGGCCGCGATGCGATTCGGATACGCAGGCTCCTGCGTACGGCCGCGCTCGGACGCCCCATGGTTTTGGGCCATTTGCGGGGCTTTTGGGAGGAGAGCGGCTCTGAATTCGCCACCGGCGCGGTCCTCGGCGGCATCGAGGAACTGGGGCGGTTTCTGGACGGCAACGTCGTGGACGAGGTCATTTTTTGCGCCCCGATCGAGGCGCTGCCGAAGCTGTTGCCGTACGTTCAATTGTGTGAGGAGATCGGGGTCACGGCCCAGATTCAGGTGGAATCGCTGGCATGCCATTCAACACCGGAATTGGTGAATTTTCACGGTATCCCGCTCCTGGCCTACTCGCCGGTGCGCCACTCGCCGGAGCTGCTATGGGTCAAGCGGGCGGCGGATGTGGTGCTTACGGTTATCGGGATCATTCTGGTAGCGCCGATAATGTTCTTATGCGCGCTGGCGATAAAGGCGACATCTCCGGGTCCGGTTCTGTTTCGGCAACGAAGAAGCGGCCTGAGCGGTCGGGAATTCGCCATGCTGAAGTTTCGGACGATGGAACTGGGGGCAGAGGCAAGGCAGACCGAGCTGGCCACGATGAACGAGGTCGAGGGGCCGGTCTTCAAGATGGAGAACGATCCGCGCGTGACGGCGGTCGGCAAGTTTTTGAGGCGATGGAGCCTCGACGAGTTGCCGCAGCTTTTCAACGTGCTGAAGGGAGATATGTCGATCGTCGGCCCGAGGCCGCCGCTACCGTCCGAGGTCGTGCGGTACGATCGCTGGCAGCGTCGGCGATTGAGCATGAGGCCGGGGCTGACGTGTATCTGGCAGGTGAAGGGTCGTCATCGGATCGGTTTCGAGGAATGGATGAAGCTGGACCTGTTTTATATAGACCATTGGTCATTGAAGCTCGATTTCTTTATTCTATGTCGCACGATCAGCGCGGTGCTCAGCGGATCGGGTGCGTGAGTTCGGACGCAGCGCCGCGCCTGGCGATGTCATGCCCGCCGGGTGGGGGGCGCATCATCGACACATTGTTGCGTAAGAGGCCTTCATGATGGGATTGCTCCCGACATTAGCCGCCTTGTCGGCATGTATCGTCGCTCAGCCGACGGTCGGGGACGCGCTCGCGCCTCTCTCGCCCGACAAGCCGCTGTCGAGCATGGTCCGCGCCGAGTTGCGGCCTGAGAAGACGGTGGTGCCGGTCGGCGGCAAGGTGATCGTTGAGTTCGCCATTTACAATCTGACGGATGAAAAGGTGACGCTCTCCGTTCCCGGGGCGCTGGTTGGGAAGGAGCGGCCGGACATCGGTGTCGGTCTGCCTCTCGAACATGTGTTTTCGGGTCCGCAGTTTCGCGGGTTGGAAGTTGCCTCGGAAGAAATGCCGAACATGGGCGACCGTGTGACGCGCAAACCGGAGTACCCGATACCGGCCATCACGCTGGCGCCGTTCGGCGTCGCGGGCCTGCGGTTTGATGCATCGCGATTTTATCCGGGGCTGCATCAGGCGGGCATTTACGAGCTCAAGTGGAAGCCCTACGGCGGCGCGCTGGAGGCGCCTCCCGTCGTCGTCACGGTCGTGCCCTACAAGCAGGTCATGATGGAGACGGAGTACGGCACGCTGACGATCCAGTTGCTGTATGAGAAAGCGCCCCGTCACGTTGCGAACTTTCTGGAGTTGATCGATCGTCGGTATTACAACGGCAAGGTGTTCCATCTGGTCATGCCGAATCAGTTCATCCTCGGCGGCTCTCCGGACGGCAACGGCGAAGGCAAGCGGCCCGACGGTCTGACGCTGGAGCCCGAGTTCAACGATACGGCCTTTGAGATCGGCACGGTCGGCATGGCGCTGCTCCCGGGCGACCCGCATTCGGGAAGCTGCCAGTTCTTCATCTGCCTGTCGCGTCAGCCGGGCTGGGACGGGCGATACACCGCCTTTGCGCAGATCACGGGCCCCCAGTCGCTCGCCACGCTGCGGCGCATCGGCGAGACGGCGACCGACGCGAATCGGCGTCCCGAATCCCCCCTTATTATCAAGAGCATGTCGGCCATCGACGCGCCGCTCGTGGAATCCCGCTAGGCCGTTTGTACGGCTTCCTGCCTCCGGCTGCCCGCGGAAAGGCTGATCGCCGGGCGATTCGTAAATTGTTGCGGCCTTGCATCACCGATATATTCCGGCCGCGATGTCGCATGACTCCAAGTACCTGAATTCCGCCAAACTCATTGCCGCCTGCACGCTTCTGTCGCGCGTCACGGGCCTGGCCCGGGACATCATTCTCAATCATGTGTACGGGCAGAAGTGGGTGCAGGACGCCTTCAACTACGGCTTCCTCATTCCGAATCTGTTTCGCCGCCTGTTTGGCGAAGGGGCCTTGTCGGCGATCTTCATTCCCATCTTCACCGAGACCCTCGACCAGCGCGGGCGGAGCGCCGCCTGGATTCTGCTCGGGCGCGTCACGGGCCTAATGACGGTGGTCCTTGTGGCGATCACGGTGCTGCTGGAAATCGGAGTGCTGTTGGTATGGCACTTTCAGCCCGGGGGGGCGATGCGCGAGCTGCAAATCGGCCTCACCGCGGTGATGCTTCCGTTCATGATCGGCATTTGCCTGCTGGCGCTGTTTTCCGCGATTCTCAATTGCCTGAATCACTTTGCCGCGCCTGCGCTGATGCCGATCGTGCTGAACATCATGAACATGCTCGGCGTGCTGGTTGTCGGGCCGATGCTGGGCGAGTTGCTGGAGGAGCAGGTCTTCGGCGTGGCCTACACGGTGCTTGCCGCGGCCGTGATTCAACTGCTCATCATCCTGCCGGTGCTTCGCAGGCACGGCGTCGAGTTTCGATTGTCGCTGGGGCTTCATGATCCCGACGTGCGGCGGATCGGGCGCATGTTTCTTCCGGTCGTGCTGGGGCAGGGCGTGCTGCTGTTTTCGGTTTTCTTTGACGCCTACATCTGTACGTATTTGACGCGCGGCCCCAAGGCGCCGCCCTCGTTTACGCTGATGGGGCACGAGTTTGTCTATCCGCTGGTCGAAGGGGCGCTGTCCGCCGTGAACAATGCGCAGCGTCTCTATCAGTTTCCGCTCGGGGTGCTGGCGATCAGTCTGGCCACCGCCGTGTTTCCGCTGTTCTCGCTTTATGCGAGCCGGCAGGACTTCGCAGGGCTACGGTCGACGCTTGGTCAGTCGATGCGCGTGGCGATTTTTGAGGGCGTGCCGGCGGCGGTCGTTCTTGTCGTTCTTGCCGAGCCGATCGTTTCACTGCTCTTTGAGCATGGGCGGTTCGGGCCTGATGCGACGCTGCGGGCGGCATGGGTGCTCAAGTGGTACGCCGTGGGCATTCCCGCGTTCTGCTGCCAGCATATTCTGCTCCGCGGGTTCTACAGCCTGAAGGATACGCTGACGCCGATGTGGATCGGTGTGTCGCTGGTGGCACTGAATATTGTCCTGAGCGCGTCGCTGGTCTGGCATCCGGCGATCCGCGAGGCGGCATTTGGAATCAGCACTTCGACGACTGCCGCCATGCACGTCGTCGTTTCGCTGTGGCTGCTGCGACGGAGACTGCGCGGGCTGATCGGCGGGAGGCTGATCGCCCGGTCGGCCGTCAAGACGCTTATCGGCGGGGCGATTGTCTGGATGGTTTCCTCGTTCGTCTTTTCATGGGTGCAGGATTGGCCCATCGCCTCTTTCGGCCGGACGGGAGCGCGGTGTGTGCACGTGTTCGTGCCGCTTGTCTCGGCGGCGGCGGCATATCTTCTGCTTGCCCGAATCCTTAAGAGCGAGGAAATCGACTGGCTGCTTCGCCGCCGACCTGTCGTGGCGAACGAACCAGACCCTCGCCCGTAGTCGCCGCCGGCGGCTCCACCGTATAATCAAAGCATGCTGACCATGGACGACATTGCCGTTGCGCCGGAGTCGTTGGGCGACGTCGCCGACCTGCGCGCGATTTTCAACAATGATCATCCCGTCGAGCTGGAGATCGGCTGCGGCAAGGGGGCATTTCTGCTGCGGCAGGCCAAGGCGCATCCGGAGCGCAACTATCTCGGTCTTGAGTGGGCCAATCAGTATTATCGATTCGCTGCCGATCGGATGGCGCGCTGGGGCATGACCAACGTGCGTGTCATGCGCTGCGACGCGAAGGAGTTTGTGCTGCGCCGCGTGCCGCCGGCGTCGCTCTTTGCCCTGCACGTCTATCATCCCGATCCGTGGCCCAAGAGGCGGCATCGCAAGCGGCGCATGTTCACGCCGGATTTTGTCGAGGCGGCAGCTCGCGTGCTTCAGTCGAACGGCCGGCTCGCGGCGCAGTCGGATCACGCGGAGTATTTCTGCCAGATTCAGTCGGTGATTTTGTCGAGCCCCGCGTTTATGGTAATGCCGTTCGATGATGCTGAGTTCGGGACAGTTGACGAGCAGGTGCAGACGAATTTCGAGATCAAGTATCTGCGCGAGGGCCGGCCGATCTATCGGCTTGCGGCGAGGAAGGTGACATGATCCGTCGAATCATGACAACGCCGCTGATTCTCATGGTGCGGGCCTATCAAATGGTGCTTCGCCCGCTTATGCCGGGTAATGCGTGTCGGTTTCATCCCACGTGCAGCGAGTACGCGATTGAGGCGCTGAATCGCCACGGCGCGTGGCGCGGCGGGCTATTTTCAATTCGCAGGATTCTGCGCTGCCACCCCTTTGCCCGCGGCGGGATCGACCTGGTCCCCTGACGTCGCCTGCCCGTGGAGGTTGTCCCCATGTCCGGTTCCCGGCCGACCTTCACAGAGGCGCTGCGATTCTGGGTCAAGCTCGGCTTCATCAGCTTCGGCGGGCCGACCGGTCAGATCGCCATCATGCACGACGAGGTCGTGGAGAAAAAGAAATGGATCACCGAGGATCAGTTTCTTCACGCCCTTAATTACTGCATGATTCTCCCGGGCCCCGAGGCGCAGCAACTGGCCACGTACATCGGTTGGCTCCTGCATCGTACGCCGGGTGCGCTCGTTGCCGGCGCGCTCTTCGTTCTGCCGTCCGCCGTCCTTCTGTGGCTGCTGAGTTTCATTTACGTCCGCTTCGGTGAGGTTCCATGGATCACCTGGATCTTTGACGGGCTGAAGCCGACCGTGGTCGCCATTGTGGCGCATGCCGTCATCCGCATCGGCAGCCGCGTTCTGCGCAAGCCGGTCGCTTGGGCCTTGGCCGCGAGCGCCTTCATTGCGATCTACTTCATGGGCGTGCCGTTCCCCGTCATCATTCTTACCGCCGGGTTGATTGGGCTATTGGGCGGTAGGCTCCGGCCGGCGACCTTCAATGTGCTCAAAGGTCACGGGCAGCCTGTCTCGACTGAACAAGACGTCAGTTCCGATTCGGCTGCGACGGGGACTGGGCTCGGGCGTGCTGCGCGTATCCTGATGACAGGCGTCGTCTTGTGGGCGTCACCGATCGTCGCCGCCGCACTTGTGTTGGGCGGACAACATTCGATTACCAAGGAGGGTCTGTTCTTCAGCAAGGCGGCGATGGTCACCTTCGGCGGCGCGTATGCGGTTTTGCCATATGTCGCCCAGCAGGCGGTTGAACGATACGGCTGGTTGTCAGGACCGTCGATGCTCGACGGGCTCGGACTGGCCGAGACGACGCCCGGTCCGCTGATCATGGTTGTGCAGTTCGTTGGATTTGTCGGGGCGTGGAATCATCCGGGCGAACTGCCTCCGATCGTGGCAGCGACGCTGGGCGCCGCCATGACGACCTGGGTGACCTTTGTCCCGTGCTTTCTTTGGATTCTGCTCGGTGCGCCCTATGTGGAGCGGATGCGCGCCAATGTCTCGCTAAGTTCGGCGCTATCGGCGATCACCGCCGCGGTCGTCGGCGTGATTCTAAATCTCGCGGTCTGGTTCGCCTTGCAGGTGTTCTTCGTGGAGCCGGCGGGGATTCAATGGTTCGCGATCTGTGTCGCAGCGTCGGCGATGATACTACTTATCCGGTTCAAGGTTTCCGTCGCGCTGCTCGTCCTGTCCGGCGCCGCTGCGGGGTTGGCGTTTCACGCCCTGGCGCGTTGACGTTCGGCAGAGAGATTAGAGCGGGCCGACGCCGCGCTTGATGGACGGTTTGCCGTAGCGCGTGCCTTCGCCGGTGATGCGCTGCTCGTGCGGCATTTTCGCTTCCTCTTCGTCCGATGGGGGCCGAAGTTCCGCCAGCCATTTGTCGACGGTCGTGCGAAGATATGTCGCCGCCTCCTCCACGTCGTCGGTGACGATGAAGAGATCCATGTCCTCCGGCGAAATGGAACGATACTCCTGTAAAAGTGTTTCGCGAAAGAACCCGACGAGCGGCGACCAGAACTTGGAGTCGAAAAGCACCACCGGATACCTGGGGCTCTTGCCTGTTTGAATGAGCGTCATGGCCTCGAAGAACTCGTCGAGGGTCCCGAAGCCGCCGGGAAAGCAGACCATCCCGAGGCAGTACTTCACGAACATGACCTTGCGCACGAAGAAGTAGTGAAACTCCAGGCTGACGTTTTGATAGGGGTTGGCATCCTGCTCGTGCGGGAGGGTGATGTTGAGGCCGATCGACGTGCCCTTGGCGTTGTACGCGCCGCGGTTGGCCGCCTCCATGATCCCCGGCCCGCCGCCGGTGATGATGGCGAAGCCGTGATCGACCAGTCGCGCCGCGAGGCGATCGGCGTTCTTGTAGTGGAGCTCATTGGGTTGGGTTCGAGCGGAGCCGAAGATGCTCACCGCCTGGCCGATGCGCCCCATTGTCTCGAAACCTTCGACGAACTCCGCCATGATGCGGAACATTCGCCAGGTTTCCTGGCTCGGGTCTCGATGAAGCGAAAGTTCACTGGCCATTAGGTTCTCCCGTCTGTTAGCGATCGTCAGTCGTGGCAATCCTGAGGCAGCGTGATCGTAAACACGGCCCCGCCGCCGGCCGGCGATGCCGCACTGATGGTCCCGCCGTGTTGGCGGATGATTCGCCTCGCGGTGGCGAGTCCCAGGCCGGTGCCACCCTTCTTGGTGGAGTAATAGGCCTCGAAGAGGCGATCGCTTTGCCCGACATCGAAACCGGGACCACTGTCTGAAACGACAAGCTGTCCGGCGCCTGATGAATCCTGCGAGATGCGAATCTGAATCTTCCCTCCGCCGGGCATGGCCTGTTGGGCGTTTATCAAAAGGTTGAGCACAGCCTGCTTGATGTGATCGGCGTCGACGCGGCACATGACCGGCGCATCGGCGGGGATCATCTCCAACTCGATGGCTCCGGCGTGCGCCTGCGGTCTGTAGAACTCGACCAGCTCGGCGGCGACCAGATTCAGATCGTGGGCGGCGAGGCGAAGATCGCGCTTACCAATGTACTTGAGAAAGTCGTACAGAATCTGCTCGAGGCGATTGGCTTCTTTGAGCAGCGTTGCGATTCGGGCTCGACTGCGCCGGGCGACATCCTGCGGATCGCACGGTTGATCGGCGGCCGGGGCCTCCACCTTTCGCCAGTCCTCGTCGAGCAGTTGCAGGTTTACCTTCAGGGTCGAAAGCGGATTACGAATCTCATGGGCCAGGCCGCCGGTCAGCGCGGAGAGTTCGACGATCTGCTCGGCCAGGTGGGGCGAGGCGACGTGGTGAGGATGGGTATTCTTGTCGGGCCTCTCTTCGGACATTCATTCGGCTCCGTTGGAGGCACATTGTAGCCGCGTCTTGCCGACGGGGTGTAGGGCGCGGCCTGGTGAAAAGGGTGAGGCGCATCAGGGAGACTCTGATGACTCCGTGGATTCAGTTGCCCGAATGGCGCGCTCCGCCGCGGAAATGTGATCGTCAAAGTAGGTGAGATCGATGAGTTTGACGATGCCGGCCTCTCCGCAGACGGCGATCGTGCGCCCGTCAGGGCTGAATCTGGCACTAAACATCTGTGACGCGACTTTATCGACGACTGCGAGGGCGGCTTGTCTCTCCAGCGACCACAACTGGACGACTCCGCCGCGCGTGGCGGATGCGGCGAATCGTCCGTCGGGGCTCACAGTCAGGCCGAAGATGTCCTGATCGCTGCCGGTCATGGCGCCCACGCATTCTTTCTTCGCCACATCCCAGATTCGGATGGTCGCGTCATCGCTGCCGGACAGGACCAGTCGGCCATCGGCGGAGTAGCAGACTGCCCGAACGGAAACCAACGGACCTCTGAACACCGCAAGCGGCGCGCCCTCGACCGCGGACCACAACCGCACGCTGCCGTCTATGCCGCACGATGCGATCGATCGGCCGTCGGGCGACACGGACAGCATCGGACATCGGCCGGAGTGCCCCCGCAGAACAGCCACGCATTCGTATGACGCGCAATCCCAGATGCGAAGCGTTGCATCATCGGCGGCTGAGACGACACGGCTGCCGTCCATGCAAAAGGCCACGCTCTCCACGAAATTGTCGTGTCCTTTCAGGACGGCTCGACACACCCCGTCGGCGACGCTCCACAATCGCAC
>CAZCGF010000017.1:7811-12096 GCA_964498115.1 uncultured Planctomycetaceae bacterium | reverse complement strand
GATCTGACCCCGTCAGATTCGAGACACGGAGGCGCACCGCGGCGGCCCTGCGGATCGAAAGCGCAAACGGCATGATCCATTGTATTGATCAAGTAGAGTTGTCCGTCTGGCGTGGGGCAGATCGTGCGGATCGCCCGATCCCCGTGCTGGAAATTGTTCGTCTTTTCTCCTGTCGAAAAGTCCCATGTCTCGACGCGACCCTGCACCGAGCCGACGACAATCCGATTCGTCAGACCCACAAATGAAATGGCAAGGATGTTGTCGCTCGTTGGGCCGATCACCTTCAGTGGCTTCATCCCAGGCCATTGAAACAGATTGATGCTTTTTCCGACCGCGACGGCGGCGATCTCGCCGGTACTGTTGAAGGCGAGCCGCGGGTTGCCGCCTTTTCCGCAGGGGATCGTCTCCCGACAGGGCGAGGCGGCATAGAGCTCCCACAGCGCCCAGTAAGCGGCATCATCCGGCGGCCACACGGTTCGCTCCTGATGCCTTAGCGGCGAGGCAAGCCACTCTCGATGCAGCATTGATTCCGCGAGTGGAACGTTTCCGGACTGGGCGAGCAGACGTCCGCGCTCGATGTTGCTTTCGCGCAGCGCGGCGGCGAGGGATTCCGCCGATCGGGAAATGGCATGTTCGGCACTGACCGCACGGTCTCGCTCGATGCCGATCAGCCGCGTCTGTCGGGCACTGACGATGGCAAAGCCGAGGACCAGGATGGCGAAGGCGGACAGGACGACGGCGGCGAAGCGATGCCGATGAACCGTCTTTCGAAGCAGGTACCATCGGCTGTCCCTGCGCGCTTCGACCGGCTCGCCCGTCAGGCAGCGGGTGATGTCATCGCCGAGCGCGCCGGCCGACTGGTATCGACGTTCTGGTTCGGTGGCCAGTGCGCGAAGGATGACGGCCTCCAGTTCGGAACTGACGTCCGGCGAGATGAGCGAGGGGCGCTTGGGCTCTCGCTCCTCCACCGACTTGATGAATTCGGGAAGCGAACTTGACGCGGGAAACGGGTGCTCTCGGGTTGTGGCTTCGTACAGGAGGATGCCCAGGGCGTAGACGTCCGTACGCGTGTCGATGTCCGCTGTGGCGCCGCGAAACTGTTCCGGGGCGGCGTAGGCGAAAGTGCCCATGAACTCGCCGGCCTGCGTCGTTGCGGAATCGATGGCCTGCGGATGGCTGCCGAAGACCTTCGCCAGCCCGAAGTCGAGAATGTGGGGGCGACCGTCGAAATCAACGAGGATGTTTGCGGGCTTGAGATCGCGGTGAATGATCCCGCGCTGGTGGGCGAAATTGACGGCGTCGCAGACGTCTGCCATCAATCGCAGCAAGCCGTTGCGCTCCGGCCGGTGCTGGCTCAGGTAGACGTTGAGCGGAACGCCCTCGACGTGCTCCATGGCGAACCAGTGCCAGCCGTCCGGGGTCATGCCGCTTTCGAACACGGTCACGATGAGCGGGTGACGCAGGCCCGCGACGATTTCGATTTCTCGTTCAAAGCGCCGCCGTTGCCGCGAGGTGGCCAGCGCGGCAGAGAGCATCATCTTGATCGCGACGAGGCGCTTGGCCCCGGACTGGCGAGCGAGATAGACGACGCCTTGTCCTCCGCGATGCAGCTCGCGGATGATTTCGAACCCCTCAATGCGCGGAAGTCCCCCGGTTTCCGGGCGGGATGCGGCGACGAGCCCTGCGGGGCCGGCGGATTTGATCGACTTGAGAAAGCCGTTGTTTTCTTCAATGTCGCGAAATCGGGCGCGACACTTGGCGCAGGCCAGGAGATGCGCCTGTAGCGATGCGTGCAGCCGGTCGTCAGTCAGCGCACGTTCCAATTCTTCGATCGAACAACAACGCGTCATGAATGATTGACCGGACTCCCATTGACCGCCCCATGCAAGGGAGGCTCGTAGAGGAGAGAGAAGCGACCGACCGTCTTACGCGAGCCCGAATCGCTCGTTCATGACATCGACGACCGTTCGCAGTCGACGAAGACAGCGGTGCTTTGCCATGTATACAGCTCTTGGGGTGGTCCCCAGCCGATTCGCCACATCCTGGGCGCTAAGCTCGTCCACAACATGAAGGCGAAATGCCTCCAGGGTCAGCTTGCTGACTCGGGAAGTCTCGCCCATTTCCCGCATCGCGCTTTCAAGAACAGTCTGACGACACTCCGATTCCCAGATCGCGCTTAATTCAGACTCATCCGGCAGCGCCATGATCGCGGATTCCCCTCGCGTCTCACGGCGGGTGGCCTTCTTCCGGAAGGCATCCCCCAGTCGATGACGGGCGATCCCCATCAGCCAGGCCCCGAGTCGACCCCGAGAGCGGTCATACTTGCCAGCGCGATAGTCACGGACGAAATGAAGCAGGGTTTCCTGCGCGAGATCGGCGGCATCCTCGGCCTCCAGACCCAGTCTGCGCCCAAAACTGACGAGAAGCGGGCGGAAACGCCCGTCAAACTCGCGCCAGATTGCCTGATTCTTCGCGTCGTGAAGATTCTCGAGCAAGGCGGTAGATGTCAGTTCGGCGGAAGACAACGCCATCGGCTTCACCCCGGTTCAATTATACCGTCCCGGAGCACCAGCCTGCTCGGGAGACATGGAATCATAAGGCCTGATAATAAAATCACTTACGCAACAAGTGAAACAATTCGATCCCTGCCTACGCATGGCTTATAGGGGCGTGTGCGCCCCTGGCCAGAGTGTCGGTACGTCAACACGTCCGGAGAGGCAAGCGGTTTCCCGAGTTCAATCGGGCAGGAGAACCTCATGCAACTGAGAAGGAATCGGATTCTATTCGTCGCATCCATGACCATGATTATGCTTGCAGGGAGATCCTTCGCGGCCGAAGGCGCCCCGCAGGGCACCTCGCAGAACGCGGCTGAGGCGGTCGTCAACTCCGCATTGGGCGGAGGAACGCTCTGCCCGATCGCTGACCCGCCGTGCCAGTCTCTTCCGCCGAGCGACTGCCTGAGCGGCAGCCCCTCCGGACTATGCCGTGTGAAATCGGTCATCTTCAACCCGGCGCTTCCGAACCTTGTGGAGGTTGATGCCTGCGGTTGTGTCGATCAGGGGATGTGCGGAAACATTCAGGTGCAAGGCGACTTCGTTCGCTGTTTAGGAACTTGTCCCGTTCCACCTCCGGGCAATGAGTGCCAGGTGTTTATCAACGGCATGCCGAGCGGTAGCGCATCGGTCATCTTCACTTCATATCCGCCCGGAACTCGCTTCGAGTGCGAATGCAACGCGACACCGCCTGCTTGTGTACCCCTCACGGACGGCTCCGCCTGTGCGCCGACCGTCTGTCCGATCGCGGGACAGGAGTGCCAGCCGAAGTGCATTCTCATCGGCTTCGACGGCGTTTCGCACGTGACGGACTGTGAGTGCGGCAGCCCGAATGAGTGCCACGCGGAATTGTTCGCGGGCGCCACGGTGCCCGAGTGCATCGGCGGGTGTCCGCCGGGCAAGGTTTGCATTCAGCGAGTTTTTGCCACGCCCAATGGAACGCAGTATTGCTGCGAATGCGTGGATGATCCGCCGTTCTGCGAGCCGACGACGGACGGGCAGGCATGCAAGCCGTTCGCCTGCCCTGTCGCGGGCGAGAACTGCAAACCGCGCTGCGTTCGCATGGAGGCCAATGGCGGCTTCACCGTCAGAGAGTGTGACTGCCGCGGCGCCGAGGAGTGTCACGTCGAGTTCTTCCCGGGCGTGACGCCTTTCTGCGAAGGTACCTGCCCGCCGGGATTCACCTGTGTTCGCAACGTCATCCAGAATGCGGACGGCTCGTTCGACGTGTGCTGCGACTGCATTCAGCAGTCCTGTGAGTGCCCCGGTGACGTCAACGGCGACGGTATTCTGAACGGACTCGACATCGCCGGATTCGTGCGATGCTTCCTCGGTATTCCGATTCCCGCGGACAACTGCGCATGCGTCGATGTGGACGAAAACGGGATCTACGATGCCAACGATATCGCGATGTTCGTCGATCTGATCCTCACCAAGGCGGACTGCGAAGACACCCCGTGCTGTCCGGCGCAGGACGCAATGATCAGTCTCGCCACCGGCGTTGCGGCGGACGGATCGCTGATTCCCGTCGGCAATGACGATGACGAATGGATCGTCACGCAGGACGCCAGCGGCGGCACCACGCCTCGCCCGGCGACGGTGGTGACGCCTCATCCCTCGTGGGTCACCATTCCGGGCACGCAGTGGATTTCGGCGAACTACTTCGGCCCGAACGGAACCTACGGCTACCGGTTCTGCTTCTGTCTCGATGACCGATTCAGCAATCCGCTGCT
>CAZCGF010000017.1:0-7711 GCA_964498115.1 uncultured Planctomycetaceae bacterium | reverse complement strand
GACAACGGCGGCGGTCTGATTCCCTTCGGACTCGACGATGACACATGGACTGTAACCGTGGATGCCAGCGGAGGATTCACGCCGCGACCGGCCACCGTCATCACGCCGCATCCGGCGTGGCTGACCATTCCCGGTACGCGATGGATCAGTGCCGCGCAGTATGGCCCCAACGGTGTCTATCACTATGAGTACTGCTTCTGTCTCGATCCGCGATTCAAGAACGCGACGATGGTCCTGGACCTGCGGGCCGACGATTACGCGGAAGTGTGGCTCAACGGCGTGCAGGTCGGCGCGACGCCGAACGGCTGGGCCTTCAACACGCCGCAGCCCACGCATGTCATCGTCACGAATCAGTCGCTCTTCAGGGCATGCGAGAACTGTCTTGAGATTCGCGTGACCAACGGCGGCGGCGTTGTGACTGGCTTCAACATTGCCGGTTTCATCACGGCTGAAGACGGCCTCTGCTGCGACGACCGCCGATATTCGTGTTGCAACGGACCCAATGGGTGTGTCAATCTCCCGGCGGGTGTCTCGACGTGTCCCGATGGCACGCCCGGTCAGCTTGGGCCGTGTCAGGCGGAGTTGCCGTGTTGTCTGCCCGATGGATCGTGTCAGCAGCTTGATCCTCGCTGCTGCGAGGCCGAGGGCGGCACGGTGCTGACCGGCGGAACGCTTTGCGAGGGTTCGATCCAGGCGTGCTGCGTGCAGGACCCGGTCCTCGGGCCTTACTGCCAGGATGCTGACCCTGTCTGCTGCATCAATCTGCTGGGTGGTACGCCGCAGGGGCTCGGAACATTCTGCATGGGCGATCTCGATGGCAACGGCATTGACGACGCCTGTCAGCCGCCGGCGCCCTGCGAGGTAAACCCGGCGACAGGTCAATGCCGCCAAACGCAGTGCCCGACGTCTGGAGACGAGTGCATGCCGAAGTGTGTGCTCGTGGAGTCGTCGACGCAGCAGGTGATTCAGGTCGTCTCCTGCGACTGCAAGAGCCCGAACCAATGCCATCTTGAGATGAGCCCGGCGCCGTCGGTGCCGATTTGCGTGGGCGGTTGCGGCATCTCGTTGAATTGTACGCGAACCGTCATCGATCACGGCAACGGAACGCAGACGATCTGTTGTCAGTGTATTGCACCGTAGGGATTAAACCGCCCTGGGTGTGATGGAGTTGAGGTAGGCGAGTCGCGACGACGCGCGAACCCCAAGTGGCGCGTCGTCGATAAATGACGCTGTACGGATCCGCTAAAGCTCAGATGGCGGAATTCGGGCAGCCATGAGAAAAGCCCGAACGGGTGTACCGTTCGGGCTTTCTCGTTGAATCAGCTTATCGCGAGGGGCTGAAGCGTTTCAGACCGTCGCGTGTTAAATCGGCGATCAGTTCGCCGGGGCGACTTCCTTACCGGCGCCCTGGCGTTCTTCGATCATCGCCTGCTTGCGCGAGAGCTTGATGCGGCCGGTGTCGTCAACGAGGATGACCTTGACCTTGACGATGTCGCCGACGTTGCACACATCGGTCACGCGCTGCACGTAGTCGTCGGACAGCTCGCTGATGTGACAGAGGCCGTCCTGGCCCGGCGTGACTTCGACGAACGCGCCGAAGTCCTTGATGGACGTGACGCGGCCGGTGTAGATCTTGCCGACGCGGACGCCTTCGGCGATCTGCTCGACCATTTCGTAGGCACTCTGGGCTCCGGCGGCATTGACGCTGGAGATGTACACGGTGCCGTCGTCCTGAATGTCGAGCTTGGCGCCGGTGTTGGCCTCGATCGCCTTGATGCCCTTGCCGCCCGGGCCGATGATCTTGCCGATCTTGTCCTGGGCCACCTTGATGGTGAGCAGGCGCGGGGCGTAGCTGCTGATCTCGGCGCGGGGCTGGCGAATGGCTGACAGCATGTCCTTGAGGATCTTCATTCGGGCCGAGCGAGCCAGTTCGAGCGTCTCGACGATCTGCTTCTGGCTGATGCTGCGGGCCTTCAGGTCGAGCTGGACGGCGGTGATGCCGACCTGGGTGCCTGAGACCTTGAAGTCCATATCGCCGAAGTGGTCTTCCTCGCCGAGGATGTCGACCAGCAGCTTGTAGCGATCGCCGTCGTGAACCATGCCGACGCTGATGCCGGCGACGGGATGCTTGATGGGGACACCGGCGTCCATGAGTGCCAGCGTGCCGCCGCAAACCGAGGCCATCGACGAGGAGCCGTTGGACTCCATGATGTCGCTGACCAGTCGAATCGTGTAGGGGAACTTTTCCGGGCTGGGCAGGACGGCCTGGAGCGATCGCTCGGCGAGATTGCCGTGGCCGATTTCGCGGCGGCTGACGGCGCCGAGGCGCTTCACTTCGCCGGTGCAGAACGGCGGGAAGTTGTAGTGCAGCATGAACTTCTTGCTGTACTCTTCGAGAAGATCGTCAACGGTCTGCTCGTCGCGTGAGGTGCCGAGCGTGGTGACGACGAGCGCCTGGGTCTCGCCGCGTGTGAACAGAGCCGAGCCGTGGGTGCGCGGGAGGAAGCCGACTTCGCTGGTGATCTGTCGGATGTCCTCAGGGCCGCGGCCGTCGGGCCGGATGCCGTCGTCGATGACCATCTTGTGATAGAGGCGCTCTTCGACCTTCTGAATCTCCGCCTTTACGTCGTTCTTGGTGTACTTGAGGTCGGTCGCGCCCTCCGGGCAAAGCTCGGTGATGATCTTGTCATACACCGCATCGACGGCGGCGTAGCGCTCCTGCTTGCCGCTGGTTCGCTTGGCGCCCTTGAGGTCGAACTTCTTGCAAAGCTCCTCGACCCGGCCGGGCATGGTCTTGTCTCGCTCCGGCGGCGTCCACGTCTTGGTGACGTTGACCTGCTCGCCGAGGTTCTTGATCATCCCGCAGATCTTCTTGATCGCGTCGAAGCCGAAGGCAATCGCCTCGGCGATGACCGCCTCGGGCAATTCGAAGGCGGCGACTTCGATCATGTTTACCGCATCGATGTGGCCGGCGAGGATGACTTCGAGGTCGCTGTTGGCCCGCTGCTCGACGGTGGGGTTGAGCACGAACTGTCCGTTCACGCGGCCGACGCGAACGCCGGCGGTGGGGCCTTCAAAGGGAAGCGGGCTGACGACGACCGCCGCCGAAGCTCCGCACATGGCCAGGACGTCGGCGTCGTTTTCCTGATCGGACGAGAGCACCATGCACTGGATCTGCACCTCGTCGATAAAGCCATCGGGAAACAGCGGCCGCATCGGTCGATCGGTCAGCCGCATGGTGAGGATTTCTTTCTGCGTGGGTCGGGCTTCGCGCTTGAAAAAGCCGCCGGGAAACTTGCCGGCGGCGTACATCTTCTCGCGATAGTCCACGGTGAGCGGGAAGAAATCGACGCCCTCCCGCGGTGGGCCGGAGACAACGGTGCAGAGCACGATCGTCTCGCCATAGGTGACCAGAACCGAGCCCGCCGCCTGCTTGGCCAGCTTGCCCGTTTCGAATTTCAAATTTCGTCCGCCGATTTCCGCTTCAACACTGTACGTCTTCATCATCCAACCTACTTTTCCTGCACGACATTAATTCCAACACACGACTTTGCGTCACTACGATTATTGAACGTCTGCCTGCTCGCCGGCCTTTTTCGGCCTGCGGGCCTTTTTTCTGATTTCTCCGCTACCCGGAGAGCAAGAAGTCTGATCGGCGATTCGCCTTCAAATTGAGGCGCACACTCAGCGCAACGGCCCATACATGCACGGTTGCCTTTGAGCGGGAATGGCGGAGGTGCTGATTGCCGACCCCGATGGCCGGCGCCGACTACTTTCGCAGACCGAGGCTGTCAATGGTCTTCTGGTACTTCTCGCGATCCGTGTTGGTCAAAAACTTCAGAAGGCTTGAGCGAGCGCCGACCATCTTGAGCAGGCCGCGGCGCGACGAGTGGTCCTTCTTGTGGGTCTTGAGGTGTTCCGACAACTGGCCGATGCGCTCGGTCAGAAGGGCGATCTGGACTTCGGGCGAGCCCGTGTCCTTGTCGTGACGCCGATACTTTCCAACCAGTTCCGTCTTGCTCTCTGCCGTAAGCGCCATGTGGGTTTCCTGCGGGTGTCGGTCTCGCTTCTACTCTTACTATGTAGAAGCCGCGGGGCCTTGGCGGCTGCCGCGAAGTTCTGGGATCACCTTAATCCTACTAGCCTAAGCCAACTTTTCCCGTCCCGCAAGTGGGTCTTAACCCATTGGGCAACATTAAGTTAATGGGCGGGGCGGCGCCGGCACCGGGACAACGGCGGGGCCGTGCGGCGTGGCCCAGGTGACCCGGGCGGTCTGGGCGGCCTTGACCATGGCCTTTCGGAAGCGAATGACCAGGATGATGGCCCAGATGCCGAATACCAGGGAACCGACGCCGACGAAGCAACCGGCGAACGCAAGCAGGCCGGCTGGCGCCGGGCCGCCCGGTGCAATGGACGAGAGCACCGCCATCACGATGCCGCCCACCATGACGACCACGATTCCCCACATGACCGTGCGGCAACTGCGGGCCAGCAGAACATCCGGGATTCGGTCCGCCAGTGAAATGGCATACAGGAAGATGGCGAACATTCCGACGATGCCCACCAGCGCGGACAGGACGCTGATTCCGACGGAGATGAGGGGAAGCGCGACGACCAGCGCCTGAGCGATCGGCGAGGCGAGGTAATTGAACACCGCCGTGCCGCGAACCAGATTCCGCACCGAGGTTGGTTTTTCCGGTTCAACTTTGCCCGGGTCGGGCGTCGTGAACATCCAGTAGCCGACGAGGCCGACGGCGCCCAGGCTTAGCTCCATCAGGGGTGCGGCGATCGTGTTGAAATCCGCGCCTCCGGTCCCGCCGATCATCGTCGTCACCGCCTCGATGATCATGCCTGTGAGGATGGCGATGATGACGGAGGCGATGATCCAGTTCATGCCGCCGGCGAGCTTTTCCACCCATTCGGGATCGCTGTATTGAAGCAGATCGCCGTGCAGCGACCGGCCGACGGCGGTGCCGCACTCCGGGCACTTTCCCACCGAGGGCAGGGTGCGCAGGTTGTAGCCGCAGCGCCGGCATGCGACGTCGACGGCCACGTTCCCGGCGGCGTCGAGCTTGGCGGCCGCACTTGTGGATAGGGGTCTTACAGTAGGAACAACAGGCGGCGGATTCATGGGATTCCTCCTTCGGTAGGTGACGACCGCGGCGCAAACGCGCGGCATGTGTCCCGGGCAAGTTGGGCAGCTCTTAAGAATGCTGAATTTAGCCTGATCGTCAGTCGAATTGCCCAAACCGTTCTAATAACGATTAGGAGAATGCCGAGGTAGAGCATGAACGTGCGACTTCCAGTCACAAATGAGCTCCCCGCTCCGAAGATCCAGATGGAATCCGCAGTTACGCGATACGTCTTCGTCGCGATCAGGAACACGGCGAATCGGTGGCAAGATTTTCCCAGCGATGCGTCTGGAATTCGCCGCACCAAGGCCTTGACGCAGGACAGCATCGCTACTGCAAAGCCTATGGAAATGGCGAGATTGAGAATGTCAGTTGAATAATGCACGACAGCGATAGAGCCGCGCCTTAGCGGGCCGGACATCGCCAGACAAAACCAGAGTATGAGAAAAATCCTTGCCGTTTTCCTGAGACTTTGGCGGCCCAGTATCTCAGTTGAGCCCGGATCGGCGGCGGTCATTAACCAGAATCCGATGCCTCCCATGAAGTTAATGGCAATGTCAAGAACAATTGTCCATTTCGGAAATCTATCCTGGATCATCACGAGTCCGGTTATTACGCCTGCTAAAAGTACTTGAAGAACGATGGCGACCAATAGCAACATCGCTCCGGTCGCGAGTCCTCGCACCCAGGCCGGATCGGCGTAGCGAAGGTAATCGCCGTGAACCGAACGCCCGACGCTGGTGCCGCACTCGGGGCACTGGACTGCCGGCGACAGCGTGCGCAGGTTGTAGCCGCAGTGTCGGCAGGGGAGGTCTTCGGCGATGAGGCCGGCCTCGTCCAGCTTGACGGCCGGGGCGGCCAAGCCTCTTGCGACTTTAGGTGGATTTACGGATTCCAAGGCACCCCTCCAATGGTGACTTGCTTAGGCGGTGCGGCCCTGCGTTACCTCGGCACCCAGCTCCAGGTGACGTGCATGATCGTCCAGTAGTAGAAGGCCTCCTTGCCGACGATGACGTCGAGGGCGCCGGCCTTCTGGCCGAAGACGTAGACCGACACGCAGAGGATGAGGGCCGTGAGAATGACGAGGCCGGTGTGCAAAGTGACGAAGCCGGTGCGCGTCGTGCGCATCCAGGCCCAGGTGCTCTTGGGCGGCTCCTTCGGCGGATGGCGATCGAGCATGAAGAGGGCGAAGAAGTACCACGCCACGAAGTGCATGAGCACCCAGATGTCGAACGCGCCGGGCCCTCCGAACATGGCCAGGCCGAGGACGCCGAGCGACAGGACAAAGACCATGAAGAGCGGCCGGTGAAGTCGCCAGAGGCCCGCAAGGCCGCCGTCCACGTTGCGGGCGATGCGGTGCAGGGCGATGAGGGTGATGATGACCATGGGGATGAACATCGAGCCGAGCTTGAGGATGAAGGGCCAACTGGCGGGGAAGAAGTTCGAGAGGATCGGGTCTGCCCGGCGGATGTCGGTTGAGGCGACGTGGGCGTAGGTCGGCCAGAAGAGCGAGAAGAGCAGGCCGATCTGCAGGGCCTGAAGAACGATGAGGATGCGATCGTGGGTCGCGGCGGCTTCGCGGGGCATGTCGCCGAAGGTCTTGTAGAAATGGGCGTCGTCGCGGAAGCCGTGAATGAGAAAGTAAAAGTAGAAGATGAAGACGGCGAAGATGTTGAGATTCGCCCCCACCTTGCGAAAGAGCAGGCAGAAGCCGATGCCGATGACGGTGAGGACGGCGAGCTGCACCTTGTTCTTGGGCTCGCGCATGCGCCGGCTGGACAAGAGAAACGCGAACCCGATGAAGAAGTGGGGGATGCCGAAGATGCGCATCGGGGTGGTGGTGGGGTTCTTGAACATGCGATAGTCGCTGGGCCGGATGTTGGAGAAGTCGAGGGCGAAGACGCCGGGCCCGTACTTGTCGACGCCCCAGAAGAGGGCGGCGAGGCCGATGAGGCCGAGGGTGCAGGCCATGGCGCGGAGCCAGCTTCGGACGGTGGGGCTCTGAAAGGCGCCGAGGGAGGCCGCGGAGAGCGGGGCCGTGAGGTTGAGGCCTGCGGACTGGAAGCCGGATGCGGACAAGGATGGTACTCCCGAACGGTGGGCGATCGTTTGGATCGCCTGCGAGATACTTCGTAGATGATCCTATCGGCGTGCTGGGATGGGTCAAGAAAACGGGGAATCGGCCGGCTTGCACACTTAATCTCAATCCTGCTCCTAATCCTGATCCTGCTCTTGATCTTTCCTTCTCGTGACGGCCCGCGATGGTGGTGCGTGGATCGCTTCTCGCATGCACCGCGATGGGAATCGGTTTCCATGTCAATCTGTTCCGCCGCCGTTTTGCGTGCCTGGGAGCGTAGAGCCCAAGGTGACAATAGGCGAAGAAAAGGGGCCGAGGGACCGAGGGGCCGAGGGGTCCAGGTTGAAAACGAAGACGATGATCGCGCGCAAGTTCTGCAAAAACGAGGGTGACATATGGTGACACACGCGATTTTTTTCGCTGGCAAGTGTTGTAACGGGCATGGGTTGGGGCGCTTCGAGTTTCCGGTGGTTTTCTCGGTGGAAACGTCGAAACGTCGAAA
>CAZCGF010000016.1:30250-34444 GCA_964498115.1 uncultured Planctomycetaceae bacterium | reverse complement strand
CGCCCGCTACCTGACCGGCTGCGTCGTCGGCGTGCCGGGTTGGCTTGGCGGTGTCACCGGCTGCGTCGTTTGTGGGGGGCGAACATGTGTCGGCCGTGACGTCGGGATCGGCGCCGTTCTGCGCCGCGCCGATGGCGTCTGCTTGGGCTCCGGCTCTTCCGGTTCGTCCGGCGGCTTGGGACCGCCGACGATGATCGGCTTGGGCGGCGGTGTGCGGCCGCTCTTGATTTTGATGATGTGCGCCGAGCCGGAGTGCAGCTCCATCGGGCCGGACTTCTCCGATTCCACCTTGGCCACAAAGGCCAGCTCGCGCTGCAGGGTCATCGTCGCCAGTTCGCCGCGGTCCAGGTCGAACTCCACTTTGCCCTTGTGCGTGAACTTGTCGATGTGAAACTCGCGCTGCGGCTTCGCCGGAGTCTGTCCCGGCCGATTCGCCGGCTGTGAGGTCGCCGGATCGTTGGCTTGTGTCGTCGCATTTGCACCGTTTGATGAAAGGGGGGCGGCAGGCGACGTCGTGGCTCGCCCCGGCGCCGTGCGATTCGACGCCGGTTGCGATTGCGGGATCAATTTCGCGTCGGCATCGATCTCCACCACCGCGATTCGTCGGCCATTGCGCTTCGTCACGTCGCCCAGCGTGCAGCGAAGGACCGTCTCCACCGTGCCGAAGGTTTTCATATTCTCCGTGATCGTCCGCGACCAGGTCTCGCCCACCTTCACCGGCTTCATCGGCATCCAGTAGGCCCCCATGATGTCGATCATCTCGGCGAAGTTCTCCTTCGTCAGTTGGCACTTCGAGCCGATCTTCGTCAGCGGCCGGCGATTGGCCTCGCCTGCGGTCTTGCCCGGTGTGATGTTGAGGATATCTGCCTTGCCGGTCGCGGGGTTAAAAAAGAAGCTCGACTTCGAGCCGTCGATGCCGCCGAGTTCCCACAGCGTGCTCGGCGGATGGGTGTGCCGCACCGAGTCGAAGGAGAGCGTGTCGCGCATCCCCTGCTCGGTCGCCTCGTAGCGATCGCAGTGCCAGACGACGGTGATTCGGCGGTCGGTGCTGTTCGGCGCGTCGGTCGACTGCGTCGAGCGCGCCATGACGCGCTGCTCAATCGTTCGCCGGTCTTTGATGGTCGTGGTGTAGGAAAGCAGCGGAGGCACGCCGCCGTACTCGCGGAACTCCTGCTCGATGACGTAGTACAGTTTTTCGTTGGCCTTGCAGGAGAACTCCAGCGTCACCTGGTCGGAGTCGCTCGTCTCGGGCTTTGATGAGGATGAATCGGACGCGGGACCCCATCCGGCTGCCGTGATGACGATGAGGCCGACCAGCGCGATGGGCAGAAGACTTTTGGCCTTGTTGATCATCTGCCCCAAAAACAAAGCAAGTAAAAATGGAAGTTTGCGACGTCTACTGCCGAGCGGCATGGGCCGCGTGGGATTCGATCAGCCGCTGATCGAATCGACCGTCACCTTGATGTAGTCCTGGCGGTGGCCCTGCTTGCGGCGGTAGCCCTTGCGTCGGCGGAACTTGATGATGTCCACCTTCGGGCCGCGCATTTCATTCACAATCGAGGCAACCACTTTCGCCCCGGAGATCAGCGGAGCGCCGATCTTGCTCTTCTCGCCGTCGCCGAGCATCAGCACGTTGGCGAATTCGATGGTCTTGGCCGACTCCGGCAGCTCTCGAGTTTCAATATGGATGGTATCGCCCTTCTGGACGCGATACTGCTTGCCGCCGTCTTCGATAATGGCATACATGACAAAAGGCTCCGCTGTCGTTCGGCTTGTGCCGTGACCCAATTCTGGAAAGCCCGACATTATTGCACAGGCCCGCCAAGCCCGCAAGAGCCCCGTTTTACGGTTCAAAATGCATGTTTTCCCATGCGGAGCGACGCTCCGATTCTTGGTCTGAGCCCCTGATTCTGTTACAATGGGTGCTAATTACTCTGGAGTGGGCGATTTCGGGATTCACCGCAGCCTCCACCGGGAATCTCTCCCTTCGTCACATTGCAATCTTCGGGCTTCTGATCGTACGTTCCGATAATTGGCGAATCAGACCTCGGATTGAACCCCTCCAAAACGAGGATCTTTGATGACTTTTCGAATCATTTCCCCAGGCGTCTTTTTCGCATTACTTCTTCTGGTTCCCGCGTGCTCTCATTCCGACGCGACCGGACCTGCCGTCCAGACGCGAGTCGCGACCCATGCCAACGGCGACGGTCAACTAAATGCCGGCAATCTCCGCCCCGCCTTCCCACGCGGCGGCGAGTTGCTCGACGAAACAGGTGAACAGCAGGCCGCCGCAGCGCCGCCGTATGTCCAGTCGCCCGAGGAACTCGCAGCCCTCGAAGCCGCCAATGCCGATCCGAATTTCTACCGCCCCGGCGAACTCTGGGTCGGGCAGCCAGGCATCACCGAGACCGTCGAAGAGATCATGATCCGCGACAACGCGACGCCCCAGCCGCGCTTTGACCCGGAAAACCTCATTGCCCTTGAGGAGCACGAGACACCGTGGCGAAGGCATCTCGATCCGGCACCTAACAGCCCCGCGGTTTCCCGCTGGCCCGAGCGTCAACTGAACGAAACCAGCCATGAAGCCGGCGAAGGCCCGAATCGGGAAGGAGTCACCCCGAGGGTTCCCCAGACCTTGGGCGTCGAATTCATCGGCGTACCCATTAATCAGTCGGGGTTTGTTCCGCCGGATACCAACGCCGATGTCGGCCCGACCCAAATCGTCGCCATCGCAAACGGCCGAATCAAGGTCTTTACGAAGACAGGCGTCGCCGACGGACTCAGTACCAGTCTCAACACATTCTTCAACAGCGTGCGCGGCGGCTCCATCGTCGCCGACCCCTGGGTGCGATTCGATCGCATGTCCAATCGCTGGTTCGTCATTGCCATTACCGGCTCCACGCCGAATCGCATCGTGATCGCCGTCAGCAACACCTCGATCATCACCACCGTTTCCAGCTTCACTTTCTATTTCTTCCAGCAGGATCTCGTCGGCGCCACACCCAATGCCGACACCGGCGCCTTCGCCGACTACCCCAGCCTCGGCGTCGATAACAATGCCCTCTACATCGGGGCCAACATGTTCGCACCGGGCTTCGCCGGCACCAGCGCGTGGGTCGTTCGCAAGAGTTCGGTTCTAAGCGGCGGGCCCATCGTCGTAAGCGCCTTCCGCCGGATTGCCAACGGCTTCGGCCAGGGCCCCTTCGCCCCGCGCGGCGTGCAGAATGACGATCCCGCGGCGACCGAGGGCTACTTCATTGGTCCAAGCAATAATTTCTTGAACCAGCTCGTCATGCGGCGCGTTTCCGATCCGGGCGGTACGCCGTCGATCTCAGGTAACATCATTATCTCCGTGCCGACCACGAATAATCCGACCGCGGTGCCCGTTCTTGGAAGCACCGCGCCGCTCGATGCCCTCGACGATCGTCTCTTCGTGGCCACGATCTTCCATAATCAACTGACCGGCCTGCGAACCCTCTGGACCGCTCACAACTTTCGCGTCTCCTCAACGGGCGTGGCGACCAGTTCGGGCAATCGCATCGGCTCGCGTTGGTATGAGATTGAGGACCTCACTACATCTCCGGTCGTTCGTCAGGCCGGCACCGTTTTCGACGACGCGGCCGCCAATTTCGATCGCTATTGGATTCCCTCAATTGCGATGAACGAACAGGGCCATGCTGCGCTCGGTTGCACCGTCGGCAGCGATGTGCGACGCGCCGAGATTGCCGTCGCCGGTCGCCACAACGATGACCCGCTCGGTATGCTTCAGACGCCGATCATCGCGGAGGGCACAACCTTTAACTACAACGCCGAAGGCGGCGTGCAGCGCTGGGGAGACTATTCTTCCACCAGCCTCGATCCCGTTGACGGTATGACCCTGTGGACGGCCCAGGAATACTGCAACGCCACCAACAGTTGGGCGACTCGCATCATTCAACTCATCGCACCCCCGCCGGCCGATCCCACATCCGCCGTCCCATCGACGCTGCCGGTCGGCGCTTCGAGCGAAAATGTCGTCGTCACCGGAACCGTCGTCAGCGGCTCCGGCTTTTTCGACCCCGATGTCAGCTATCCCAACCACATCTCCGCTTCGGTCAGCGGAGGAGACGTCACCGTCAACAGCGTCACCTTCACCGACCCCACGACGATCACCCTGAATCTGACCGTCTCTGGCGCCGCGGCCGTTGGTCCCCG
>CAZCGF010000016.1:0-30150 GCA_964498115.1 uncultured Planctomycetaceae bacterium | reverse complement strand
GCTTGCCACGCCTGCGCTGCGTGCGTTAAGCTATTGGGCTCGCGTTTCTGACGATAACTCATCTCCTCCCATAGGAGTTAGCTCGCAATGATGAAGTGGCTTCGAGCGCATACTAAGCAGATCATGGTCGTCGTCGTGCTCCTGGCCATGCTCTCGTTCGTGGGCGGGTCCGCCCTGGTTGAGATACTTGCTCCCGATCCGGCCAAGTCGGTCTTCGGCAAGGCATTTGGACAGGACATCACGCAGGGTGACTTGAGCTTCGCCCGGCAGGATGTCGAAGTTCTCGATCGCCTGAGCCCTGTCCAGTCGCCGTATCCGCAAATCTGGCAATTCGGCAACAAGGCGACCCGGCTGGAACACTGGTACCTGCTTTACCTTGAGGCCGAGCGCGCCGGCGTGGAAGTGTCGGACCAGGAGATCGAACGAGACCTCAAGGCTCTGCCGGCCGAGTACCTGGAAAACCTCCGCGTCAATCAGCGGATCACTCCGCCGGCGATTCGTCAGGCCCTTAGGCGACAGATGGCGATTCAAAAGCATGCCAGTCACGTTACCGGCGCTGCCATGCCCTCGGAAGGACAGGTGAAGCACTTCGTCTCCGAGACCGAAGACAAGATTCGCGTGAAGTTCATTTCCGTTCCCGCTGAACGATACCTGGATAACGACGCGCCGATCAGCGACGCGGAAGTACAGGCCATGTTCGACGCCCACAAGGACGAGAAGGCCTCGGAAAGCGATTCGGGATTCGGCTACAAGTACGACGACCGCGTGAAGGTGCAGTACATCTCGACGAGCCTCTCAAAAATCTCGCCGCAGGTCACGATCAGCATGGACGCGATCAAGACCTACTGGAAAGCCAACAAGGCTCAGTTCACCAAGACGATCTACGTCGAGCCGGAGACGCCGGCCAGCCAGCCGACCAGTGACGCGGCGAGTCAGCCCGCCGAGCCGCCGGCCCCGCAGCCTAAGCAAGTCGAGAAGAGCTTCAGCGAGGCCCGCGAAGACGTCGAGCGGGAACTTCGCCGTCGCAACGCTACGCAGCTCGCCGAGCAGGCGATGAAAAAGGCGCAGAGCCTTCTTGCCAAGCCGTGGCAGGATGTAAAGACGGATACGACCACCGGCCTTAAGCCGATCCCGGCTGGGGCGGATGCCGCCGATGTCATGAAAAAGGTCGCCGACCGGATCATGGGCGAGTTCGGCGTTCCGGTCGATTATGCCGAGACCGAATGGTTGTCCAAGGACGACCTGATGTCCTACAAGGACCTTCGCGGGGCCTTCCTATCCGGTCAGTTGACCGTCACGCTTTCGGACTACGCCTTCAATGTCCCGCCTTTCTATGAGCATGACGAAAATCGAAGCTCTGATACCGGCCTTCAATTGTTCCAGCCGTGCGAGGCGCCGTTCACCGCGATGACCCCGCAATTCAGCGGAGGTCAGTTGAACTATGCGACCGACCGTTACATCGTTTTCCGCGTCGTGGCGACGACCAAGTCCCAGGCTCCGGCAGCCGTCTCGGAAGTACGTGATCAGGTGGAGCGCGATATCCGAATTCAGCGCGGCTTTGCAAAGGCCGAGCCGGTGGCCCGCGAGCTCTACGCCGTCGCGTCTCGATTGGGCGTCGAGAAAACTCTCGATTACTTCCCCGACCTGAAGTCGGGTACTCCGCTGATCGCCGTGACGACGCCGCCCTCGTTTGCCCGCCGCACCCGCATCGCAGAGGGGCAGATGATGGAAGCCATGAAGGAAGGAAAGCCCACGCTCATGGCGCCCAGCGTGACCGGCGTGGGACTCTCGGAAACTTTTGTCGATGCCTGTTATGAAATGACCGAGCCGAGTTGGTCGCCACCGGCGATGGACGTGCCCGAGACCGAGCGGACCGCTGCCGCGACGACGCAGCCCGCCCTTGAGCCGGCCCCCCTTGTCCGTCTGCTCTCCATTCCGAAGCTTCGAAAGCACTTCGTCGTGGAATTGGCCGGCACCGAACCGGTCGACCAGGAAAAGTTCGAAACCACCCTTCGCAATTCGGCGTACTTCCGCCTGCTGAGCGAGCGCCGGGCCCTCCTGATGACGGAGTGGTTCGACCCCAAGGCCGTCGAAGAACGGGCAGGCTTTGAGCGCGTCTCTGACGCCGATGCGCCTGACAGCACCGGTGGCATCGAAGCGCCGCGACCGCCTCAGCCGCCCATGTTCTAGGGCGACCGGCGACGCCTTTTTAACAAGGCGATTCGGATTGAATGGCGATCGGCTTGCGGTGCTCGTCGACACCCACGTAGACAATTTCCGCGGAAGTCACCTCAACCCGCTCGCAACGCGGCTCAAATCGCTCCGCTTCGACCCGCACCCTGATTCGGGCACTGGTCCGCCCGACCTTCACGACTTCCGTCAGAAAGCTGAGCACGTCGCCCACAAAGACCGGCTGGTGAAACTCGATCTTGTCCATGGCCACCGTCACGACGCGCGTGCAGCCGAGCTTGCGGGCCTCAATGGCCCCGGCCTGGTCGAGGTAGCTCAGGATCACGCCGCCAAAGATCGTGCCGTGGGCATTGGTGTCGCGGGGCATCATCATGACGCGGATCGCAGGTTCACCGAGGGGCATGGGGGCGGACTGGCTCATAATCGGAACTCCGTGGCGTTGAGACGACGACCGATTATGATAGGCTACACCGAGGCGGCACGAGCCGCGAACGGTTGTACCAGCGCCCCCAAAGGGCGACCCGTGAGGATCGACAAACCATGAAAAAGCTGAATTTCCGACTTTACGACACGCAGGCGACTGCTTCGATGCTGGCGGCGATGGCGGGCATGGTCGTCGTACTTGGCTTGATCGTCGTCGTCTTCAAGGGCATAGACACCGAACAAATGGTCATTCCCTACAATGCCGAACTGGGAATGTCGCAGTATCGACAGCCGATCATCATGGCGGCGGTTCCTTTGGCGATCGTACTCGGCCTGACCGGGGGCATCCTCGGCTTTCGCAGCCTGGGCCAGCCAAAGAATACCAAGCAGGGCCGCTCCTGGATGGGCATGACCATGGGCGCCTTCGTCGTCGCCATCGCACCGGTCCTCTTCGGTACCTGGAAGCAGTTGAGCGAGCCCATGATCATCGCGCCGAAAGATAGTCCCAGCGCCGTGGCCACGCCCTGATTCGCGCGACCTCAACTCCGCAGGGGCAGAGGTTTGCACCCGTGCTATCTTCACTCGTGAATCTCTTCGTCCCGGGCGCAGGGCTCATCCTCCAGCGCCGCGAATGGGTCGGCTTCCTTCTATCGATTGTTTTTGCATTGGGCGCGAACGCCGCGATCGCCGGCTATTTCATCGCCCCGGAAGCGATTCCCGCGTGGCTCAGCGCTGCCGGAGTCGGCATTGCCGCCTTCGCCTGGCTGCTTTCTCAGGCGATGCTCCATCGACAAATGCGGCAGCTTTCGCGCCGCAATGATGACCTCGCCCTGATGCTGACCCGCTCGCGCGAGGCGATGGAGCGCGGCGACATCGAAGCCGCCGGCCAGACTCTCACAGAGGCGATTCAACTCGATGACGAACACGTCGAGGCCAACGTCCTGTGGGCCCGGTATTGTGTCGAGATCGGCGATCGCGATCAGGCGCGGCGCGTCTGGCAGCGCGTCTGCAAGCTCGATCTCGGACGAAGATTTCAGTCCGAGGCCATGGCGGCCCTGAAGGACGCCGACCGACCTTCATCCACCACCCATTGACTCAATAACAAGTCCCCTAATGGGGTTCGTTTTTTTCGTTCATCGCTGCGTCCGAATCCGTGCGCGCGAAATCCTCCGGGTCGACCTTTACCCGCCGCCTTCACCTGAGATAACATCCATTGCAGACATCTCGCGCAGGCGCTTGCCGCGCGAGATGCCCGACCGACGCAGGTCGAGACTTCGAGGGGGTTCACACAGCTTTTTTGGGATTTCACCGACGCGCGCCGCCGTTGCGCTGCGCCGACGGTGAGTCGAACGTGGATGGGGGTCAGCCATGAAAGCTCTGAAGCCGTGTGTGCTCGTCGCGGCAATCTGCTTCGCCTTCGCAGGTGATGAGACGCTGAACGCAGGAACCGTTTTCGATTTCTCGTACATCAGTACGCGCAACGCCGTCTTCAACAATAAAGCCCACATGCTCAATACGGGCATTCAGGTGGGCGTCGGCGATCTCGTTCAGATTCAGGGCACCGGCCGGATTCATGTCGGCGGTCCCTACTATGTGATGTCCAATTTCGACATGGGCCTGATCTCTCCGCTCAACAACGTCGAGCTCATGCGGAGCTATCAGGGCGTCGTCTCAAACTACGTGACAGCGCCAATTCCCCTCACCGGTGAGACCGTGCTCTTCGCCTCGGACCGCGTCAGCCTGACCGACGATCACGACGTCTCACTGTGGGTCACTGCACGCTCGGCGGGCTTTATCTACATAGGCATGTTCGATCAATTCTTCGCCGACAACACCGGTTCCCACGATTTCCGCATCACCGTCGTGCCCGAACCCGCCGGCGCATTTCTCGCCCTTGTCTCATTTCTTATTCTCGGTCGCAGATCTCGCGCTTTGCGCACGATTGCGAGTGCATAGCCCCCGCTTTCCAACCGATACACTTGGATGAAACCGCCTCCGGCCGGCCCGGTCCGGTAAGAGCCCGCATTGCAGCCGCATACCGGGCGGACTAGAATCGGGTAAGCCGGCGCGGAAGACGGTCCGCGAGAAAAGGTGCCTCAAGAAGGCGTCGAGCGGACCGGTTGGGTGGTCGAAGGGCAATAAGAAGCGTCGCAACGTCAGACGGTTCCGGTAGTCCCTGGGCAGACATCGCCGCCCCTGCAAATGGCAGGGAAGTCGGAACGAGAGGATTCAATCCCATGTTTGAACGATTCACGGATCGAGCGCGGAAGGTGATGGCCCTGGCTAATCAGGAAGCCCAGCGGTTCAACCACGAATACATCGGAACTGAGCACATCCTGCTCGGTCTCGTCAAGGAAGGGTCCGGCGTTGGCGCCAACGTCCTCAAAAACCTCGAGATCGACCTTCGCAAGGTCCGCATGGAAGTCGAGCGGCTCGTCAAGAGCGGCCCCGACATGGTCACCATGGGCAAGCTGCCTCAGACCCCGCGCGCCAAGAAGGTCATCGAGTTCGCCATCGAAGAAGCCCGCAATCTGAACCACAACTACGTCGGAACCGAGCACCTGCTGCTGGGCCTTCTGCGCGAGCAGGACGGCGTCGCCGCGCAGGTCCTCATGAACATCGGCATCAAGCTCGAGGAAGTCCGCGAAGAGGTGCTGAATCTGCTCGGCGCCGGCGTTGAGAATGAAGGCGAGCCCGAAGGCGGCGGTCAGCCGAGTTCGGCCCAGTCCGGTCGCAAGGGCGGCAAGTCGCGCACCCCGGCATTGGATTCATTCGGCCGCGACCTGACGGAAATGGCCCGCAGCGGCAAGCTCGACCCGGTCATCGGTCGCGAAGACGAAATCGAGCGCCTGCTCGTCGTCCTCTGCCGCCGCTACAAGAACAACCCGGTCCTCCTCGGCGAAGCCGGCGTCGGCAAGACCGCCATCGTCGAAGGTCTGGCCCAGCGCGTCGTCAGCAATGACGTCCCCGAGATTCTCGCCGAGAAGCGGATCGTCGTCCTCGACCTGGCCATGATGGTCGCCGGAACGAAGTACCGCGGTCAGTTCGAAGAGCGGATCAAGGCCGTCATGAACGAGGTCCGCAGGGCCCGAAACGTCATTCTCTTCATCGACGAGCTTCACACCCTGGTCGGCGCCGGCGGCGCCGAGGGCGCGATCGACGCATCGAACGTGCTCAAGCCCGCCCTGTCGCGCGGCGAATTGCAGTGCATTGGCGCCACGACCCTCGACGAATATCGCAAGTACATCGAAAAGGACGGCGCCCTGGAGCGCCGCTTCCAGCAGATCATGGTCGAGCCGCCGTCCCGCGAGGAGACGCTGGAGATCCTCAAGGGCCTCCGCGATCGCTACGAGGCGCACCATCGCGTTCAGATCACCGACGAAGGCTTGCTCGCCGCCGTCGAGCTCTCCATGCGATACATCCCCTCACGCGTCATGCCCGACAAGGCCATCGACGTCATCGATGAGGCCGGCGCTCGCGTGCGCCTGCGGGCCATGACCAAGCCCCAGGAACTCACCGCCCTCGAAGACGACATCAAGAAGCTGACCATGGAAAAGGACGAGTCGGTCAAGAACGCCGACTACGAGCGTGCCGCCGATCTTCGCGACAAGGCCCTCCAGATCGCCGCGGAAAAGGAAAAGCTCGAGAAGAATTGGCACGAGCATCGCAACGAAATTGACGGCGTCGTCGACGAGGAAGTCATCGCCGAGGTCGTCAGCAAGATGACCGGCGTCCCGCTCACGCGCCTCGAGAAGGAAGAGGCTCAGCGCCTCCTCGAATTGGAAGCCGAGCTTCACAAGCGCGTCATCAGCCAGGAAGAGGCCATCAGCGCCGTCGCCCGAAGCGTTCGACGCAGCCGCAGCGGCCTGAAGGACCCGAACCGCCCCATGGGCAGCTTCATCTTCATCGGCCCCTCCGGTGTCGGAAAGACGCTGCTGGCTAAGAGCCTCGCCGAGTTCATGTTCGGCGCCGAAGAGGCCCTGCTCACCATCGACATGTCCGAGTACATGGAGAAGCACAACGTCAGCCGTCTGATCGGCGCCCCTCCGGGCTACGTCGGTTACGAGGAGGGCGGTCAGCTCACCGAGCGAATTCGCCGCCGCCCCTATGCCGTCGTCCTGCTCGACGAAATCGAGAAGGCCCACCCCGACTGCTTCAACATGCTCCTTCAGATCATGGAAGAAGGCCGCCTGACCGACTCGTTCGGTCGTCACGTGGACTTCCGCAACGTCGTCCTCATCATGACCAGCAACATCGGCGCCGACAAAATCACCCACCAGGCCTCGTTCGGCTTCGAGAAGCGCGACGAGAACATGACCTACGAGAAGATGAAGAACACCCTCAAGGTCGAGCTGGAGAACCACTTCCGGCCCGAGTTCCTCAACCGGGTCGATGAAGTCGTCGTCTTCCATAAGCTCAAGCACAAGGACCTCACCAACATCGTCGAGCTCGAAATCAAGAAGGTGCAGAAGCGCCTGATCGACCACGGCCTGTCGATGGAGCTCAACGACGAAGCGAAGGAGTTCCTGCTGGAGAAGGGCACCGATGAAAAGTTCGGAGCCCGGCCCCTTCGCAGAGCGATCGAGCAGCACCTCGAAGACCCGCTCAGCGAGAGCCTGCTTCGCGGCGCCTACAAGGGCAAAAACCGCATCATCGTGACCCTATTCCAGGGTGACGGCGAGAAGAAGCTCGCCTTCGAGGGAGTCGTTGCCGATGCCGGCGCGAAGCCCCAGTTGGCGGGAGCCGGCGCCGGCGAGGGCACGTAAGCTCCGGTCCCGGTTCGGTCGACAATCGTCACCGAACGAAGAAATTCGCTAATTCACGCCCCGTCGGCACGAGCCGGCGGGGCTTTTTTTTTGCGCCGGATGGGGGGGCTTCCGTCGTTTGCCCCTCTAGCTCGCAGCCATCGGCAGCAAATAGCGTCTCCTCGATGCAAGGGCGGGGGGCGCCTGTGGTACAATAAACACTCAGGTTCGGTAGGGAGGAACACATGCAATTCTTCACATCTGTTTTTCGCTTCTTCGGGCTGTTTCTCGTATCGACGGCCATGCTGATGACATGGCAGGCCGATCGCGCCGCTGCACAAACCACCTACATCGTCAACACATTGGCCGATTCGACCGACACGATTCCCGGCGACGGAATCTGTCTCGATGTGAATGGTGAATGTTCGCTTCGGGCCGCCATTATGGAGGCGAATCAGGTCTCGGGAATTGTTGACATTCACTTTGCGGTCAACGGCTTTCATTTCCTGACCCGCGCCGGCGCCGATGACGCATGTCTCGTCGGTGACCTCGACATCAATCCCGTGGCCGGGCTGACCGAACTCAACATCAACGGGAACGGCATCGGGAATACAATCATCTCCTGTGCCGGACTTCCCCTCCCGCCCAATCGCGATCGCATCTTTCATATTCCCAGCACCGCGCCGGGCGGATTGATCGTCCGTCTATCGGACATCAGCATTCGCAACGGCGACGCATCCGGGGCGACCGGCAGCAACGGCGGCGGTGTGCTGATGCAGGGAGGCTCGCGGCTTGAACTGCACAACTTTGACATTCAGGATTGCGCGGCCACCCTCGACGGCGGCGGGCTCTGGTCCGACCGCGACGTCACGGTGGTGCTGTCCGCTTTGTCGATGCGCAACAACGATGCCGGTGACGACGGCGGCGGCATGTACATGTCCGGCCCGGCGACATTCACCGGCGGCATTTACGCTGAGGACAACGTCGCCGGAAATCGCGGCGGCGGAGCGCGCATTGCAGGAGGCGCCACGGCGATCCTGTCTGACGTGGTTGTTCAATTCAATGAAGCGACACAGGGCGGCGGCATCGCCAATTCCGGCATCACAACAATCGACTTTCTCATCGCCGCGCTCAACAAAGCAACCGGAGGCGGCAACGGCGGGGCGTTTGCCAATCAAAACAGCGGCAGCCTGACCCTCTCATCAACAATATTCTCCTATATTGCCGACAACCAGGCCGACAACGGCGGCGGGGCGATCAATAACCAGTTCGGCTGCACCCTCGTCCTCAATTCAACGGCGCTGCGGAGCAATACAGCCACCAACCTGGGCGGGGCGATCGCCAACGCTGGAACCGCGACGGCCTCTCACTGCGAATTCAGCGGCAACCGATCCGGCGGTCTGATCATCAACGCCGCGGGCGGCGGTGCCCTGTACAACCAGAACCCCATGGGAATGTTCAGCGCGGTGAACTGCACCTTCAGCGGAAACTCCGCCCCGTCGGGTTTCGGCGGCGCCATCGAAAACGATTTCAGCGCACGCTGTGAGCTCAGCGCATGCACATTCGTCGCCAATCGGGCATCGTCCGGTGACAGTTTGTTCAATGGAAATACCTCCGGGTCGGTCAGCGTCATGGACGTCCTGGGGTCGATCATCGACAGCGCACCCTCGCTGCCCGGCAATAACGTCGTGGCGCTCTCGCCGATCAATTCCGCCGGCCACAACATCAATGTCGACGGCACAGGCATGACTCCGACGGCGTCCGATCAATTCGGCACCATCGGCTCGCCCATCGCGACGCAGCTCTCAACACTGACCGCCTGTGGCAATCTGCAAGCACATTTCCCTGCTCCGACAAGCCCGGCCGTCGATCGGGGAGCATGTTTCGACTTAGCGGGAAACATCATCGTGGATGGTCAGTGCTCCGAGCCGCGGCCGACCGATGGCGACGGCAACGGCACCGCGGAATGCGACGTCGGCGCGATCGAAGCGCCGGGCCTGCCTCCGCTCTGCCCGACCTGCCGCGGCGATATGGACGGCGACAACTTCGTCAACGCGCTGGACATCCAGAACTTTGTGAACTGCCTGATGGCCGGCCCCGCGCCCATCATTGCACCCGGCTGTCACTGCGCCGACATGGACAGCGACGGCATGTTGGACCTTGTGATCGACGGCCAGCTCTTCGTGAACAAGACGCTCGGCATCGGCGATCCCAACCCGGCCTGTCCATAAGCGCGTCGCCCATCGAGTTGGCGATTCCGCCGGTTTTTTCCTCCTATCGCGTTATTCCCCCGGCAATTTGACCCCGACCCCCTGATCTTTCTAAACTTGCCGGTTTCTCGGAGGATGAATCAATGGCCGTCGCGGCACAAAAGACGCGGGATCAGCTTCGCAGGTACCTCTTTGAGACTCTGATCCCAACACCCCCCAACGCGTGGCCGGCCGACGATGCCGATCTCTATGCCAATGGGCTCGACTCGCTGCGGCTGATGCAATTGCTCACCTTCATCGAGCAGGAAATCGGCATCAATCTCCCGGACGACGAAGTCACCCCCGAGCGAGTCGGGTCCGTCGCTTCGATCGTCGAGTGGATCACCAGCCGTAACGGGTGATGAGCCGCGGGGTCGCCCTCGGCGACGAATCATGTCAATCACGCTCTACCACCTGCTCCAGAAAACCGCCTCTCAATTTGGCGAGAGGCCTGCCGTCAAATTCGGCGAGGATGTGATCAACTACCGGCAGCTTCTCGATCGAAGCGATCGCACGGCCTCGATGCTTGCCGAATTAGGTGCAGGGCCCGGTCGCCGCGTAGCCTTTTCCTTTAACAAGTCCATCGACGCCATCGTCGCTCTCTTCGCCCTGATCCGAACAGGAGCGACCTACGTGCCGCTCGACCCCACTTGGCCCGCCGAGCGCTGCGCGATGATCTGCGAGGATGCCGACATCTCTCTCTGGGTCGGCACCAGCGCCCCTGTGGGCATCGACCGCATCAAAACCGTGGTCACTTCGCGTGCGGATGAGGGAGTCATCCCTCTCTCACAAGCGACTCAACACAAACCGGCGACGATCAGCGCACTGACGCCGAAGCGCGACGTTGCAAACATCCTCTTCACATCCGGCTCGACCGGGCGCCCCAAGGGCGTCGAGATAACGACTGAGAGCCTCCTTCACTTCTCGAAGTGGGTCGTTGACGAGTTCGGCGTCGTCGAGACGGACCGCGTCGCCAACCACGCCCCGTATAACTTTGACTTGTCCACCCTGGATATCTTCGCCGCCGTCCGCGCGGGCGCGCTGATGATCCCCGTTCCCGAGCGACTCAAGATGTTCCCCTATCAAATGGCGAAGTTCATCGCCGCCGAGCGGATCACCGTGTGGTACTCCGTTCCGTCAGCGCTGATCATGATGCAGCTTCGCGGAAAGCTCGCCGAGCACGATCTTTCCGCCCTGCGGCTCGTCTTCTTCGCCGGCGAAGTCATGCCCAAGCCCGCGCTCCAGGCGATTGCGAAGGAGATTCTGCACGCCGTCTATGCAAATCTCTACGGCCCGACCGAGACAAACGCCTGCACCTGCCGCCGAGTTTCTTCGGAAGATTTGAAGACCGAGAGCCCATTACCGATCGGCCGGGCCATCGCCGATACGCGACTTTGGTTTCTGGACGAGTCAGGAAACGCCCACCCGTTTGGAAGTGATGCGGTCCAGAGCGGTGAGTTGCTCGTCGCCGGGCCGACCGTTACAGCCGGATATCATGGTGACGCGGAGCTGACATCGCAGCGGCTCATTCCCGCTCCGGACGGGCGCGGCCTGGCCTATCGCACCGGCGACCGCGTTCACATCGGGCCGGACGGCGAGTTGATGTTCGACGGTCGGGTGGATCGCATGATCAAGTGCCGCGGGCATCGCATTGAGCCGGGCGAGATTGAAGCGGCGCTTGCGTCACACGCTTCGGTGCAGGAGGCGGCGGTCATCCCGCTGCCGGACCCCGTATTCGGCAATCGAATCAAGGCCTGCATCGCCCCGCGCGAAGGCGTCTCGCTCACCGAGTCAGACCTCATCGCCCACTGCCGCGACCGGCTGCCGTCCTACATGCTCCCCGATGTCTGGCAGTTCTACCCATCCCTGCCGCGCACCGATAGGGAAAAGGTCAACCTCCAGGCCCTGGCGCAGTGACCCTGCACGGGCTCATGGGTTGTCCGGACCGATCAATTCAACCGACGGGCCACCCGAGATTCCACACAGTTGCGTGAAATTCCGCAGGCCAGTTCCTCATCAGGCCTGAGTTGATCCAATGCAACCGACAATCCTGTCGCACCGGCCCGCTATGGAAAAATCGTTCGCCGTCTTCCGGTTCTGGAATGAGGAATGCAGCCAAATGACCTTTAGGCATCGACGCGAAAGGGGTTGGCCATGTCTGCCCCACTGGCCTATTCGAGGCCCAATTCAGGATCGGTCGATCCGTCCTTGCGAAAGTGGGAATCGAGCACTCCCGCAGGTGACGAATCCATCAGCCAGGCCCGTCCGACGCTCCACGTTCCCGACGGTTTCGTCGAACTGACCCTGGCGCGTCCGGCGACTCTGCCCGTGCTCGCGCTGGGCGCGGAGCTCAAGAGCAGCGTTTGCCTGTACGCGGGTCGCTCGGCGTTTATTCACGACCGACTGGGGAATCTGACGGATCCCGTCTCGTATCGCCAATATGCGAATGCAATTGACCGCCTGCTCTCAACAACCGGTATTCGACCGCGAATCCTCGCGCATGATCTTCATCCCCTCTACATTTCCAGCCAGTACGCACAGGGCTCGACCGTCAAACGCGTCGCCGTCCAACACCACCATGCTCACGTTGCGGCCGTCGCGGCCGACTGTGGCGTCTCGGGGCCGATGGTGGGCGTTTGCTGCGACGGAGTCGGCATGGGGACGGACGGCGCAGCTTGGGGCTGCGAGGTCTTGCTGTGCGACGGCGGAAGGTTCCGAAGATTCGGCCACCTGGACTATTTCCATCTGATCGGCGGCGACGCTGCGGCCGTCGAAAATTGGCGTCCGGCGGCCGCGCTGCTCTATCAAGTCTTTGGAAACAACTGGCGAGCTCACCTCCCGGCGAGCTTCTCCGAGCTCTCCGGCGAATCGCTCAGCGTCGCCGATCGAACATTTAGCCGGAAACTCGACACCCACTGGACATCCAGCCTTGGACGGGTCTTTGACGGCGTCAGTTTCCTCCTGGGCCTCTCACAACGAAACGATGCGTCATCAGTCGCGGCCGTGGCCCTGGAGCGCGCTGCCGTCGCCGATGCGGTCGCCCCATATCCCTACGAGACCACCATGATCGGGGGTTGCGTGCGGATGTCGATGACCTCGATCACCCGCGCCGTGATGCGCGACATCCAGGCGGGAGCGACCGCGGGAGTCATCTCGGCACGGTTCCACGAGACCATCGCGCGAATGCTCGCCGCGTCCGCGACTTTGGCCTGCGCATTCGGTCGCTGCTCTCGCGTGGTGCTGGCGGGCGGTTGTTTCGTTAACAAGATTCTGAAATCGCGCGTCACGGAGCGGCTCAGCGCGCAGCGCCTTCAGGTGCTCACCCCGCTGCGCGTCTCGCTCGGTGATGAAAACATCGCGCTGGGACAAGCCGTCGTGGCGGCGGCAATGGAAAACGAGGTTCAATAATGTGCCTTGCAATTCCGGGAAAACTGATCGACTGCGAGGATGATCAGGCCACCGTTGACCTTCAGGGCAATCGCCTCCGCATTTGCCGCACCCTCACGCCCGATGCCCGGCCGGGTGACTGGGTCTTGATTCACGCAGGATTCGCCATCGCCCGCATCGAGGAGAAAGACGCGCTGGAAACATGGTCGTACCTCGAATCGGCCGCCGGCGCCTCAATTCGTGACGAGGACGAAACATCGGCCGTCCCCTGGACCACCCGGGAGGCCTCGCCATGACGCAGTCCATCTCCATATTGATCGAACAGGTGACGAGTCTGGCGCAGCTCATCGGCCGGCCTGTCAATTACATGGAAGTCTGCGGGACCCATACCGTCTCCCTGTTTCGCAGCGGCGTCCGTTCCATGCTGCCCGTTGGCCTGAAATTGGTCAGCGGTCCGGGGTGCCCGGTATGCGTCACAGCGCAGCGCCACATCGACGCCGCCATTGAGCTGGCGACAAACAAGCAGGTCATCATCACCACCTACGGCGACATGCTGCGCGTGCCCGGCCGCCGCGGCAGTCTGGAACGCCTACGCGCCGAGGGCGCTCGCGTGGAAATCGTGAATTCAGCGAGTAGCGCGCTTTCGCTGGCGCGGTCTCATCCCGCCGACGAGGTTGTCTTTCTCGCCGTCGGCTTTGAGACGACAGCGCCCGCCACCGCCGTCGTCGTCCAGGAGGCGGACCGCGCAAAAGTCGACAACTTCAGTGTCCTGATGTGCCACAAGCGCGTCGTTCCCGCGATGCTCGCGCTTCTGGCCGACGGGAAGTCTGCCTTGGATGGCTTCCTCTGCCCCGGTCATGTCAGTGTCATCATCGGGTCGGCGGCTTATCAGCCTGTCGTTACCAGACACAACGCACCATGCGTCGTCGCGGGCTTTGAGCCCCTGCAAATGTTGATGGGAATCCGCCGTCTGCTTCAACAAACGCTGAACGGCCAAGCCCGGCTGGAAAACGTCTACCCCGCCTGTGTGTCATCCGCCGGAAATACCGCCGCGCAGATGCTGATGCGCAAAGTCTTTCGCGTTGAGGATGCGCCGTGGCGCGCGTTGGGCACGATCCGCGGAAGCGGGTTCGCCCTGGCCCCGCGATTCGCGCAGTTCGACGCCATGAGCCGCTTCGGGATCGTCCTCGGTGCGGACGCGGACCATCCCGATTGCCGATGCGGCGAGGTCATTCAGGGCCGAGCCGAGCCCGCCGACTGCCCGCTCTTCGATCGCGCGTGCACACCTATGAGTCCCATCGGCCCGTGCATGGTCAGCAGCGAGGGCACATGCGCCGCCTGGCATCGCTATCAACGGTCCTCGCCCCATCAGCGTCAAAACCAACGCAGGGAGTTTGTCTCATGCCCGCGATAATGGAACAAGTCGAGACCGAGCAAATCCTCAGGGCGCACGGAGGCGGCGGCGAGATGACCGGGCGTCTGGTCGCCGAACATCTCCTGCCCATTCTCGCGAATGAGCACCTCTCACCCCTGACCGACAGCGCCGTCCTGAACTGGCCCGCGTCGAATGTCGTCTTCACGACCGACTCTTACGTCGTCACGCCGCTCGAATTCCCCGGCGGCGACATCGGCCGGCTCGCCGTCTGCGGCACCGTCAATGATCTCGCGGTGATGGGAGCCGTACCCGTGGCACTCAGCCTCGGATTGATCATCGAGGAGGGGCTGCCGCTCTCCACCCTCGACCGCATCACCGCATCCATCGCCGCCGCCGCCAAGCAGGCCGGCGTCTGCGTGGTAACAGGCGACACAAAAGTCATCGAACGTCGCGGCGAGCCCGGAATGTTCATTAACACCGCCGGCATCGGCAGACTCCGCGACGGGTGCCGCCTCGATCTCGGCCGTGTTGAGCCCGGTGATGCGATCATCGTCAATGGACGGATCGCCGAGCATGGCCTTGCGATCATGTCCGTGCGCGCCGGCCTCGAGTTCGACTCCGACCTGCGGAGTGACGCGGAGCCGTTGGCCGGCCTGCTTGGCGGGCTGTTTGACGACGGCGTCGATGTGAAGTTCCTCCGCGATGCGACGCGCGGTGGGCTCGCCGGCGTCCTCGCGGACCTCAGCGATGGGACACACCTCACCGTGGAAATCGACGAACGCAGCATTCCACTTTCACGAACCGCCAGGCACGCGGCCGAAATGCTCGGGCTGGACCCGCTGACCGTCGCCAATGAGGGAAAGGTTGTCTGCGTCGTTGCCGCCCTTGATGCCGAGCGGGCGCTGCGCCGATTACAGCATGATCCGCTGGGCCGTTCGGCGGCCATCATCGGCAAAGTCACAAACACGCAGCCGCCGCTCGTCGAGTTAATCACCGTCGCGGGAGGGCGGCGAATCGTTCAGCGACCCTATGGAGAGGAGTTACCGCGAATCTGCTAGGAAACGGCGGAAGTTAGGACGAATGTCATGACAATGCTCAAATTCAAATCGTTGATTCGCCGCTTGGGGCGCCTCGTTCTACTCCTTCTCCTCGGGTACCCCTACGTGATCGTCGTGCTGCCGCTGTCCATCTGGCTCGGGACCTATGTCGTCAGCGGCTGGCTCGAGCCCGGACAGGTTCGAAGCTGGAGCTGGTCGGAATTGACCTATGGCATCGGCTTCACCGCCGGCGTCGCCATGCTCATCGTTCTGTCCCTCGTTTATCTCGCCGCGGCGACCTACGTCGGATGGAAAGGTCACGCCGACGTCTATCGCCGCGGATCGTGGGCGGCGATCGGTCGGCCGTGGCTGCACGCCGTCATCACACGCGAAGACCTTCTGAAGCGAATCGACGCACTGGCAAAAACGCACGCCCTGGTCGGCCCGGTCATGCGCGTCGAACCCCAGTGCGAGCCGCCGCGGCGCTACTTCTATGAACCCATCAAAAGGGCGACCGACTTGGCGCTCGATTTTGACTACTGCGTCTATTCGCCCAAAGCATCCCTGCTCCCACCTCGCGAAACGCTCTTTCGGTTCGACACCCGCAATCGCCGATTCGAAGCCTTCCTCAACGACGAAGACGGATCGGCCACCGCCCTCATCGGCGTGCACCCATGCGATATTCACGCCGTTCGAATGCTCGACGAGGCGTTCGAACAGGACCATCGCGATGAACACTACTGCGCACGACGGGCACGGCTCCTCATTGTCGGCATGGACTGCGGCGAACCATGCACGCCCGGCGTCTTCTGTCACGAGACCAAAACTCACTATGCGACTGACGGATTCGACGTGATGCTCTATCCGCTCAGAAGCGACGACGATTCAACGAACGGCCGGCCCCGTGCGGATGCCTTTGGCGTCGTGTACGGGAGCGACGTCGGCTGCGAGTGGCTGGCCGCGGATGACGTCGCCGCCGTCCGGTCTCCTTCCGTCGAGGATGAGCGCCGGTTTGAGCGCTATCTGATCAGGAAGAACACCGCCTTCCCGCGACGCCTCACGCAATCGTGGAGCGAAATCCCGACCACATTGGCGGGTTCCTACGACTCGCTGGTCTGGGATGCGACGGCGCAGCGATGCTACTCCTGCGGCTCCTGCAACCTCGTGTGCCCGACGTGCTACTGTTTCGACATTCAGGATCAAAACGACCTCCCGCCGCAAAGCGGTCATCGTGAACGAATCTGGGACGGCTGCATGCTTCGCGACTTCGCGGTGGTGGCCGGCGGTCACAACTTTCGATCCGATCGTGCGCAGCGCCTCCGCCATCGCATCTTCCGAAAGGGCGCCTGGATCAAGAAGCGAACCGGATTGTCAGGGTGCGTGGGGTGCGCGCGCTGCGACCGCGCTTGCACCGCGCACATCAGCATCGTGGAGATTCTCAATCAACTGGCCGACGAGCACGAAGACGGCAAACGGGCTCCGGAGTCGCTTGCCGCCGCAACCGCGGGAGTCTGACATGAACAAAGACGCTTATCACATCCTGCTGATCGAGGACGACCCCGACATGCAACATGCCGTTCGAGCCATGTTGCCGGCTCGGGAGTTCGAGTTGACTGCCTGCAGCACCGGTCCCGAGGGACTCGAAGCCATGCGCCGCGATCCGCCCGACTTGGTGCTCTTGGACATTATGCTCGCGACGCCTTCCGAGGGTTTCCATATTTGCTACCAGATCAAGACCAGCGAGACGCTGCGCCATATCCCGATTGTCATGACCTCCGCCATCGGCAAGCGGATCGGAATGGACTACGCAAGGGAACTCGGCAGCGAGTATGTCCCTGCCGACGCGTTCCTCGAGAAGCCGTTTGACGCACGCGGCCTGTTAAACGCCATTCGAAGATTGTTGCCGTTGAAAACGTAATGAACGCCGACGCTGAAAAAGTCGAGAGTTGCCCGCTTCCCGCCGATTCGTCGCCGCTCGAGAATCTGCCGGGACCGGTGCTCGCCCTGCGCCCCCTCCAATGGCTGATTCGCCTGCGCTGGCTACTGATCGGCGCCGGGTTTGCTGCCCTGGCGATTGAACGGCATTTGGGAGCGACACCCACGAGGCCGCCGCAGGTTATCTGGGCCTTGGCCTTCCTCGCCGCGGCAAATGTCGGATGGTGGCTCATCCATCGCCATCTGCACAAGCATGCGATGAACGACGCACCGGGCCGGCCGCGCGCCAACCTCATCTTCGCCCATGCCCAGATTGCGCTAGACCTCGTCGTCCTCACAGTCCTGTTGCGATTCACCGGTGGAGTCGAAAGCCCACTTGCCATCTTCTATGTTTTTCATACCGCACTCGGAGCGCTGCTGCTGCCGCCGGGCCACACACTGGTCCCCGGAATCTGGGCGATCGCCCTTTACGCAGGCGTCTCGATCGGCGAACTGTCGGGCACTCTCGTTCCGCGCTATCCGCTTCGAGTCTGGCGGCCCGAGGCCGAATTGCACATCCGCAGTGCCTACGTCGTTATGGCGTTGGGGTCAGTCGCCCTGGGCATTCTCGGCACGCTGTATCTCACCGGGACGATGGCTTCCCGGTTGCGAAAAAGAGAGGGCCAGCTTCAGGACGCCAATGCCGCGCTGCGCCACTCGCAGGACATCGTTCGCGAGCTGCAGTCGCGCCGCTCGCGCTTCATGCAGACGGCCGCGCACCGGCTCAAGAGTCCGTTAGCCACGGTTCAGACCATGGCCAGCCTGATCCGCGACGACCTTGTCGGAGGCGCGGATGCGCGCGCAACCTGCGATCGTATTACGCGCTGCTGCTCTGAAGGCATTGAGCATGTCGGTGAGTTGCTCACCCTGGCGCGCGTCCAGGACGCCGATCCCCTGCGTCACCGCGCCACCCGGGCCGACGTCGGCGCCGTCATCAAGGAACAGTGCGATCGATTCCAGTCGATGGCCGTCGCCCGAGGCGTTCGCCTGACCGGCAAAGTCCCGTCCGGCGCCAGGCACTTCGCGGGCGTTGACCGGAGAGACCTCGTCGATTGCGTCGGAAACCTGATCGACAACGCCCTCAAGTACACACCCGCCGGAGGACAAGTCACGGTCTGGGTGGAGTACACCAGGGACGGCAGACTCGACCGTGACGGGGAGTGGATTGCCATTCACGTCGATGACACCGGAATGGGGTTTGACCCTCAACTCATGACAAATGCCCATGCGACAGGTGCATTCAGCTTTGACGCCTACCGCCGCGGAAACAATGCCCTGGCATCCGGCATTCCCGGTTCGGGGCTGGGCCTCGCGATTGTTCAGGCCGTCGTCGAACAGGCCGCCGGGCAAATCGACGTTGTCTCGGCTCGCGGAACCGGCACGAAGTTCACGTTGAAGCTGCCTGCCGTTCGGCGGGGCGCGCCCAGCTCGACCGTCAGAAACGAGGCCGACGCCCGACAGATTCAAACCCCGCCCATTGGCGTTACGGAGCCACATCATGCTTGCAACTAAAAAACCACGGCCGCGTTCGAAAAGCGCTTACATGCCTCAGCCGGCGGAAGTACTGAGTGTCAGATCGCTGACGAAACTGGAGAAGCTCTTCACGCTTCGGCTCAGCAGCAAAAAGCATCTCCATCACCAGCCCGGTCAGTTTCTTCAGGTGTCCATCCTCGGCGTCGGCGAATGTCCCATCTCCATCTGCTCGTCGCCGACTCGCCCCGACACCTTTGAGCTCACCGTGCGCCGGGTCGGCGAGGTCACCGACGCCATTCATCGTCTGGAGGCCGGAGATGTCATCGGCGTCCGTGGCCCCCTCGGTCGCGGATTCGACCCCGGCCTCTTCGAAGGTCATGACGTGCTCGTGGTCGCCGGAGGTTGCGCCCTCGCGCCGGCCCGATCACTGATTCAATACGTCTTCGATCGCCGCGACCGATTTGGCGACTTCCACGTCTTCTACGGTGCCCGCTCGCCCGAAGAGCTGCTCTTTCGCGATGAGTTGGAATCGTGGCAGGCGGACGCCAGGGTCCGATGCCTCGTCACCGTCGACGGGGGGGACGATGCCTGGCGCGGCCACACCGGCGTCGTCACGCGCCTGTTCAGCCAATGGCCCTGCCCTCAACCGGCGCGAACCAAGGTCGCCGTCATTGGCCCACCGGTCATGTTCAAGTTTGTCATGCTCGAACTCATCGGTCGCCAGGTCCCCGAGCGCAACATCTTCTGCTCCGTTGAGCGACGGATGAAATGCGGCATCGGGAAATGCGGCCACTGCCAGGTCAATCACCTCTACGCCTGTCAGGACGGCCCCGTCTTTTGCTACACGGAACTCGCCACGGTGCGGGAGGCAATTCGATGAAAACCTACGACGAACAATCCTGCCCCATTTCAGCCGACGACGGCCCGCCACTCAAGACAGCGGGAAGCGGAGAAAAAGTGCGCATCGCCGTCTTCAGTCTGACCGGATGCGAGGGCTGCTCCCTGGCCATTCTCGAGCTGGAGGACGCCCTGCTCCAGATTCTCGAGGCCGTCTCAATCGTCAATTTTCGGGAGGCAGTCACAGAACGCGAGTGGCACATCGATCTCGGCTTCGTCGACGGGGCCGTCTCGACGCCCCACGACGAGGAGACGATCCATCGGTATCGCGACTGCTGCACCACCCTGGTCGCCGTCGGCGCCTGCGCATGTCTCGGCGGCGTCAACACCCAGAAGCACGAACGCCTGTCAAGCGAATACCGGCGCTATGTATATGGCGACGCGGCGTCCCAGGTTGTCACCAGCGACGCGCGGCCGATCTCCGCCGTCGTCAAAGTGGACTACGAACTGCCGGGCTGCCCGATGGTCAAGGAAGAGTTCCTGCGATTCGTCAAGTGCATGATCGTCGGACGACCCTTCCGACTGCCCGACTATCCGGTCTGCGTGGAGTGCAAACGCCGCGGCATACTGTGCCTCTATGAAAAAGGCGAGATTTGCCTGGGGCCGTTGACCCGCGCGGGATGCGACGCCATCTGTCCATACTACGGAGCAAAGTGTGACGCATGTCGCGGCGTGCTGGGCGAAGAGTCCCTCGTCGCCCTCGGTCGAAACGTCAAACAGCAATACTTTGTCCCGATCGACGACGTGCTCGTCAGTCTTCGAAAATACGGCGCCTACCAAAAAGGGGAACTACCATGAGCGCGACGCCGCCGATTCGTGATGCCGCCCGCCCAACTCACCCAAAGAGCGGCATGCCCACAAAGGACACAATCGAGATCAAAGAGATCACCCGCGTCGAAGGGCACGGCAATCTCTCCGTCCGCATCGCTGACGGCGAGATCACCCGCCTCGAACTGCAGATCGTCGAGAGCCCGCGGTTTTTCGAGTCGTTCGTCCGCGGAAAGAGATTCGACGACGTTCCGCAAATCGTCTGCCGAATCTGCGGCATCTGCTCCGTTGCTCACACGTCGGCTGCCGTCAAGGCGATCGAAGCCGCCGCCGGCATCGTTCCCTCAGAGCAGACAATCCTGCTTCGCAAGCTGATTCTCTTTGGCGAGCAGATTCAAAGTCACGTCCTGCACCTGTACTTTCTGGCGGTCCCCGACTACCTCGGTGTCGGCTCGGTCATTCCGCTCGCCAAGACGCACCCCGACGTCGTCAAGCGCGCCCTCCGAATGAAAAAGCTGGCCAACGATCTATGCGCCGTGATCGGCGGCCGACACATTCACCCGATCTCCTATCGGGTCGGCGGCTTCTCCCATCTGCCCGCGCCGTCTGAGCTGCAGGACATCAAGGCGCGACTGGAGTCCGCAAGGTCCGATCTCGACGAGACAGTCAAACTCTTCGAGGCCCTGTCGATCCCCGACTATCGACGTGATACCGAATACCTGGCGCTCCAGGACGCCGACGCAAATGAGTACGCCTTCTACGACGGCCGGCTCGTCTCTTCGATGGACGCATCGCCGACGGAGCCAAAGGACTATCGGCGGCGCGTGATCGAGTCAGTCGTCGCCCACTCCACCGCCAAGCACAGCCGCTCGCCCCTGTCCGAGAGCTATGCCGTCGGTGCATTGGCACGTTTCAACATCAACGCCGACCGCCTGCATCCGGTCGCCCGTCAGGCCGCAAAGCGGCTCGGCTTGCAGCGGCCGTGCAGCAACCCCTTCCACAACAACACCGCGCAACTGGTCGAGACGATTCACTGCGTCGAGTCGGCCATCGAGTTGGCCGATCGCTTGCTGAGCCAGGGTACAACCGCCGAGCCGATCGCCGGTCCGAAGAATTTCGGCCGCGGCGTCGGAATCGTCGAGGCCCCGCGCGGAGTTCTGATTCACGAGTACGACCTGGACGAGAAGGGTCGCGTGCGCGATGCCAACCTGATCATTCCGACGAATCAGAACCTGGCCAACATCGAAGCCGACCTGCGCGGACTCGTCCCCCCGATGCTCGCTCAGCAGGCGACGCGCGACGAAATAACAGGCCGGCTCGAAATGCTCGTGCGAGCCTACGACCCGTGTATCTCATGTGCGACGCACTTCCTCGACATCGACTGGGTGGAGTCATGATCGTCACTGGACAAGCTCATCGCGCCAGACCGTCATCAAGCGCCGGCGCGCCGTCCATCGTCGTCGTAGGCTGCGGCCGTAGCCACCGTCGCGACGATCAGGCCGGGCTGCTCATCGCCGACCTGCTCGAAGACAATCCACCGCCGTGCACGACCGTCCTGAAGTCCGAGGACCCCGGCGCCGACTTGCTCACCGAGGTGGTCGGTGCCCAGCTCGTCATCATCGTCGACGCCAACCGAGCGCGCTCAGGCTCGCCGCGCGAAACCTGCCGGCGCTTTGTGATCTCCGCGGATGGCGGCACGGGCCTGGACGACCTCTTCAAGTCGCAGGGTGACCGACTCGCGTCATCTTCGCATTTGCTCAGCGTGAGTGACGCACTCGCCCTGAGTCGCGAGCTTGGGCTGCTTGCCCCCGAGCTGTGGATATACGCCGTTTCCGCTGAGTGCTTCGGCTACGGAGACGAATTGTCCCGGGGGCTGCGCCGGTCAATTCAAGACGTGGCCCGGCAAATTCAAACCGACGTTCGCGCCTGGCTGCGAACCAGGAGAACGCGCCATGCATGAATTGTCCATTGCCATGTTGCTCGTCGAATTGGCATCCGAAAGGGCCCGGCGAGCGGGGGCCGCGCGCGTGACGCGGCTGAACCTCCGCATCGGGGCCCTGCGAGGAATCGAGGATGAATCGATGCGTCAGGCATTCGAGGCGGCGCGCATCGACTCCCCATGCGGCGACGCCGAGCTGCGCATCGAATTCATCCCCCTGCGAGCACGCTGCCGCGACTGCGGCGCCCAATATGAAATCGAAAGCGCCGAATGGGCTTGCCCCGCCTGCGGCAGCGACGGAGAGTTGCTCGATGGCGGCGACGAACTGCAATTGGCGTCCATTGAAGTCGAGGCAAAGCCATGAACATCCCCGTTGTCACGCGCGTCCTGGAGAAGAACGATGCGGCGGCCGCCGAAAACCGCGACCTGTTCGACCGGCTCGGCGTCGTCTGCGTCAATCTGCTCGGTGGAGCCGGCTGCGGCAAGACGGCGCTCCTCGAGTCGCTGCTGCCCAGATTGAGGCACCGCTTCCGAATAGCCGTCCTCGAGGGTGACATCACTACGACACTGGATGCTGAGCGCATCGCCTCCCTTGGCATCCCTGCCGTCCAGCTGACGACCCAGGGCGGGTGTCATCTGACCGCTGCACACGTCCAGAAAGCCCTCGCATCGATCGACATCGAGAATCTGGACCTGCTGCTGATCGAAAACGTGGGTAATCCAATCTGCCCCGCGAATTTCGCCCTCGGCGAGCACTTTCGAATCGCCGTACTCAGCGTGTCCGAGGGTGACGACAAACCCTCGAAGTACCCGCTCCTCTTCCGCGGCGCCCGGCTGGTCGTCCTCAGTAAGCTTGACCTGATGCCTCACGTGGATTTCGACGTCGATCGCGTTAGACGAGACGTGCATCGCGTCAATCCGGATGTCGATCTGCTCCAAACCAGCGCCCGCTCCGGCGAAGGCATGGATCGACTTGCATCGTGGATCACGCGCACGATCGAACAGATGTCGATCCGGAAATGCGAATCGGCCTATAGGTCTTAATTGGGTGGGTCGGCAAAGCCTTGCGGCTTACGGGCACACGTCATTCACGAGGCAGTCCACCATCATGGACAGATCGTTCGTCGCCTCGACGTCGCCGCTGTCATTCATGTCCGCCGCACAGAACTCGACGGTTCCCAGCGTCGCGCTTCCAAAGAGGACGTCAATAAACGGCTGGATGTCGTTGCCGTTCACCGAACCATCGTCGGTCACGTCGCCCTTCGTACACGTGACAGGCACAAAGCAGTCAAGGTGGAACAGCCCGACCGCGTCGATGCCGCCCTCCACGACCCCCTGCGGCGTGCTGTCATTCACGGTGAACCGCAGCCGCATCGTCGATGTCAGCGTCGCGCCCGCCGAGGCAAGCTCCGTCGCGTAGATCTTCTTGTTTCGCCAGTTTCGGCCGCCGCTGCTGTAATCGGAGAAGATCGTCGTCCACGGGCCCGCGCCGTTGTTGGAGTTGATCTCAACCAGTAATCGATCGGTCGTCTGCGAATCGCTCAGGTACAGGTAATAATCAAACGTAATCGCATTATCGTCGCCCGACATGTCGAGCGGCGGAGAAATAAGCTGCACCGAGCCGTTGTCCACGTCAGTATTCCCGAAGCCGTTTTGGGTCAGATAGCACTGACCGCTGCCGTCCGAATCGGCGAGTGGCGGGTAGGGCCAACTGGTGTCGATGATGGGAACGCCGCGCTGCCAGCCGCCCGACGTCGCGCCAACAACCGCCGTCGTCCAGCCCGTATCCGTCTGGAAGTTCTCCATCGGGCCCGCGATCTCCCCGAGTTCGCTGAGCGCCGAATAGGTCACTCCCGGCGCGCCCGGCGGATCGAAATAGGTGGTGGCCGACTCTGACTGCGCGGAAAAGTAATAGCTGATGAACTCACCGCAAGGGCTCGCCGGAATCGTCGCGATGAAGTCGCCGCCGTTCTCAATCAACGGCACAGTGACCAGTCCGTTGCCGATGTCGTAGTGCAGCATCTCCGTGCCCGGCAGCACATCCGTCGCCGTGCAGGCGCCCGCCCCGACGGAAACGGCAAAGCTCGTGCCCTCGGCCGGCGAAACGATCGACGGCTTGCCCTGCGGAAATCCGAACGAAAGGCTCTCACCCGGTACCTGTACCGATACGACAAACAGCCCGCGCTCCAGATCGCTGATGATGACGTTGCCGCTGGGGAAGTACGGATAATTGCTCCACGCGCCGTTGAAATTCGCCGAGTCGCTGCCCGGATAGGTGTCGAAGTACGCAATCTCCTCAGGGTTCAGCGGGTCAGCCGTCGTGCAGAAGACACGAAGTCCGCTGCGATAGTTAGCCTCAAAGAGCAGATCGTCCTTGGTGTAGAGATTGTGATTGATCGCGACGCTGGTTCCGTTAAACGTCGACGCGAGAAACGGGGACCCGACGTTCTCGTCAATCATGAACTGCACGTCCACAACGATCGTCCGCGTCAGCGTGCTGCCCGTCTCGTCCAGTTCGTCATTGATATAGGCGTACTTCAGATCAGGCGACAGCCAGACCTGGTGCGAATACGCCGCGCTCGGCCACGTAATTCGCGAAGGAAAGAGATTGATGATGTTGTTCTTGTCCGTTACGTCGAGAATGTCCAGGCCCGTATTCGTATTGCCGCCGTTGCTGCCCGAGCAGAGATACGCGATCTCGTGACCCGCCAGAGGACCCGTCGTGTACGTCACCACCTGACAATCGTGGACATAGCGATCCGACCACGATGTCACATAGGTCGGGCTCGCCGGATTCGCCAGACTGTAAATGCGAATCCCGTTCGAACCGCCGCCGCACCGGTAGAGATAGCCGCTGTCCGTGTTGATGGCGACATTATGAGTGGCCACGCCGCCGCCGGTTGTGACCGTGCCGACGAGCGATATGCGATTGGTCACCTGGTCGATATTCGCCATGCTGATGACCTGAATCCCGCTGCCCCCTTCGGACACGACATAGGCGTAGTTCTGATACACCTTCACGTCGCGCCACAAACTCTCAGGCCCGGGGATGAATCCGAAAATCTGGGCGTTATCAGGATTGGTGATCTCTACGAAACAAAGCCCCGTGTTGACCCCGACCAGGGCATACTCCCGGCCGGACGGCGATGTGTAGCCCCAGCAGTCATTGCCGGATCCCACATTGACCCCGGCGAAAGCAGCGATGTCCGACAAGGTGATCCAGCTATGCAGCGTCACGTTGCTGGACGCAAAACCGCTGCCGCGAGGGTCGGCCGGTCCGTCAACACCAAGCCGATAGCTCGCCCCCACAAAGGGAGCTTGGCGATCGAGAAGCTTGGGATCGTCCGGATGGGCAAGGCAGGTTGAGCAGATCGCAAGTACCAATAACAACGAAGTGAGACGTTGAGGACTCGTCATTGAATCTCCATACGGACAAGAAAATCGGGGAACTTTGCCCACTCCGGGGCCGGCTCGTTACTGCATTTATACTCGATTCTGGGCTCAATTGCCACCTTTTAACGCCCCTGAACGACTGGTCCGTGACACCCCAGATGTTCGTCCTTCAGGATCAGCCCCGCAGTCCCGTCCAGTCAATTCTGTAGTCACCGATGATGTCCCTGTTGTGCACCTACTCACGCCTGTCCGAAAATGCCATGATCGGGAAACGCGAACGAGGGGATCCTGCCTCCCGCACCGCACGATCGCTTACACTCTGACGCGCGGAACCGGCAATATCGCCGGCAACCCCGGAAGAATCATGCTTCAACTGGACACAGAAAACGACCTGCGCATCACCACCGCTCCCGGCCTCGCCCCCTACGTCGAGGCGGAACTAAACGACCTGGGCCACGCCCCGACCGCCGTCCACGAGACCAGCGTCGAGCTCACTGGTTCCCTCCGCGACTGCATGGCCCTCAACCTGCGCATGCGAACCGCCATCTCGGTGCTTTATCTGCTCAAGGAGTTCCCCTGCACCGGGCCTGAAGACCTTTACACCCACGCCTCGACCATCGCCTGGGAAGACATCATTCCGCCGGATGGCTACATCTGCGTCGATTCCCGCGGTGACCATCCCTCCATCGACAACTGGATGTTCGTCAATCAGCGCGTCAAGGACGCCGTTGTCGATCGCATGCAGGAACAGGTCGGGGCCCGCCCTTCCAGCGGTCCCGAACGCCACGGCGTCGTCATCAACACCTATTGGCGAAACGACTACTGCTGGATCTATCTCAACACCAGCGGCGGCAAGCTCTCCGATCGCGGATACCGGCGCATCCCCTTCAAAGCCCCGATGACCGAGACCCTCGCCGCCGGAGTCGTCCTCGCCAGCGGCTACGACGGCAGCACCCCCTTCGTGAATCCGATGTGCGGCAGCGGAACACTCGCCATCGAAGCGGCCCTGCTCGCCGCCAACCGCGCGCCGGGCCTCTTGCGTTCCAACTTCGGACTGATGCACATCCGAGGTTTCGACGAGAAAGTGTGGAAGGACCTGCGCGTCGAATCAGGCAAACAGAGACGCAAAGGAAAGCCCGCGCCGATCGTCGCCTCCGACATCAGCCCCGAGGCCGTGAGTGCCGCAAAGCAGAATGCAAAGACCGCCGGAGTCGATCAACTGATCGAGTTTCACGTCTGCGACTTCGCCGATACCCCCGTCCCGCCGCCGCCCGGCGTCGTGATCATGAACGCCGAATACGGCCAGCGAATGGGCGACTCGGCGGAGCTGGAAAGGACCTACAAGCGGATCGGCGATTTCCTCAAGAAGCAGTGCCAGGGCTACGTCGGATGCATCTTCACCGGCAATCGCGAACTGGCCAAACGCATCGGCCTGCGAACCAGCCGCAAGCTGATCTTCTGGAACGCCAAGATCGAGTGTCGATTGCTCAAGTACGAGCTCTACGCCGGCACGCGCGAAAAATCCCCCGACACCCAGTAACCAACCACCGCCGGCCCGCCAACTGGGCGAGTGCCGTAAATGGTCTAATCTCACCACAGCGAGCCGAACAATTACATTTTGCGCGGGCGACGCAAAAGCCCTGCGAAGCAGAGCAGGGCAAATGCGGCGGGCTCCGGGATGACGGTGACGTACGTAGGCGTGGCGGTGAGCGATGCAAAACCCATCGGATCGCGTGCGAATCCTTCGGTCAGGTCTCCGATCGTTGTCTCGATGCTCAGTTCAACATCCCCGATGGAGATCGCCTGCAGGTCCACCGTAGCCAACAGAATATCATTGCCCGTGATGGCATTTGGAAAGGCCAGGGCGGCGAGTCCGTCGCCGTCAGCCGAGGGGGATGGTACCCACGCCGAACCGATACTCGGCAATCCGGCCAGTGCGATCGCCGATTCCGGAGTAAGTCTAAGATCGATTCCCCAACCGACGATGGGTACGTTGATGTCGGCGACGATGTTCACGGAGAAGTAGCCGCCTTCGACAATGATTTGTTCGTCGAGCTCCATGCGCACACAGACATCGGTCGGGCAGATGCCGGCGCGCAAGTCGCCCGCCCAAACGCCGATCATCGCCAACGCAGCGAGCGTGATGATTTTTCCCCTCATGTTGTGCTCCTTACTCTAGCCTTTCGAATCACGTCGCATCCTTGATTCAAAGTCACTCCGCTGGGCTCAGCATCACTTCGACGAAAAGCGGAATATCTCCCGGTGTGACCGTTCCGCTGCCATCCATGTCGGCGATGATTCGGTCTCGCAGGCCCGCGCCTGACGGCTGCAGAACGACGTCAACGAAGGGTTGAACGTCTAGTCCATTGATTGATCCGTCGGCGTTCATGTCGCCGATGTCCGCCGGGATGGGTGGAGCGGCGATGCTGCTGCCGGTCCACGCGCGGTAGCAGGCAAGCCAGTTTTGATAATCGACCAGCGTGATCGCGTCGTCGGCGTCGTAGTCGGCGCAGGGCAAGTAGTTGATGTCCGTCGATTGGGCGGCATATGCCAGCAGAAACGTCGAGAAGTCGGCGCCATCGACATCCTGGTCGACGTCAAAGTCGCCGCATATCTGGCACTCGTCCAGCATGCTGTTGCCGTCGCAGTCGTGGCCCGCAAGTTCGATGTCGTCGTTGATTCCGTTCGAATTGCAGTCACAGTCGATCGTGACGGATTCGCAGTCGTCGGGGATCGAGTTGAAGTTGCAATCCCGCTCGCAGATATCGCCGACGAAGTCGAAGTCGCAATCCTCCTGATCGTCATTGGGTATGAACGGGCAGTTGTCGATGCAATCCGGGTAGAAATCCCCGTCGGCATTCGCGTCGTCGCGGATATCGCATCCGCAAAGGCCGGGATCCACTTTGAGCGGGTCGTCCGGACAGGGATCGCAGGCATCACCGGCGGAGTCGCCGTCCCTGTTCTCCTGGCCTGGGTTGACGAAGAGACGACAATTGTCGCACGCATCGCCGAATCCGTCGCTCTCCAAATCGGCCTGATCAGGATTTGCCGTCATGGGACAGTTGTCGCAAGCATCAATAACACCATCCAGGTCGACGTCCGATTCACAGTCGTCGGGTATTTGATTCGCGTTGCAATCGTTACCCGCCAACTCGCACCGATCGACCAATCCATTCTGGTTGCAATCAGTCATTGCGATGTCGCATTCATCAGGCACGCCGTTCGAATCGCAGTCGTTCGGCCCCAATTCGCAGTCATCGGGTATCGTGTTGGAGTTACAGTCATTTCCTTCAAGTTCACAACTGTCGGGAACGCCCGAATCATTGCAATCGTCGCCGAGTTCGCAGTCATCGGGGACTCCGTTCAGATCACAATCCGGGTCGCAGACATCCGGTGACCCGTTGACATTGCAGTCGCCGAATCCGGGCTCATCAAAATCGTTGATCCCGTTGTTATTGCAATCGCAGTTGACCGGGCCCCAGGAGGCTAACCGATAGGAGGGATGGCTCCCCGCTATTGAAAAGTTGCCGGATGCAATTAATTGATGGCCCGCCTGATTGACCGAAATCGCGGGGCCGTTGACGCCTTCCCCTAACGGAAACCATGATGTTCCGTTCCACCCCGCGACATTGTTGGCAAATTCGTTCCCGATGTAATCGAATTGCCCCGAAACAATCAATTGCTCGTTGTATGCCGTCAAGTCAGAAATCACTCCGAATGGGCAGCCTCCATCCAAATCGCTCCAACTTGAGCCATTCCACCGAGCAATTCCATTTACCTCAACGTGGGCCGCTAGTTTGAATGGCCCGATCGCAAAAAGAGAATCGCCTACCGTCTGAATCGAATTGACCTCACCACCCAGCCATTGCTGCTGGGAAAACTTTCTCCAAACTTGTCCGTTCCACTCAGCAAGAAGGGAAGAAAAGGGATCGGTCGGATGCGGAATGCCTCCACCTGCGACGAGCTTACCCCCGTAGTGCCCAAGCGAGTTGACCCAGCCGTCCAGTCCGTTGCCCAGTTGTTGCCAGGCCGATCCGGTCCAGTACGCAACTCTTGATGCGGGCGTCCCGTCTACTGTTAAAAAACGTCCCGCGGCGACAAGTGCTCCACCGTATTCATCCAGAGCCGACACTGTTCCGTCAAACTGGCCGCCGACGCTCTGCCAGTTGGTTCCGTCCCAAACTGAGACGGATCCCAGCGGATAACCGTTTTTATTGAGTCGATCTCCTGCCAGATAAAACTCATTATTAAAGAGCCTCAAATCGTTGACGGCGTCGTATTGAGGTGATCCCATGGGCTG
>CAZCGF010000015.1:17465-34447 GCA_964498115.1 uncultured Planctomycetaceae bacterium | reverse complement strand
CACGCTCTCCGGCAACCGGGCCCTGAAGCTCTCCGAGCTTCGCCGCTGGAAGTAACTGACCCTTTTCGAATCGCCGCCGCAAACCAGCCCGAAGCGCGAGCGAGGGTGTTCAGTTGATTGATCGCCCAGTCCACGACATCTGCCTGCCAAGGCGCGAACACTGAGCAAGGTTTTACGAATAGAGATCGATCCAGAAGTGCTCGGCAGGACGGCGCGCGATGTTCAATCGAAACCAATTGCCCCCTTCGCCTATTGAACACCTGGCTCCGGCTCGTGTCAGGCCTGTGTCATCCAAAAACCGCCTAATTTGCGAACTGCCCCAACACGCGACCGCCACAACACTTGCCAGCGCCCCCAAAAACTTTTTTCGCCTTATGTCACCTTGCAAATCGTCGAAGTCGGCCCCCGTTCGGAGCCCCAGCCGCGAGGGAGGGGTCGCCTCTCGAATGAGCCCACGCAATCCCGCCGCCGCGCACCATTTCGACGTTTCGACTTGTCGGTTTTTCGACGTTTTCACCATCCGCCGTAACACATGCCCGCCACAAGCGTTGGCACAATCCCCGAAGGCCTTGTGTCACCTTATGTCACCTTGGGATTTGCGGGGTCTCGCTCGAAAATTGACCAAAAAGGTCGGCGCTGAACCGCCCGGACTGAAGTCCGAGGCTCGTCTCTGGTGGGGCGCTTCACGTGCTGCGTTACGAAATACCAACGCTCGCCTTCGCCGAAAGCGAAAGCTCATCGCGGCGGCCCTTGGCGAAGAGGTGATAGCCCTGGGCGGCGATCATCGCGCCGTTGTCGGTGCAGTAGCGCATCGGCGTGAGGTGCAGGGCGAGGCCTTCCTTCGTGCAGCGTTCCGAGAGGCGCGTGCGGAGCATGGAGTTGGCCGCGACGCCGCCGCCGACTACGACCGTGCGCACGCCGGTCTTCGCCACGGCGCGCATCGTCTTTTCCACCAATACATCGACCACCGCGGCGCTGAAGGCGGCGCAGATGTCGCTGATCTGCGGATCGCTGAGCTTTTCCAGCCCGCCGGTCGTCTTGCCGGGGCCGTGGACGCGGTAAAGGACGGCAGTCTTGAGGCCGCTGAAGGAGAAGTCGAGCGAATCGGCGGCGAGCATGGTTCGCGGGAACTTGGCGCTGTTGGGGTTCCCTGCGGCGGCGCGCTTGTCGACGATGGGCCCGCCGGGGAAGCCGAGCCTGAGGATGCTGGCGATCTTGTCGAAGGCCTCTCCTGCGGCGTCGTCGATGGTCGCGCCGAGCAGGGCGATGTCTTCGTAGTCGCGGACGTGGTAGAGCGAGGTGTGGCCGCCGGAGACGACAAGGGCGACGGCGGGCCAGGGGTCTTCGGTGAGCTCGATGGCGGCGCTGGTCGCGTGGGCGTGGATGTGGTTGACGCCGACGAGCGGCTTGTCCCAGGCCCATGCGAGGGTCTTGGCGGCGGTGACGCCGATGAGCAGCGAGCCGATGAGGCCGGGCATTTGTGTCACGGCGATGGCATCAACGGCGTCCGGGGTGCAGGCGGCCTGTGCGAGGGCCTCCTCGATGAGCGGGTCGAGCTTTTCGATGTGCGCACGGGAGGCGATCTCTGGGACGACGCCGCCGTACTTGGCGTGCAGGTCGAACTGCGTGGCAGTGAGATTGCAGCGGACGCGGCGGCCGTCATCGACGACGGCGACGGAGGTCTCGTCGCAGGAAGTTTCTATTCCGAGGATGGTGGTCATGGGTGGCGTCAGTTGGAAGCGGCCGTTGAAGGGGCCTGGTCGTCGGTGACATCGGTGCCGGGCGGTCGCAGCTTGTCCTGCAGGTGTTTGAGGGCGACGCGAAGCTGCAAGTCGCCATCGAGCAGGCGGCGCTCGGCGGCGGCGCGATGCGGATCGCTGACGGACTCTTCGGCTGGGTCGACGGCCTGCGCGTCGGACTCGGGCGTGGCGCCCGGCTCGCGCTCGATCTCGCGCCAGGTGGCCTGCCACTTGGCGCGCTCAGCTTCTGAGAGCGGCACGGGAATGGTCGGATCGACGCCCCATTTGTCGCCGGTTCCGCGATTGATGCATTGTCCGCTGGGCAGATAGTAATAGGCGGTGGTCAGCTTGATCGCGCCGTTGTCACCGTCGAGCTCGACGACTTCCTGCACGCTGCCCTTGCCATAGGATCGCTCGCCGACAATCTCGGCGCGTTCATGATCCCGCAGGGCCCCGGCGACGATCTCGGCGGCGCTGGCGCTGGCCCCGTTGATGAGGACGCACATGGGCATGGGGGGATAGGTGCCGTCGTGCATGGCCGACCATCGCTTGCCGTCGGCGCGGCGGCCGGCGATGCGGACGATGGTGCCGGACTCGAGAAAGCGATCGGCCACGTCGCGGGCGGCATCGAGCAGGCCGCCGGTGTTCTCGCGGAGGTCGAGGACCAGTCCGCGAAGGCCGGCCCCGATGAGGCGCTGAACGGCGACGTCGAGCTTTTGCGGGGCGTCGTGGGTGAACTTGTTGAGCCGGACATAGCCGATGCGCAGGGCGGGATCGATCATGTATCGCCAGCCGCCCTCGGCGGCGCGCGACCAGCCGCGGACGGGGTTCAACTGGATGATCGCGCGGGCGAGCGTGAGGACGCGCTCTTCGTCCTGCGCCGACGGACGAATCACCGTGATGGTGAGCTCTGTGCCCGGCGGACCGTTGAGCAGGTGATTGACCGCTTCGACGAGGGGCAGTTCGGCGGTGGACTGTTCGCCGATGTGGGTGATGATGTCGCCGGGGAGGATGTCGGCCTCATCGGCGGGGGAGCGGGGCTCTCGGCTGATGACTTCGAGGCCGCGCGGATTGGCCCAGACTTCGACGCCGATGCCGCCGAAGAAACCGTCGGTGCGGTTCTTGAAGCGGCTGTATTCCTCGGGATTGAGATATCCGGCGTAGGGGTCGTGAAGCTCCTTCACCATCGCTTTGATGCCTGCCTCGACGGCGGCGTCGGTGAGCCGGGCGTCATCGAGGTCATCGACGAAGCGGCGATGAATCTGGGCTTTGACGTCGGCGAGGGGCCCGAAGGCCTTGTAAACGGCGTCGCGTCCGGCAATGGTCTGCGGGAGTTGCCACATGAGGAGAGTGATCATGGCAATCACGAGGATCCAGGCGAGATTGCGCTTCGGCATGGCGGCTCCTTCGGGGTCAACATCACGACGTGGCTGCGGAGAAATGATTGTCTCGCCGCGAGTATGGTGCGTCAACCGCGACGATTTTTCGGTGGGCCCGAAGAATGGCGGATTGACAAGTTGAATCGCCGGGCCCGGTCTTGCATAATGCGAAACAGGCGGGGTATCTGCGTCGCAGACTCTCATGGAGGAGCCCGACAATGAGCAACATCTTCGGAGCACATTGCGACGATTTTCATGTCGCCACCCGATTGTTCCTGAAGCTCGATCTGGGTCTGGAACGCGAGACGGTGCTTCACTTCTTCGACAGCGTGAAACGGGAGTTTCCGCTTCTGCGGAAGCTGCGCCGGCGCGACGATGCCTCTCTATTGCTGGAAGAGGATGAGTCCGACGATGGGACGAAGCGCTGGATTCGGCTGGACGCGGGGGCGATCCGGCTCGGGCATTTCAATCCGCCGTCGCTGGAGGAAGCGGAGCGGCTCGGGCAGGTCGTCTTGAAGATGGCCCCTTATCACCTGACGCTCGGCGAACTCGACTATGACCATCTGGAAGTGGTGATGGGGTTCGACCTGGAGTATCGGGGGAATCACGATCAACTGGTCGCGGAGACGTTTTTCTCCGAAGGGCCGCTGGCGGGGCTGCTGGGTCACGAAGGCGTGATGCAGACGATCGACTCGCAGCCGTTTCTGGGGCTGTCGCTCAGCGAGAACTGTGATACGCAGGTTTATCTGGAAGTGAAGAGTCGCACCTCGACCTTTGAGGTGCGGACGCAGCAATACGAATCACAGCCGCTGAGCGTTTTCCTCACGCTCCGGCGGTACTGGGGATTCTCCGCGGGCGAGAATCTGCTCGACGTTCACCGCGAGCTGTCTGAGCGGGCGGAAGAATGGGCCGTGTCGCGCGTGATACCGCTCCTGGTCAATCCACTGGCGCAAGCCATCGCTTCGAGACCGTAATCGGCAGTCCCGGATTTGGGGCGATTCATGTCAATCTCCGATGCAATCTAGATGAACCCCGACTCGGCCCGTCGAGCGTCGATTGTGGTGAGCCTGCTGGCGGCGGCGGTGTCGGGGTGGATTGCATGGCATTCGCAGCGCGGGCTGGAGACACTTTGGGACGAGCAGGTCGACCACGACATCGCCGTTCGACTCGTTGAGCATCCGCTGACCGGGGGAGATGAGTCGCTCGATGCGTCGCAAATGCGGCTGCCGATGTACGTCAACGCTTTGGCGTTTGCGGTGACGGGGCGCGACGATCTACGTGTCTCGCGCATGCTGAGCATCGTCGCCGGGGCGCTGACGATCATCGCGACGGCGGCGCTGGGGCGCGCATGCTTTGGGCCGCTGGTCGGTGCGCTGGCGTCGATCCTGCTGGGGCTCTCGCCGTATTTTTTGTCATTCGAGCGCATTTCGATGACCGAGGGGGATGTCTTCGTCGCGCTCTTTGCGACGTTGGCGCTGTGGGCCTTCGTTCGTTACATGCAGCGGCCGAACCCGGAGCGGTGGCTGCTTTCGGGGCTGCTCATCGCGTTGGCCATCGGGTCGAAGCTGTTTGCGGGATACCTGTTCATTGTCTGCGCCGTGCTGACGGTTTCCTCCGGGCCTTCGCGATCGTCGGAGTCGGCGGGCCGCGTGGAGGACCTGCGGCGACTGCATCGACTGCTCGGGATGAACTGCGCGGTGCTGCTGGGCACGGCCGTCGCCGCCTACTTCTCCAGGTCCGCCGCATGCGTGGGATGGGCGATCGCACTGGTCATCTGGCTACAGACGACGGTCTTTGTGGTGCGACAGCGCGTGATGGCGTCGGGCAGGGTGTCGCGGTACGTGGCCATGGTCGCCTATTCGACGGCCGCGGTCTGTGTCCTGATGCCGGCGCACGTGGTGGACCATCAGATCGCTCGTGAGGTTCTGCGGAGGCTGCTAAGGTGGGACAACTCGTTTCCGCTGGCGCTTTGGAGCGATCATCTGCGTTTGTACGCGGGGATCATCCTCGTGAAGCAGACCACCCCGCTGGGGGTGATGACTGCTGTAGGGCTGGTGCTTGCGGGGTTTCGGGAGCGCGACGACGGTCGATGGCGGGCGTGCACGCTGTCGTTTGTCTTTTACGTCGTAATGATCTGCTTCCTGCCGCTGCGGCAGACTTTCTATCTCATGGGCGTCTATCCGTGCATGATGATCGTGACGGCGGGGCTGGCGGTGGAGGTCGGCGGTTGGTTATCCAGGGTTTCGCGCGGGGCCGCGCGGGTCTGGTGTGTTGTCGTCGCGGCGATGCTCATTCATCTCGGCGTGCGGGTCTATCAGGGGCACCCGTGGTATCAGCTTTACGGCTATGACAACGTGGGTAACCGCTGGCTGGGGGCGGAGTCGCGGGGGTATCGCAATCTGATCCAGACGCCGAGCGACGGCGTGGAGTCGCTGATCAAATGGTGCAGCGAGGACGGCCGCGTCAAGAAGGGAGACCTGGTGGTCAGCTACCTCTGGGAGGCCGAGATCATCGGGAAGGCGCTGCCGAAGGAACCCTTCTTTGCCTTCGTGCCGCGCGGGGTGACGCCGGCCAGTGACGCGGTTCCGCCGCCCCCCTCAATCGACGGGGCGGACTTCGTTCTGCTGCACATCAACAACCTCCTGGGGTACGGCGATCTGCCCCCGGACTGGCCGGATTCCGAGGCGCTTTCGGGCCGATTTGAGGTGATTCACACCGTAAAACGGGGGGATTTCGCGGTGGGGTGGGTCTATGCCCGGCGGGAGTAGACGGGTCGGCGGACGGTCGCGGGCCTGCCAAACGGGCGAGTTTCCTAGAATTTTTTGAGGGGGTGTCCAGAAAAGCCCTTAAAAATGGGGGTTTGCTCTTGTATTGGCCGATAGAAGTCTATACATTTTGCCGCGGTCGGTGCCGTGGAGTTGCGGCATCAAGAGCGAGTGGTAGTCAACATTGAAGGAGTAAAGATGGCCAAGTCAATGAGTAAGTCAGCCCTGATCGGCCACCTGGCTGAGTCGAACGAGATGACCCGCAAGCAGGTCGTCGCGTTCATGGAGACTCTGGTGGACACCGCCTACAAGCAGGCGAAGAACGGCTTCACGCTTCCGGGCGTCGGCAAGCTGGTGCTCGTGAATCGCAAGGCGCGCATGGGTCGCAACCCGGCAACGGGCGAGACGATCAAGATTCCGGCGAAGAAGGTCGTGAAGTTCCGCGTGGCGAAGGCCGCGAAGGACGCGATCCTCACCGGCAAGAAGTAAGCCTTGGCGTGCGTATGGCACGCGTAAAAGCGCTCACGGTTTAGCAGTTAGCAAACTAGCAGAATTGTCGGCTTCAAGCGCCCCAGCGACGGAATACGTCGATGGGGCGTTTTGCCGTTTTACACCTATTGTGCTTAGTCGCGCAAGAAGGAGTGTTCGCGATAATTCATTCGCCCGCATCATCGGGGCTCTTAATCATAGACAATGTCAGGCCGAAGCGCGCTGCGCTTCGTGGTTGTGCCATTCTGTTTAGCACCAGTTGTGGAAGATGCGCGGGTGGGGCAGGCTCAGGTGAGGGCCGGGCTAAGGCGGGGGCGGGCATTAGGGGAAGTACTCATGCGCGGGACCTCCACATTGTTATGAATTGGTTAAGTTTCAAGTCCGGTTCGAGCGTTTGTGAGGCGGCGGATGCAAAGTGCGGAACGCAATAGGCGAGCGCGGTTTCGACTTCCGGTCGCGCTTGGCAGGAATTGGTGCTGGCACGGATTTCTTCCTCTTCCTAATATACGCGTCGCCGTCGCTCGACGGCGATTTTGTGGAAGGTAAAACGAATTCGCAGACGCATCCGGAGGACTCGCCTTGACGAATCTGTTTGGTGAATTGGGCCTCGGTGTGCTCGCTTCCGGAGAGCTGCCGGCGATCGACGCCGGGAGTACGGCGTGGATGCTGACGAGCTGCGCGCTTGTTCTGCTCATGGTGCCCGGTCTGGCGATGTTTTACGGCGGCCTGGTGCGCCGCAAAAACGTCTTGTCCACAATGATGCACAGCTTTCTTGCGATGGCTGTTCTCGGGGTCCAGTGGATTGTGATCGGATACGCGCTGTGCTTCGGCGAGGATCACGCGGGCATCATCGGTTTCGACTGGGACAAGTTTTGCCTGAACGGCATCGCCTACGACGCGCTCTACGGAGACCGGCGCATTCCCGAGTTGGTATTCGTGATGTTCCAGGGCAAGTTCGCGATCATCACGCCGGCACTGATATCCGGCGCCGTTGCCGAGCGGATGAAATTGTCGAGCTACGTCATCTTCATCATTCTCTGGTCCACGCTTATCTACTGCCCGCTTGCGCATTGGGTATGGGGCGAAGGTGGATGGCTGCTTAATTATGGCGTGCTCGATTTCGCGGGCGGCACCGTGGTTCACGTTTCCTCGGGCATCGCGGCGCTGGTGATGGCCATGATGATCGGCAAGCGGCTAACCGCGCCAAACGAGACCCTTGAGCCCGGCAACTTGATTCTGACGCTGACCGGCGCCGGACTCCTGTGGTTTGGCTGGTTCGGCTTCAATGCCGGCAGCGCGATCGCGTCAGATGTGCAGGCCGCCGGGTCGGTTGCCGGCCTGGCCTTTGCGACAACGCAGACGGCCGCCGCCGCAGGCGCCCTGTCATGGATCGTGGTCGAGTTCATGCGAAAGGGACGCTGTACGAGCCTGGGGCTTGTTTCCGGCATCCTCGCGGGCCTGGTAGCCATCACGCCGGGCGCCGGTCACGTTGAGCCTCGCTGGGCATTGCTCATCGGGCTGGTCGCGGGGGCGATTTGTTACTTTGCGGTTCACTTCAAGGAGCACACGGGGGTCTATGACGACGCCCTGGACGCTTTCGGGGTACACGGGGTCGGCGGGGCCTGGGGCGGAATCGCAACCGGTATCTTCTGTTTTACGCCCGTTGCGGGCATAATTGACGGCCAATCGGGTCAACTTGTGAAGCAGTTCGTCGGCCTTGCGGCGGCGGCAGCGTTTGCGGCCGTCGGAACCTACCTGATCGCGTTATTGCTGAAGAGCACGATCGGGCTTCGCGTGACCGAGGCGCAAGAACTTGCGGGACTCGATCAGAGTATTCATGGAGAGAAGTCGTATCGATTGATCCAAGACCCGGCATGAGCCAGGTCTGACCAGCGACCGGCAGAGGGTGTCTTGAGCCGATAAGTCGCGTGAACAGTAGTCCGGAGAGAGGTAATTCTCATGAGCCAGGAATCCGTCGTAAAGATTCAGAATGACCCGCGTGCGACGATCGCGACCATTCTCTGTAGTGATTTCGACTATCACGGCACCAACCAGTTCAAGGCCGAGATGGCCGGGGCGACCAGCGGCGACAGCAAGCTGCCGCTCATCCTCGACTTGAGCAACGTCGGATTTATGCCGAGCGTGACGCTCGGGGCGCTCATCGAGCTGCGAAACCGCTTCGCGCGAGATCAGCGCACGCTGACGCTGGTCGGGATTAAGCCGGCGATTGCCAAACTGATGCAATCAAGCGGCATCCTGGCTCTGTTCAGTGTTCGCAATAACCTGGACGAGGCGATGAACTAAGCGATTGATTCGTCGCCCGTCAATTTTGCACCCGAACTTCCCATCGTGGGGCGAGTGCTTTGAAAGCCAACGTGTCCCGCTCAATCTCTTCGACCCAGTGTCGAACATTGCCCGTTGATTCTTGAGGAGATCATGACCATGGATCATGCCAGCGCACGCCGGGCGGCCGTCGCCGCCGCAACCACGTGGACCCACCCACCGAGCCGTTCAGACGGCAAGGCGATTTCCACGCAGATCGACAAGTATTTCGCCTGCGATGTGTTCAATCAGCGAACCATGCGACAGCGGCTTTCCAAGGACATTTACAAGCGCCTGATGCGGACGATCGACCTGGGCGAGCCGCTGGACGCTCAGGTGGCCGAGGTCGTCGCGGCCGAGATGAAGGATTGGGCCGTCGAACATGGCGCGACGCACTACACCCACTGGTTCCAGCCGCTCACCGGCCTGACCGCCGAGAAACACGATTCGCTTGTCGAATTGGAGAAGGACGGCGAGATGATCTACGCCCTGTCCGGCAGCAGCCTGTGCCAGAGCGAGCCGGACGCATCGAGCTTTCCGTCGGGCGGATTGCGAGCGACCTTTGAAGCGCGCGGCTACACGGCATGGGACGCGACGAGCCCGGCGTTCCTCGTGCGCGGGCATAACACGGTCACGCTATGTATTCCGACCGCGTTCGTCTCCTGGACCGGCGCGGCGCTCGATCAGAAGACGCCGCTCCTGCGATCGATGGACGCCCTGTCGAAGCAGGCGATGCGCGTTCTGCGCATCTTTGGAACCGACAAGGGCGTGCAGCGCGTCCTGACCACGGTCGGCCCCGAACAGGAGTACTTCCTGATCGATCGGCATCTGTACTACGCCCGGCCGGACCTGGTTTCCTGCGATCGCACCTTGTTCGGAGCGCGGCCTCCGAAGGGGCAGCAACTGGAGGACCACTACTTCGGTTCGATCCCGCCGCGCGTGCTGGCATTCATGGCTGAGCTTGAATACGAGCTCTATCGCATGGGCATCCCGGTCAAGACGCGTCACAACGAGGTAGCGCCGGGACAGTTCGAAATCGCCCCGACCTTTGAGACCTCCAACGTGGCCTGCGACCACCAGATGCTGATGATGGAGGCGATCAAGCGGGTGGCGCCGCGCTACGGGATGCACGCGATCCTGCACGAAAAGCCGTTCCTGGGCCTCAACGGCTCAGGCAAGCACAACAACTGGTCCATGACGACCGACACACGCGTAAATCTCCTCGACCCGCGCGAGGACACGCATACGAACATGGAGTTCCTCGTCTATCTGTGCGCGGTGATCCGCGCCGTGGATGTGAATGCGGAGCTTCTTCGGGCGGCGATCGCCTCCGCGGGGAACGATCACCGGCTCGGCGCCAACGAGGCCCCGCCGGCCATCATCTCGATCTTCCTGGGCGATATGCTCACCGATATCGTCGAACAGTTGGAGAAGGGCGAGTTGAGCCGGACCATCAAGGGCGGCGCGATGGACCTGGGCGCCATGACCCTGCCGCAGCTGCCGCGCGATTCGGGCGATCGAAACCGAACGTCGCCATTCGCCTTCACCGGCAATAAGTTTGAATTCCGGGCGGTCGGCTCCTCCGCGACGTCGGCATGGCCCAATACCGTGATGAACACCATCGTGGCCGAGTCGCTCGACTACGTTGCGACGCATCTCGAGAAGGAAGTCGGCGCCAATCCGCCGAGAGAGAAGCTGATGGCCGCGGCGCGAAGCCTTTTGCAGCAGATGATCAAGCAGCACAAGCGCGTGATCTTCAACGGCGACGGGTACTCCGCGGAGTGGCATGCCGAGGCGGAGCGTCGCGGACTGCCCAACCTGCGCGACAGCGTCGCGGCGATTCCGAAGCTGGGAACCGAGAAGTCATTCCAGTTGTTTGAGAAGTATCAGGTGCTCAGCAGGCAGGAGTTGCAGAGCCGCGTCACGGCTTATCTTGAGAAATACACCAAGCAGATTCTGATCGAGTCGGAGACGATGGTGATGATGGGGCGGCAGATGATTCTGCCGGCCGCCATTGCCCACGAGACCCGGCTGGGTGAGGCGGTCGCCGCGCTCAAGAATGCCGGTGCGGATTACAAGGAGCGCCTGGCGATGCTCCAGCATTTCAGCGAGATGGTGCGGCAATTCACTACGACGCTGGAAGGGCTGGCCGAGGCGGACAACCTTGAGTCGCACGACCCGCTCGAACACGCGACCTACATGAAGGAAAAGATCATCCCGCTGATGGAAGTGCTTCGAGCCGCCGGTGATGAACTGGAGAATCACGTGTCGGCGGATCTTTGGCCGCTGCCGTCCTACCGGGAGCTGTTGTTCCTGAAGTAGGGCATGTGATGAAGTTGAATAGTCCCCTGGAGGCGCGCGTCGGCGCGGTTCCAGGGGATTTTTTTGCGCAGTGAGTTACGAATCTGAATACGCTCTAGGATGTGAAGCGTCCTAGCTCCAGCGGTGGGAAGTGATGGCGCTGACGATCTGTCCGGCGAGGCGGACGGCATCGACGCCGTCTTCGGCGCTGACGGCGGGGGGCTTGCCGGTGGCGACGCTGTCGAGGAAGGCTTCTAGCTCCGCACGGAGCGGCTCCACGTCGTCCACGATCAGCGGCTCGACGTTGACGAGCTGACCGAAGTCGAGGTCGGCCATCTGGGCGAGGTCTTCGAGCTTCTTATCCTTGGCGAGCGAGAGCACGTCGAGATTCGCATCGCGCGTCACGACGATGCCGTTCTTTCGCTGATAGTCGAGCGAGAGATAGGCCGTCTCGGAGAAGACCCGCAGGCGGCGATCCGTCTTGAGCGCCAGGCGCGAGGCGACGAGATTCGCCACGGCGCCGTTCTCGAACACCACCCGGGCATTGGCGACGTCCTCGTGTTTGGCCAATACGTTGACGCCCACCGCGTCGACCTGAACGGGCTTGGAGCGAACGAGGTGCAGGATGATGTCTATGTCGTGGATCATCATGTCCGACACGACGCCGATATCCGCGGAGCGAAAGCGAAACGGGCTGATCCGCTGGCTCTCGATGTACTTGGGGCGGATGTCGAGCCGCTGAATGGCGCGGACGACGGGGTTAAAACGCTCGGTGTGGCCGACGGTGAGGATCGAGCCGGTCTCCTTCGCACAGTTCATCATCGCCTCGGCGTCGGCGACAGTGTCGGCGATGGGCTTTTCGACGAGGACGGCCATGCCGCGGCGGAGCAGCTTTTCGGCGATTGTGCGGTGGTGAATCGTGGGAACCGCGACGGTGACGGCGCGAACATCTTTCGGCAATTCGTCAATGCTGGTGAGGGCGGTCGCGCCGTGCTTGCCGGCGATCTCCGCGGCGCGGTCCTTGTTCAGGTCGACCACGGCGACGAGCTGCGACTGCGGCATCTCCTGGTAGAGCCGGGCATGGTGTCGGCCCATGTGCCCGACGCCGACGACGGCTGTGCGGATGGGAGAGTCGGTCACCGGCCGTTGCCCCCGTTACCGGCGTAGAAGGCGGGGCGTTCTCCGTTTCCATCGCGGCGGCAGGATTCGAGATAACGGCCGTGGACACCGCTGTGGATGGAGCGCTTCACGAAGTCGATGAGATAGCGGCAGTGCTCGTCGAGATTGGTCATGCTGTCGACGTCGCTGAGGCGCCGGGCAAGCGTGACGGAGCCGTTTCGGTCGTCCTTCTTGCCGGAGGGCAATAGACCGTAAAGCGTACGCAGGCTGTACGTGTTGACCGCCTGACCCTTGCGGGGGAAGAGCTTCTTATAGACGTCGCGCAGTTGCTGGATGGCGCTTTCCTGGAAGCCCCAGCGGCCCAGGCCCTTGACGTTGACGCCCTGAATCGAGCCTTCAAAGCCGTAGATCATGTAGGGCGGGGCGTCCATGGTGCAGCGGGCCATGCCCGTGATGAACGAATAGCGGCCGATGGTGACGAACTGCTGGATGCCGACGAGGCCGCTGATGGTGACGTTGCTTTCGATCTGGACGTGGCCGGCGACCTGGACCTGATTCGACAGGATGCAGTGGTCGCCGACGATGACGTCGTGGGCGAGGTGGGTCCCGACCTGAAACTGGTTGTGGCTGCCGACCTTGGTATAGCCGCCGGCGACCTCGGTGCCGGTATGGGCGGTGACGCCTTCGCGGAAGATATTGTGGTCGCCGATGATGAGCTGGGTGTCGGTTCCCTTGTACTTGAGGTCCTGAGGGGCGGCGCCGATGACGGTGGCGGGGTAAAAGAGGTTGCCCTCGCCGATACTCGTGCAACCGAGGATCGTCGCATTAGGCATGAGGACGGTGCCGCGGCCGATTGTGACTTTCGGCCCGACATAGCAACCCGGGCCGATCTCTACGTCTTCGGCCAGTTCCGCCTTGGGATCAACTGTCGCACTGGGTGCGATCTTGGGCATCGAGCAATCCTGAAATGGGCGAGGTCACAATCCCTAACGCCCTCCGATTCCTGCCGCCCCGACGGGGCTGCAGAATAGACCCGTCGGCGGTGTCAGGCGTTAGGCCGGTTCCGCATCGACCATCATAAACTTAATCTCCGCCTGAGCCACGAGGCTCTCGCCGACCGAGGCGGTGCACCGGACATGGCCGGTGCGGGATTTGACTCTAACCGTTCGGGCCTCCAAAACCAACTGGTCGCCGGGCAGGACGGCCTTGCGGAATTTCACATGGTCCATGGACAGCAGGACCGCGACTTTTCCGGTGTGTTCCAGCTTCTGGGCCAGCAGGATGCCGGAAAGCTGGGCCATGGCCTCAATAATGAGGACTCCCGGCATGATGGGCTGGGTCGGAAAGTGCCCCTGGAAAAAGGGTTCGTTAATGGAGACGTTCTTGATGCCGATGGCCCGGCGATCCGCGTCCATTTCCACGACGCGGTCAACCAGGAGAAACGGGTATCGGTGGGGCAAAACGCGCCGGAGCTGGACGGCGTCCATCTCGGTGACGGTTCGAAGCCGGTTGGATCGTTCCGCCCGTTCAATGCCGTCCAGCAGCTTTCGCACGAGTTCGTGATTCAGGGCATGTCCGCTCTTGCGGGCCAGAATCTTCCCGCGAAGGGGCCGGCCGGCCAGATAGAGATCGCCGATCAGGTCGAGGATCTTGTGGCGCACGCACTCGTCCGGGTAACGGAACTGATTGCCGACCACGCCATTGGGCCCGATGACCACGACGTCGTCATAGGTCAGGTGCTGGCCCAGGCCGGCGGCTCGGAACTGCTCGGCTTCCTTTTCGAACAGAAAGGTGCGGGCCGGGGCGATCTCCTTGAGGAAGGACTCGCTGGATACACGAATGGGAAAGATCTGCCTCGCCAGGGGGCCGGTCGGGCCATAGTCGAGATCGTAGATAATGTTCAGATCGTCGGTGTCGGTCGGCACGGCGATGAGTTCGGCGTCGCCCTCGGTCACGCGGACCGTCTGGGTGATGACCAGCGGATGCTGCTCGGCGGACTGTTCGACGATGCCGGCTTGGAGGATCGCGTCCACGAAGTACTGGCTGCTGCCGTCGCAGCCAGGTAGTTCGCCGCCGCTCAGCTCGATTTCGGCATTGTCAACGCCGAGCGCATGCAGGGCAGCCATGCAGTGTTCGACGGTCTCGATGGCCAGGGTGCCGTTGCGCAGCGAAGTGCGCCGGGCTCGTTTGGTGACGTTGGAAACGTGGGCCTTGATACGAACGGGAGTGGGGGCGTCGGTCCGGACAAAGACGATGCCGTGGTCTGCCGGCGCAGGTTTGAAGCGTACGGAGACCTCTTCCCCCGTGAACAAGCCGCGGCCGGAAATATCAGCCGCGTTCTGGATGGTGTGTTGCGGCTTCAAGCTGGGCCACCCGTTTCGCTAATTCGGCAACTTCCTTGTGCAACTTCGGCAGCTTACGAACGCGCGCATCGATTCTGAAGGCCTCTTTGCTGTCTCTGCCGGGGAAACCAACAATCGACATTCCTGGCTCGATGTTCTTGGTTGCCACCGTTCTTCCCGCGACCGTGACGCCGTCTCCGACCGCGACGCCGTCAATAGTGCCGGACTGGCCCCCAAACACGACGCCTGTGCCGACACGGGCACTTCCAGCAATGCCGACCTGGGCAGCCAGGACGCAGAGGGGGCCAATTTGGACATTATGTGCGACTTGGACAAGGTTATCAATCTTAGTCCCGCGGCCCACAGTCGTCGCCCCGATCTTGGCCCGATCGACGCAACTGTTCGCCCCAATCTCGACGTCATCTTCGATGATGACGATTCCATTGTGTGAGATCTTGCGGTGGGCGCCCTCACGAAAGATGTAGCCCAGGCCGTCGGCTCCGATGACCGTCCCTGAGTGGATGATGACGCGACGGCCGACAACGCAGCGATCGTAGACCACGCAGCGATCAAAAAGGCGACAATCGTCACCGATGGTGACGCCGGCGCCGATGCTGACGCCTGGGTGGATGATTGTGTTCTTGCCGATGCGAGCCGATGGGCCGATGACGGCATGGGCGCCGACGCAGACGTTGTCCTGCAGTGTCGCGGAGGGGTCAACAACGGCGGAAGGATGGATCCCCGGTGCAGGACCGACCGGGGCAATGTGAAAGAGGTCGAGGATGCGAGCGATGGCCAGCGCCGGGTCGGCGACAAAGATCGCGCGGGGGAAATTCGCGAGCAGTTTCTCAGGGCCCACGATTGCGGCGGCCTTGCACGCGGGCAGGGAGCGAGCGTGCTTCTCCTCAACCAGCCATGAAACCTCATCGGGGCGCGCCTCGGTGAGTGAGCCGACACCGGAAATCGGCTTGCGCGCGTCATCGTCGGAGCCGACGAATCTTCCACCGCAATAATCGACGATGTGGGACAGGGGAAAGGTCTTCGGCGACGATCGATCGTTCATGTCATTCCTATTCCGCCCGCGCTTAAGGCTTTTCGGCGGCGCCGCGGGAGATCGAGAGTTGTTTCTTGCCGCCGGCCGCCTTGTAGTCGGCGTCGATTCGGCGAATCACGAGGTCGGTGATGTCGATCTCCGGGACGTTGTGAACCACGGTGCGATCCTGAATCAGACGGCGGAGATTCTGGACGGTCGGCTCGATATCGTCCGGTTTGAAATCAGTTCGATTGAGCACGACGTCAAAACCTCGCTCGCTGGATATCTGCCGGACGATCTTGAGGACGTTTTCGTAGATGATCCGCGTCCAGTCAAACTTGTCCTGATCCATGGTCTGTTCGGTGACCTTCAGCCAGACGTTCGCGTCGATATTCAGGCGGACCAGGTCCTTTCGCCGCAGCGAGAAGTCCTCGGAGCCGGGGCGAAAGGCGCTGAGCTCGGTCTGCTTGTCCTCGATGACCTTTCTGCGCTGGCTTGCCTCCTTGGCAAATTCGTCGGTCTGCTCCTTCATCATCTGGTTGAGGTCTTGTATCTGGGCGCACTCGTTAAAGATGCGGACCAGGTCCACGACGGCGACAGGATGGCCGCCCGAGGATGGTTCGGTCGCCGGCAGCGCATCGACGGGCGGCGCCTGGGCGAAAGCGGCGGTAATGGCGAGGCACAATCCGATAACCACGATCAATCCCAATTTCTGTTGCACGATGTCGCTACTCCTGAATACAAGCGGTAACGGTCAATGAGAACTCGCGTCATTGTCGGTTTGGGGCCGCGAAATTCAAGCGCCTGCGGATTATGAGCCTAATAACGCGGAATTGACGGGCTCCCGCTCGGGAAGTGAACGACAGGCTCATAGCGCAGCCATCCGGAAAACTTGCGCGCGCCCATGCCTCTAATTCGGAAGCCGGCTGCTCTTTTTCATCAAGGGCGAAACGCCCCGGCTCGATCAAGGTGGGGAATGTCCTATTTCGGTCCATTAACGAAATGGGCCGCGGGCTGAATCGGACGTTCGCTCAGATTAACGATCTGAGTGACAGCAAGACAGGGTTCACGACATGTCGGCGACACTGGCATCGAATCTGGCTGCCATTTCCGCTTTCAAACATGCGGGCGCCGAGGGCGAACACGCCGTGCAGATCGTCAGCTTTCGGTTGGCCGGCGAACTGTACGGCATCGACATCATGTGCGTGAAGGAAATCATCCCCTTGGGGCCCGTCACGAAGTTGCCGGAAGTTCCTGACTTCGTCCGCGGGTTGATGAATCACAATGGACAGGTGATTCCCGTCATCGACCTGCGAATGCGCCTCGGACTGCCGACGCCCGTGTCGGACGAGCAGTCGCCCATCGTTGTCGCCAAAGTGAACACGAAGACGATCGGATTGGTCGTCGATACGGTCAATGGAGTGCTTCATATCAGCGAGGATGACATCGATCCAGCGCCCTCGGGCATCGCCGGAATCGACCACGATTATGTG
>CAZCGF010000015.1:11911-17365 GCA_964498115.1 uncultured Planctomycetaceae bacterium | reverse complement strand
TGCTTCAATCCGCCGTGAACAATCTCGGCACCAACGTGCTCATTGCCGACAGGGACCTGAATCTCATCTATATGAACGAGCGCTCCGAGGCCACGCTTCGCGGCGTCGAAGACGTCCTCGAGAAGGAGCTCGGCCTCTCCGTTGATGAACTGCTGGGTGGATCAGTCGACCGGCTTTACGGCGATCGCGCCGAGGAAATCCGCCTGACCCAGTCCAACCCGAGAAACCTGCCGATCCGGACGGACATCAATCTCGGCCCGTTGACGCTGGCCATGGAAGTGAACGCCTTCTATGACGAGGCAGGCGAGTACGTCGGTCAGGTCGTGAACTGGGAGGATGCGACCCGTGCCCGAAAGGCCGAGTTCGAGTCCGCCAAGATGAGTGCGATGATCGAGAACGCTCCGATCAACATGATCCTCGCGGACACAGAATTCAACATCACCTATGTAAACCCCGCGACGGTCAAGAATCTCAAGCCGCTAATGCACCTGCTGCCGGTTTCGCTGGACAAGGTCGTCGGGTCAAACGTGGACATCTTCCACAAGAATCCGGCCTATCAGCGCCGGATCCTGTCGAATCCCAAGAGCTTCCCGCACAACGCGATCATCGATCTGGGCGATCAGAAGCTCGACCTTCTCGTCAGCGGTATTTACGACAAGCAGGGCGCGTATCTCGGCCCTATGGTCACTTGGTCAAACCTCACCGACAAACTCAAGCTCGAGGCGGAGTCGAAACGGCTGCAGCAGGAAAACGAGCGCAACGCCGCAGAGCTAAAAGAGAAGGTCGACAGGTTGCTGATCAATGTTCAGGCAGCCGCGGGGGGAGACCTGACCACGCGGGTCGTGGTCAAGGGCGACGACGCCATCGGCCAGCTCGGCGAGGGCCTTGACCGGATGATCTCGTCGCTGCGCCACATCATCATGCAGATCATCGAGGCGGCGGAGCAGTTTACGGACGGCGCGCGCGTCGTCTCCGAGGGTTCGAACTCGTTGTCAGACGGCGCACAGACCCAGTCGGCCAACGTGGAGCAGATGACCGCCTCGATTCAGTCACTGGTCAAAATGATCGAAGGCGTCGCACAAAACGTCCGCGATGTCGATCAAATCGCCAAGGATACGAGTCAGCGGGCGGTCGACGGCGGCGAGGCCATCGAGAAGAGCATCAAGGCGATCAAGCTGATCGATAAGTCCGCCGAGCAGATCGCGGAGATCGTCGGCGTCATCAGCGACATCGCCGCCCAAAGCAATCTGCTGGCCCTCAATGCCGCGATCGAGGCGGCCCGGGCCGGCGAGCACGGACGCGGATTTGCGGTTGTCGCTGACGAGGTTCGCAAGCTGGCCGAGCGATCGAGCCAGGCCGCGAAGGAGATCGCGATCCTGATCAAGGAATCAACCCAGCGGGTCAAGGAAGGCGCCGAGCTGAGCCATCAGACGGGCAAAGTCCTGATGAAGATCATCGAAGGCGTCGAGCAAAGCGCGACCGGCATCGACATGATCGCCCGCGCGACCCACGAGCAGACGTCAACGGCCGCCGAGGTCAATACAGGCGTCCAGAACATTTCCTCGATCACCGAGAGCAATGCCTCCGCTGCCGAGGAGATGGCGAACTCGTCGAGAGTGCTCTCCGGACAGGCCGAGCAGCTCAAGGAACTGGTCGGCGCTTTCAACATCGGCTTGGACAGAGGCAGGAGTCCTGCAACAGCCTCCAGAGCGATGGCTGCCGCGGCGGGAATGTAGGAAATCTCGCCGCAATGCCGGGCCAAGCGGCCTTGCGGAAACTAAAACAGATGGCGCCGATCCCTGTATCGAACATGCAGCGATCACAGCCGGAAAGGAATCCACGCTGTGGAACTGCTGAAGCTGACGCAACAGGAATTCGAACGGGCCGCGCGAATCGTCTATGACAAGACCGGCATCCACCTTCCGCCGGAGAAGCTCGGCCTGGTGAGCAACCGCCTCCGCAGGCGATTGCGAGCGCTGGAGCTCAATTCCTTCGCCGATTACTACCGGCTTCTCAGCAGCGAGCGGGGAAGCGAGTGCGAACTGCCGCACTTTCTTTCCGCTGTCACCACCAACGAGACATATTTCTTCCGTAACGATCAGTTGTGGAACTACTTCAAGGGCGAACTGATCCCGCACTGGCAGCAGGCCAGGGCGAAGACCCGGTCCATTCGAATCTGGAGCGCGGCATCGAGCAGCGGCGAGGAAGCCTACACGGCCGCCATTTCACTTCGCGAGAATCTGCCCGAGATCGACGAGTGGTCGGTGACGATCATCGGCAGCGACATCAGCCCCCGAGTGCTCGATCACGCGCGCACCGCCGTCTACAACGACTACGCAGTCTCACGAATGGGAGGGCCGCAGGTTCAGGCGTGGTTTGACAGGAAGGACGACGGATATCACCTGAAGGATGTCGTCCGCGAGATGGTGAACTTCCAGTATCACAACCTTCGCGACGAATTCCCCAACGGTGGCTTTGACCTCGTGTTCCTTCGCAACGTCCTCATGTACTTCGACCTCGACATGAAAAAGCGCGTGCTGCAGGTCGTCTCAGACGCGCTCGCGCCCGGCGGGCACTTGATCGTCGGCGACGTGGACCCGATCGGCGCGTCGTTTCGATTGAAAAGGGCGGTGCCGCTCGAGTACAAGCGACCCGGCATCTATCAGAAGCCGGGCGGCGCGGGGCAAACCCACTAATTCGATCTACGGTTGCGGATACGCACCAAAACTAGCGCGTCACGCCGCGGCGCTTCAGCGCGAGCAGCATCGGCAATGTGACGACCGCGCACAGAATCTCCGTCGCGCCGGTCAGCATGAACGTGATGCGGTATGCGTCGATCCCCTGGGCGGCCTTGGATGCAAAGGCCAGGATGCCGCCGCCGAAGAGAGGGCCCAATAGCATCCCGATGGAGCCGGCAATGTTAAACCCCGTGAAGGCCGCGCCGCGCTGATCGGGCGGCGCGAGGTCGGCGCACAGGGCCAGATTCGGGGCAAACATCAGCGCGCTGAGCACACCCGACAGCAGCATCAGGATCGTCAGTTGCGAAGGCGTCGCCAGGCCGTATGCGGCGAAGACAATGCCGAATGCGGCGGAGCCCAGGGCCAGCGGCCAGACACGTCCGATGCGATCCACCAGCCTGCCCGCGGGATAAACAAGAATCGCAAACGGCGCAAGAAACAGCAGGAGGAGCTTTCCTCGCTCCGCCGGAGCCAGACCGTGGATGTCGGCAAGGAACAGGACAAAGGTGGAAATGACCACGCCGACGCAGAACCGATCGATGAATGCATAAGCCAGGGGCACGGCGAGGTCTTTGCGGCCAGCCAATAGTTCAATGAGTCGACGCACCGGCCGGCGGGACTCGCGCACTTCCGGGGCCTCGCGCGCAAAAACCAGAACGCCGACCGCCGCCGCCGCGCTGATCGTCCCGGCGATATGAAAGGTCCAGTCGGGCAGATGATGCCACACTTCGCCGCCCAGTCGCGTCCCGCAGGCCGTGCCCAGCATCATTGAAGAGCCGATGATCCCCATCGCTCGGCCGCGCCTGTTGTCGAGCGCCCAGCCGCCGGCGATGGCCATCAAGGTGCTCAGCGCGAGAATGTGAGAGGCGCCTTCGAGGAATCGAAGCGCCAGAAGCGAAGGAAGATTCGGGGCCAGCGACATGCCTGACAGCAGGACCGCATCCGCGGCCAGGGCCCATGCAGCGACTCGCCGCCGCCTTCCGGCATCCGACAGCACACCGATGAGCGGCGCCGCCAGGACCGCGCCGATCATGTTGATCGACATGAACGTATGGACCCAGAACGGCGACGCGCCGTACCGATCACCGACCAGCTCCTTCAGCGGGGCGACGAGAAGCGTGACCGGCAGCATCGTGCCGAACAGCAGGATGGCGAGGGTGAGGATGCCGCGCGTCGCCGATGCGGACTTCATCATCGCGACTGAGCCTGCGTCGGCCGCGAAAGGAATGGCGTTCGATGAGGATTGCATGGCTGACGTCATTCCTGACCCGATGCGCAGCGCTCCTTGCACTGGGCTTAACGGGAAACACCCAAAGGCAGATCGTCGAAGACTGCCCAGTCATCAGCCCCATATGATAGCGCAACTTCCGCGGTCCAATAAGGGGCGTATCTCAGAAGCGCCCGCGGGGACTCGTGCCGTGATTCGATTTTCCATCTGACGATCGCAATGCGGACTTTCCATGAGCCGATAAGCACTACGGGCAAGGCGTGCGTGCTGGCCTGCGCTCGCGCGTCGCCGGTCGGGGCGCACGGACCTTGATGGACAGGAGTAGCCTTCGATGAAGAGCGGAATGTTGACCCGCGGCGCCGGGTACATCGACTTGGCCCGCCACGGTCGCAGACTCCGATCGACCGACGAGGCCGTTCGCGATCATGCGCAGCGGCATCTGGCATCGCGCATGGGCAAACTGCGCGGCCTGCCGCAGAAAATCGGCCAGATCCTCAGCATGAGCGCCGACGAGAGTAAGGCGGACGCCTTCGCGCCGCTGACCGATCGTGCCGACCCGCTGCCGCTCCCCGAGATCGAGGCGATCCTGCGCGAGGAGTGGGGCCGCGATCCGAAGCAAGTTTATTCGTACATCGAACCGACCGGTCTCGCCGCGTCACTCGGCCAGGTGCATCGCGCCTGCCTGCGCGACGGCCGCGAGGCGGCGATCAAGGTGCAGTACCCCGGCATCCGTCAGGCGGTGATGAATGATTTGAAAATGCTCGGCTGGCTTTCGGCCCCGGTCGGCGATCTGCGGCGCGGATTCGATTTAGCGGGATATCGTCAGGAGATTCTCCGCGATCTGGAAGCCGAGTTGGATTACCGCGCGGAGGCGGAGAATCAGTCGCGCTTCGTGTCGATTGCCCCCGAGCTTCCCGGCTGGATCGTTCCCGAGCTGATTCCGGAGCTTTGCACCCAGCGCGTCCTGGTCAGTCATTGGGTGGTGGGGGAGCGAATTGAAGAGGCGGCGACGTGGCCCCAAGCGCAGCGAGATCAGATTGCGGCCGCGCTGGTGCGCGGTTTCTTCAACCTCCTCTTCGGGCACGGCCTGATTCACGCGGACCCGCACCCCGGCAATTACCGGTTTACGCAGACGCCGGACGGCCCCGCCATCGTGCTGTATGACTACGGCAGCGTCATGACGCTGGAGCCAGAAGAGATCGTCGCGCTATTGAAGCTGATCGAAATGACGGCTCGCAAGCAAGGCGACCCGCTGGGGCCGATGCTCGCGCTGGGCTTTCGCGAGGAGCTTCTCAAACCGATGCGCGGCAAGCTGCCGGCGCTCTGTTCGGCCATGCTCGAGCCGTTCTGCATGGAGGCCAGGTACGACCTGTCGCGCTGGCGCCGGTCGGAGCGAGTCGAAGACATTCTTGGTGACGACCGCTGGAACTTCCGAATGAGCGGCCCGCCGAATTTCATCTTCGTCATGCGTGCATTTCGCGGCCTGAC
>CAZCGF010000015.1:0-11811 GCA_964498115.1 uncultured Planctomycetaceae bacterium | reverse complement strand
ATCCGCTCTCAGGGGATCGACGTGCCCGCCATCGTGCGCCGTGTGCGTCAGTCGGCCTTCGTTCCGCAGGAACTCTTCGCCATCCCCGAGTCCGACGGCCAGCGCGCCGTGCGCGTCTGGCTGGAGTGAGCAAACCGGAAGTCGCCCGTCAACCGCCCGCCGCCTGCGAGGCCTCGTCGATGGCGTTGTTGATCCGGTGCATCATTTCCATGTAGTCGGTCTGGCGTTTCATCATTTCCTTAAGCTTGTCGTTGCCCGCCACGGCCGCTTCGCACTCCGCCAGCTTCCGCTTGTCCTCGACCTCGATTGGTTTGCCGGTGCCTTCCAACTCCTGGATGCGTTCCATCTGAGTCTGATAGGCCTTGAGCGTCTCCTGGGCCTCCTTGTCCTCGGAAACGGCGCGGGCGGCTGCCATGAAGGCGGTCATTCGCGGGTGGGAGGCGATCTTCTTGCCCAGCGACCGGGCATCGGCGATGATGTCTTCCATGAGAGTGTCCTTTCGGTGAGTCGTCTCGACGTACACGTCCATCGTCGCCTCGATCGCAGCAGTCGGCAAGGATCATCGTTCCACGAGGCGCGACGACAAAAACTGCCATGGCGCACACCCGACAGCGGTTTCCCACGTTGACAACCTCTCAATCACGTCCTGCCGGCGCGTTGATGTCGGCCGATCAATCTTTTCGAGCAATTCATGGCTAAACGGTTCTCAGAACGAATTCTTGAGTTTATGCGGCAGCCCGACTACCGGCCGATGAAGGGCCCCAAGCTGGCCAAGGCGATGGGCATCGCCGAAGCCGAGCATGGCGACTTTCACGACGCCGTGGACGCACTCCGCCGCGTGGGACGAGTCGTCCTCGGCACCGACAACGCCGTCATGCTGCCGCACCCGCCGAACCAGATCAGCGGCATGTTTCGGGCGAATCCGCGCGGATTCGGCTTCGTCGTGCCCGACGTGGCGACGGCCCACGGCGATCTCTACATCGGCAAGGGCGACACGCTCGACGCCGTCACCGGCGATCGCGTGCTGTGTCAGGTTGTTCCGCGCGGTATGCGCGACGGTAAGAAGGCACTCGGCGGACGCATCATCAAGGTCATCGAGCGCGGCGACAGCAAGTTCGTCGGCCAGCTTCGCAACGAGGGCGGGACGTGGTTCGTTCAGCCCGACGGCAACACCCTGCACGTTCCGGTCCTCGTCGGCGACGTCGGCGCGAAAGGCGCCAAGGTCGGCGATCAGGTCGTCGTGGAGATCGTCAGCTATCCCTCGGCAGGGCAGCAGGCCAAGGGCGTCATCGTCGAACGCCTGGGAATGCAGGGCCAGCCCGGCGTCGACCTGATCAGCATCATCCGCCAATACCATCTGCCCGAGGGTTTTCCGGAAGAGGTCATTGAAGATGCGCGGAATGCGGTGCGCTCCTTTGACGCAGAAAAGGAGCTTGCCCAGCGCGAAGACCTCACCGACCGCCTCACCATCACCATCGACCCCGACGACGCAAAGGACTACGACGACGCCATCACGCTCGAGCGATTGTCCGACGGCCCGGGCGACGGCCAGTCATCCGCCAAAGGTAAGCGCCGCAAGGATCGAACGATCGGCCCAGCCACCTGGGAACTCGGCGTGCACATCGCCGACGTGAGCCATTTCGTCCGCGTCGGGCAACCGATGGACGATGAGGCGCGGCAGCGCTGCACCAGCGTTTATTTCCCCGGCCACGTTATTCCCATGCTGCCCGAAGTGCTGTCCAACGGGATTTGCAGCTTGCAGGAGGCCGAGCCCCGGCTGTGCAAGAGCGCGTTCATTCGATACGACGCGCACGGTGGCGTGCTCAGCGCCCGGTTCGCCAACACAGTCATCAAGTCCGCCAAGCGGCTGACCTATCGCCAGGCATCAGGCATCCTGGAGGGTAAGACCGATGGCATTCCCAAGCCGGTCGTCGAGCTGGTCCGCGAAATGGACCGCCTCGCCCGCGTGATTCAAAAGCGCCGGCACGACGAAGGCATGATCGTCCTCGATCTGCCCGCCGTGGACCTCATCCTCGATGAGAATGGCAAGGTGGTGGACGCCAAGCCGGAGGACGACAGCTTCTCCCACAAGATCATCGAAATGTTCATGGTCGAGGCCAACGAGGCGGTCGCCCGGCTGATGGACAAGCTCGGCGTGCCCTGCATCCGTCGCATTCACCCCGAGCCCGATGAAGACTCACTCGAAGCCATGGCTCGCTTCATGCGCGCCGCGGGCTTCGCGATCCCGAAAAAGATCACGCCGCGCGACATGCAGGCGCTGTTGGAACCGCTCCACGGCAAGCCTGAGGCATACGCCGTGAATCTCGCGGTGCTCAAGTCGATGGAGATGGCCGAGTACTCGCCGAAGATCATCGGCCACTTCGCCCTCGCCAGTAAGCACTACGCCCACTTCACCAGTCCGATTCGCCGCTACGCAGATCTGATGGTGCATCGCCTGCTCGATCGATATTTCGAGGGGCCCTTCGGCGGCCGCAACAAGATCGGCCTGGAAGATGTGCCCGACGTGGACGAGTTGAACGAGATGGGCCGGCGGCTGTCCTACAACGCCCGCCGCGCCGAAAGCGCCGAGAGCGAGCTGCGCACGGTCAAAGTCCTTCAGCTATTAACCGAGCACGTCGGCGACCATTTCGAAGGCGTCGTCACCGGCGTCACGAACTTCGGGCTCTTCGTGCAGCATCCGAAGTACCTGATCGACGGCCTCCTCCGAATGGAGGACCTCGGCGACGACTGGTGGGAGGTGGATGTGAAGGCGGGGCGCGTCTGGGGCGAGCGAACGCGCCAGACGTTCACGATGGGGACGATCCTCAAGGTGCAAATCGCCGAGGTGGATGTTTCCGCGCGGCAGCTTAACTTGGCCCTGGTGCAGGGCGGCCAGCCGGTGCGCCGCCGCGGTGGGGGGGCAGGCGGCGTTGGAGCCATCGGCGATCGTCCGCGCGGCAAGGGCGACCATCCCAGCAGCAAGAAGGGGCATCGCAAAGGCCCCTCCCCGCGCGGTCCCGTCAAGCGCGGCGGCAAAAAGGGCGGCCGATCAAAAAGACGCGGCCGAAGATAGCGAGATGGTACCGGCGCACATCAGTGCGCCCGGTCCACTGCATCCGCGTGAACTCAGTTGACGACGGAAATCCGCCTCACCCCGACGGCAACTGCGACTGCGCACGCGGCGCCTCCGGGAAGATGCGCTGCAGCGCCTTCGCCAGGCTCTTGAGCGGCTGCGGCTCGATCGTCGGCTCCTGAAACGTGCCGGTCAGCCGCACTTCCATGAGTTCCCGCGAAGCGCCCTCCAGCAAGTCAGTCAAAATGGGCAGGCGCAGCCGCAGCGGACTTCCCGCCAGCAGCCGAACGTCGAGCTGCTTCGTCCGCATGTCCATCATCCCGCCGCCGACGAAAGAGACGGCCTTGCCCTGCAGATCGATCTTCTGAAAGGTCAGCGTATCCCGCGAGATGAAATACTTGATCCACCCGTCGTGAAACACGTTCTTATCCGGCGTGAGGTTCAGCACCTGGAAGATCGCAAAGACGATCGGCATCCGCCACACCTGCGCGCCGGCCACAAACAGTTCGCCCGCGCCCTCGCGATAGCCCCGCGCTCCGCCGCGTCCCTGCAGGATGAGATTCCCGCGTATCGTCCCGTGCGTCTCGTCGTCCGTGTCACCGCCGAGCGATTCCAGAAAGCTCCGCAGCTTCAGATCGCGCGCGACAATCGACGCCTGATAAGTCACATCGCTGTGGAGCAGATCGATCTCCGCCTCGCCGGTCGCCTCGCCCCCGTATGCCACCGCCACGGCATCGCGCACGTGGATTTGATGTGTCTTGGGGTCGGCGGTGATGCGACCCTCCAACTGGCTCATCTCCCATCCGGCGAGCGTTGCCGTATCGAGTGCCATTCGCCCGTCGAGCCGAACCTCACCATCGGTATCGACGTGCAAAGCCCCGCTGACAAACCCCGAGAGATTCTCCGCGCTGAATCCCAGGTTCGCCGAGGCTCCGTCCAGAATCAGCCGGCCCGTCGCGTCCCAGCTCAGGCGCCCGCCCGCGCCCTGTGCAAACACCAGTGGATCAAACTCCAGCCCGATGGTCCCGCTCGGCTTCGCCGCCGCCACCAAATCGCGCAGTCTCGGCGGCAGCGCCGCGATCAGCTCGTCATCTATCACCAGCCCGTTTGCCCGCACAGTCAGCGACCCGCGCGGCCCGGGATCGGCGAAATCCAGCACGCCGCTCAGCTCCACGGTTCCCTCGCCGTGCCGCCCGCGCAGCGAGACGATCTCGACATGATCGTCCGCCACCTTCAATCGCGCCGACACATCGGTCAGCGGCAGGGGGAACGCCTTCAGACAAAGCTCGGCCTCCTCGGTCTCAATCCGCGTGCGATGATGGCGCTGCGTCTGTCCGTCGATCGATGCAAGATGCACCGCTGACAGGATTCTCAGCTTGCCCTTCGGCTGCACAGCCTGCCAGACATGCCGCAGCGAATCAGGCAGCGCCGCCCGCAGTTCGTCATCCAGCGCCAGGTTCCGCGCGTCAAAAACCAGATCGGCCTCATACCCGCTGTCCAGCCGCCGGACGTCCCCGCGCGCCGTCACCCACGCGTCTCCGTGTTTTCCGGAGACGTCGAGAATCGAAAAGCCGTCCGGCCGGATGACGATCTCACCCTGTACGCCTTCGATCCGAAACGGAAACGGTTGATACTTCAGCGCCGCGTCACAGAGCTTGGCCGTCAGGTTGTATCGCAGCCCCGAAGCCCCGGGCGTCCACGCGATCACCCCCGACAGGTCAAACGCGCCCTCCGGCTGAAACTGCTCAAATGCTCCGCGTCCCTCCGCCGGCAGGGCGGCCGCAAGGGCATCGTCCATCTTCAGCGACTTCGCCTCGACGCGCACCTCGGCGCGGTCGATCGAGTTGCCCGCCATTTCGGCCAGCCCCTCGAATTGCACCGTGCCCGACTCGTGCATGCCCCGGATCCCGCGCACCTCGATCCGGTCGCCCTCGATCGCGATGCGCCCGGTTACCTGTTCGAGCGGATAGGGAAAGTCGGTCAGCAGCAGGTGGGCATCGACCATGTCCGCCACCACGGTCGTGTGCCAGGGCGGCTCGCCGTCGGCATCGTCGCCCCCGGGCCTTTGACTTCGAATCGTGACGTTGGCCCACCCCTGCGGATAAAAGCGCTCCCAGACCGTGCGATAGCGATCCGGCAGCACGTCGAGCAGCGTGCTGTTGAGTGCCACATCTATGGCATCGACCGCCAGTTGCACCGAGGGGAATTCTGTCGATTGATCGATCACCGCGTCGACGTTGATGATCGCTCCGTCGCGTCGGCCCATTAACTGTTCGAGATAAACAAAGGGCGGGTCGAACCGCACCCGTCCGGTCAGTCGATCGACCCGATAGGGAAACGCCGACGATCTCCCCGAAGCCCCCCTCGGCTCGAAGAATCCTGTCAGCTTCATCGCCTGTCCGGCGCCGCGAGGCCGCTGCAGCGATAGCTGCAGATCGAACAAGCCATGCGGGTCGTAATCCGCGAGGATGGTCCGCAGCGTCTCCGGCACGCGCGCGTCAGCCAGGAGCCGCCGGCGCAGCGCGCCTTCCGGCGCGGCCAGGTCTCTGCTCTTGATCGAAAGATCGACGCCGATCTGCTCCGGCGACGTCTCCGAACCGATCAACGCGCCGCGAACCATGCACGCCGCCTCGTTGATCACCCCGGAGATGTCCACGTCCAGCCGATCGCGGCGCAGGTCCAAAAGCCCCTGAACGTCGGTCATCACCACCGCCGCCTCGGCCGGCGATGTCGTCGTCGTCGGCCCGTCCGGGCTCGAGCCGAGCATCGACAGCGGGATGCGGCACTTCACGCGCCGCAGCTCCACCTCCGTGTCGCGCTCGCTTTCCTGCGAGGAGTTGTAGGCCAGTCGGCTCAGCTTCACCTCGCCGGCCAGCGAAATGCGATCGAAAAACTCGCGCGCCACCTTCGGCAATTGAAGCCGCACCGTCCGCGCATCCACAAATGGCGTATTCGCGACAAGCTGCACCTCAGGATCGAAGATGACCGTCGTCCGCTCCGCCGGTTCGCTCAGCCGGCGCACCTCGATGCAGTAGCCCGTCTCCGACTGGGTCGACGGACGCACGTCGGCGTCGAGTCGCTCTTCATCGAACTCTCGCTTGCCGGTGGAATTCACGCTGACGATCGTCGCGATCGCCGATCGCAGCGCGATCACCGGACGGCTCCCCGACTTTGCCGCCTTCGTCCGGTCGGCGTGGGGCGTCAGCAACTGCCAGTTGCGAAGGTCGGTGTCCACATTGTGGACCAGCGTGATGCGCGGCCCCGAAGCGACCACGCGCTGCACGTGCAATGAACCGAAGAGCAGTCGCCACGGATCGTGAATCAGCCGCACCTGCCGGGCCGAGAAGATCTCCCGCGCCTCAAGGCTCTTGGCGCTCGGGTCGAGGTTCTCGTCATAACGAACGGCCACACGCACCTTCTCCAGCGTGATGCCCCCGAACATGCGAAACTTGGCCCTCTCAACCGTCACATCGCCGCCGGTCGCCTCGCGCAGAAATTCCTCCGCCCGCGCGCGGATCGTCGCGTCGCGCGTATTGATGCCGTACCAGGTCAACCCCAATACGATCGCGCAGAGCAGGATGATGCCGATTCGCTCGCGCGACACCGAGACCGGATGCCGCTCCAGCGCCCGACGGCGAATGAACTGCCGCCATCGGCTTGGACGACGAACGGGAAACACATGAAGCGGGCTCAGCATGAAGCGCCCCTGCCGCCCGGTCTGCCCGTGGTTCGAGTCTCCAGGAACCGGGCCAACGCGACGGCCGCCAGTACAAACATCATCGGCATCATCGCCGCACGGTATCGAACAGACCCCACGAACACCATATGTACCAGCGAAAAGTAAACCACCGGGCTCGCCAGCAGCAAGAGTTTCGCCGGGCATTTTCGCATCGAAAAGGCCCCGCAGACCGCCAGAATATAGACGGGAATGCTGGATGCGAGGGCGACCGCCTGTAGCCCCATGCCCGAATACCCCTCGGCGTGCATCAGCGGCGACCATGTCCGGGCGAGTTTTACGACGCAAAGCCGAAGCGCCGCTCCGGGATGCTCCCGCGCCCAGTCCACAGCAGCCTTGCGGCAGATTCGATCCCGCTCGATTTCATTCGCGTCGTCGGGCATCGCCGGATAAACAATCCGATCCATCCCCGGTCCGCCGTCCGCCCACGGCCCCAGCGCCTCCATCAGGCTCGCGCCGCCGCCCGTTCGGACAGGCACGAACGCGCCCAGGACCGCATAGTTGCGCATCACCATCGGCGCCAGCGCCGCGATGCTCCCCGCGAGACACAGCCCAACCGTCGCGCGCCGCATGCCCGGCTTTGTTAACAGCCACACCGCCGGAAGCATCGCGAAGACAAGCAGGAACCCCGTGCTCCGCGTCATCGCGCCGAGGCCCAGCAGCATTCCGCCGCATCCTGCGAGCTGGGGTGCACGATGATCCGGCATCCGCGCCAGGCAGCACATCGCCGCCAGCAGCAAAGTGATATGCACTGTCTCGGTCAGTACCAGTCCATTGAAGAACAAGAGAATCGGATCGATCGCAAATATCCCCGCCGCGATGAGTCCCGCCCGATCCCCGCAAATCGCCCGGCCCAGCATCGAGATCAACAGGATCGACGCGCACGAAAACAGGGCGTTGACGATGCGGCCAAAGCGAAACACCGCCTCGTCGCTGCTTGCGCCGAGCCGAATACCCGCTGACAAAATCGCCGGATAGACCGGATCCGTCCCCGCCTTCACCTGCGCCGAGTCGATCGGCCCTTTCCCCGCGACAATGTTTCGGGCGACTCGTACGTATCGATGTGAATCCGGAAAGTCGAATCGCTCCGGTCGCTGCTCGGCATAGACCAGCAGGCAAACCCGAAGGGCCAACCCTCCCAGCACAATCGCGCCGAGCCATTTGCCGTAAGATGCAACGCACAACGGCGCCGATGGTTCCACGCTGTCACGTTGGGAAGTCCCAGTCACCGGCACGCTTCTTGGATTCGATGGTTGTCGAAATTGTCGCGCCCTGGCCGCGCCTCGCCGACATGCAACACGAGCTTCCCTCCGCGCCGCTCAATCGTCACGCCGCCGGCCATTTCCACTCGTCGCGATTGGCCGTCCCCATCGATCAATTCAGCCGCCGCCTCGATTCGCTCGAATCCAATGGACTGCATGGCAGCGCCCGACCGTTCGATCGCCAGCCGCAGCACTTCCGTAGTGACGGCCCGGGGCAATCCCGCGAGAGACTGCACGTCCAGCACCCACTCATCCTCAGTCAACTGCGCAACGCACTTGTCCAGTGCATCCGTCGCTTCAGACCGAATCACTTCCTGAGCCCGCGTAGCCTGCCCGGCAAGTTGAATCAGCGCCCGGCCGACCTGTGGATTGATCGCACCCTCGATCAGCGGGATCAGCACATGGCGAATTCGATTCCGCGTCGCCGCTTCAGGATCGCGATTGGTGTCATCTTCCCGATGGGCCAGTCCAGCGGCTTCGCAATACGCGACAATGTCCCGCTTCCAGAACCCAAGCATCGGCCGCACCAGCGTATGACCATCGCCCAGCGCTCGCTGCCGCGGCATTCCCGCCAGACCAGCCAGCCCCGCCCCGCGAAGGATTCGATGCAGAACCGTCTCCGCCTGATCGTCCGCGTGATGCGCGACACTCACAATGTCCGCGGACTGCAACTCGGCGACTCTTCTCAGGAATGAATAGCGTAGCTCCCGCGCGGTTGTCTCAATCGATTGGCCCGTCGTCTCGGCGGCCCCGCGAACGTCCAGGGCCTCACAAACGAACGGCAGCCTCAACTCGTCAGCCAGACGTCCGACAAATTCCGCGTCGCCCGCCGACGCCGGCCGCAGTTGATGATCCAGATGCGCCACGACAATCCGCCAGCCGCAGTCGTGAATCTCATTGACGCGCAAGAGCCCGTGCAGCATCGCCACGGAGTCCGCGCCGCCCGAAACGGCGCAGACCACGCCGGCCCGGTGGGGGATCAACCGCCGCGCTGATTCAAACAAACTGCGATGAAAATGACGAACGTCCATGATCTTGGATGCCGCCGGTCAGTCCTGCGTCCGGCCGACCGTCAGGGAAACGGTGCCCTCGGCGCGCACCTTGCGGCGAAGCTGCCCGCAGGCCGCGTCAATATCCAGTCCGCGACTCGTGCGAATGTGCGCGTTGACGCCGTGGTCTCTCAGATACTCGACAAACGAATGGGCCGACTCCGTCGTCGGCCGCTCGTACGGCAACCCCTCCACCGGGTTGTATCGCAGCAGGTTCACGTTGCAGCGGAAAAGCTTGCAGAACCGTGCGAGCTGGGCCGCGTGTTGCTGCCGGTCGTTGACATTGTGCAGCAGGATGTACTCCAGCGTGATCTCGCGCCCGGTCTTCTCAAAATAGTGCCCGCACGCCGCGCTCAGTTCCTGCAAGCCGATCTTTTCCGCCCACGGGATCAATTCCTGTCGCAGCGCGTCGCTCGGTGCGTGCAGCGAAAGCGCCAGGTTCAGTTGCAGCCCCTCGCCCGCCAGCTTTCGGATCATCTTCGGCAGGCCGACCGTGCTCACCGTGATCTTCCGCGCCCCGATGTTCAGCCCCCACGGCGCGTTGATCGTCCGCACCGCCCGCATCACCGCCTCATAATTCGCCAGCGGCTCGCCCAGCCCCATGAAAACGACATTCGACAGCCGCGCGCCAGATGCCGTCGCCTCGGCACTCACCCGCAGCGTCTGCTCGATGATCTCCCCGTGCGTCAGATTGCGCTCCAGGCCATCCAGCCCGCTCGCGCAAAACCGGCACTTCGCCGGGCACCCGACCTGCGAACTGATGCACGCCGTCCGTCGCGTCTCGGTTGGAATCAGGACGCACTCGCTTGTCGCCCCGTCCGGCCACTGAAGAAGTAGCTTCACCGTCCCGTCCGTCGAAGCCCCGCGCCGAATAATCTGCGAGCGATACAGGACGAACTCCCGCTCCATCCCCTCGCGCAGCAGCTTCGACAGGTTCGTCATCGCGGCGAAGTCGGTCACGCCGCGCTCGTAAATCCACGACAGCACCTGCCCGGCGCGGAACCCCGGCTCACCGTGCTCGGTGAACCACTCCGTCAGCGCCGTCGGATCGAGTTCCAGTAAATGTCGCCGGTCTGCCGCCGACGCTGCTTCGCTCATCAATGAATACCTGCCTCGCCGCGCCCTTACTCGTGGATGATCGTACCGATGCGATGCCCCTGAACGGCCTTACGCATGTTGCCCGGCTTCATCAGCGAGAACACCGTGATCGGGACCCCGTGCCGCTGGCACATGTCGATCGCCGATACGTCCATCACCTTCAGCCGCTTGTCGATGACTTCATTGTAGCTCAGTTTCGCCAGGAACTTCGCCTTCGGGTCCTTCTTCGGGTCCGCCGTATAGACGCCGTCCACGTTCGTCGCCTTGAACAGCAGGTCGGCGCCTAGCTCCACCGACGCCAGCGCCGCCGCCGTATCGGTCGTCACGAAAGGCCGCCCCGTGCCCGCCGCGAGGATGACCACGCGTCCCTTCTCCAGATGGCGAATGCACCGCCGACGGATGAAGTTCTCGCAGGCGCTGTGAACCGCCACTGCCGACTGCACCCGCACCGGCTGCCCCAGTTCCTCCAGCATGTCCTGAAGCGCCAGGGCGTTGATGACCGTCGCCAGCATCCCCATGTAGTGCGCCGTCGCTTCCTGAATGCTCAGCTTCTCAGCGATCTTCGCCCCGCGCAGAAAATTGCCTCCGCCGACCACCACCGCCACCTGCACGCCCAGCTTCGACACCCCGATCACTTCCTCGGCGATGCGCCGCAGGGCCGAGCCGTCCAGCCCGAATTCTCCCGCCTGACAAAATCCTTCGCCGGAGATCTTCAGCACCACGCGGTGAATCTTCCGTCCGCCGCGAGACTTCGCCCCGCTCTTTGATTTCTTGCTCATGTCACTTCCTGCCGATTCGGCAAACAGGGCCTCTACTTCGAACCCTATCGTAACCCGGCGCAGCGAATCGGGATATCAGGCGCGGGGTCGTGCCGTCCCGGCGCGATTCGGCTTGGTGCCCCCCGGCCGATTCGATAGAATATGCACGGTCCATCGGACCGCTCGCGTAATTCTCGAACGTGCTCTAGCAGGGAGGCCCGTCATGGCAGTGCAGAAGCCGATCAACCTCAACGCGTGGATCGAGGAGAACAAGCACCTCTTCAAGCCCCCCGTGGCCAACCGCTACCTCTACGACGGCCGCGACTTCTTCGTCATGGTCATCGTCGGCCCCAACGCGCGAAACGACTTCCACCTCGTCGATTCCGAGGAGTACTTCTATCAGGTCAAGGGCGACATCGTCGTGAAGATTCACGAGGGTGACAAGATCGTCGACTACCGCATCCGCGAGGGCGAGACTTTCTTCATCCCGCCGAATATCCCCCACGCCCCGCAGCGCCCGCCGAACACCATCGGCGTCGTCGTCGAGCGCCGCCGCCCCCCGGGCGAACGCGAGCACATCATCTGGTACTGCCCCGGCTGCTCGGCCTTGGTGGAAGACCTGGAGTTCGACTGCGCCGACATCGTCGAACACTTCAGCAAGGCCATGGAAGACTTCTGGCACGACGAAGCCCGCCGAACCTGCAAAAAATGCGGCAAGAGCGTAGAAAAACCCGGGCCGTTTCAGAGTATCTGACCGCACGGTTCGCAATCAGCTCTTTATACTGGACCGCCTTTGCCGCATTGCCGATAACATCGGCGGCATCATCATCGGCAT
>CAZCGF010000014.1:31589-36824 GCA_964498115.1 uncultured Planctomycetaceae bacterium | reverse complement strand
GAACGAGACAGGGCTCCCCATCATCGCCGCCCTCGCCATGAACGGCGAAGCCGCCACCATCCTCATGGGCGGTTTCAACGGCATGGCCCTCTACGGCGATGGGATGAATCTGTATGAGTACCTAGGCGGCAATCCGGTAATGAGTCGGGACCCACTTGGATTGGAGGAGTGGGATCCCTTCGCAGCCGTAGATGATGTGATCTTCGGGCTTAATGCAGAAAAGGCGGCATGGGCTGACGCTGCCTTTGAGTTCGGCATGGGGGTCATGAGGGGGGCTGCAATTTTCGCGTTCGAATCAGCGCTCTCGGCGACCATACCGGGTGCGGGGATTTTGTTTGCAGCATATGGAGTCGGGACAAGCATCAACGAGATCATTGCTGACGGGCTTACATGGGGAAATGGGTTTTCGCTTCTTGCCAACGCCGCAGGGCTCCGAGCAAATCTGAAGGCGTTGGGAAGTTTCTCAATGCATTATGGTGTAGCCCGAGGAAAATATGGTAGACTAGCAGGACGCGCCAATTCGAGGCTCAGCCAATTTTTTGCGGGGCCAAAGAACACGCATGTCTACTTGGGTTACCGCGATGGAACTCCCGTGTATGTCGGAATCTCCAACGACGTTGCTCGAAGGGCGGGCCAGCACGGGGCCAGATTTACAAGGGTGGAGAAGATGACATCCCAGGCACTTACTCGAGGAGAAGCACTTGCAGTCGAGCAAGCCATGAAATTAAAGCATCCGGAGTTTGAGAATGTTTATAATCCGATTAGCCCAAGGCATGACTATTTCAATGATGCTGTTTCATGGGGAATGGAATGGCTTTCGAATCACGGTTGGTGAACGTGGAACAGAACCCAATTCAACTGAACATGAGGATTCTGAACCCTTCTCGAAAGAAGGTCCGTCCCGGAGACATCTTTTGCTTTCAGATTATCGACGACCGATTCCATTTTGGACGCGTCATTCGAGTCGATGCAAAGATTGGGGGATGGGAGAATGTGATTCTCGTCTATTTTTATCGCACAACGAGCGAGGTCAAGACACAGATTCCGGTTTTGTCTAAATCCGACTTGCTGATTCCGCCAATTGGGACAAACCACAAGGCGTGGCGTACAGGCTATTTTGAAACAGTGGCAAACACTCCACTTTCTCGTGATGATGTTTTACCGGTCCATTGCTTCTACAGTCTACTCCAAGGGGCGTATTATGACGAGAATGGACTGCGACTTGCTCATAGGACAGATCCGTGCGGCACGTTTGTGTTAGATAGTTTTGCGACTATCGACGACGCACTCAGCGACGCGTTAGAGATTCCAAGGTGCATGGCTTCACGTGAATACGACGCAGAACTCAAGAAAAAGCAAGAAGAATCCAAGGCGAGGCACGCGGAGAATATCCAGCGATTGGCCAAGAATCCCAAGACTGCTGAGATACTCCGCAAGTATGGCGTGATTAAGGATGAGACCTGAAATTGCCTTGTAGAAATCATTTTCTTGGCCTGAGGATCATCAGGTCATGGGTGATGACGCGGAGGAGGCTTTCCGTCGTTCGTGCTTGATTCGATCGGCTTCTGAGCGCCGAGCCGAGGCGGCGTTTGTGCTGGGAGAATGTGCTTTCGACGTGCCATCGCTGGCGGTACAGCCGGGCCGGAAAACGCGAATGCATCGACTGTCTGAAGCGGCCGGTCGGTCGTGTGTTCGGATTCTGGGAACGTCGGCGGTTTACCGCAATGATGGTGGACCGGATGCCTAGCTGCTCGCGCGCCAGACGATGATGCCTCTCTGCGTCGTAACCGGCATCCCCAAACAACCGATCGATCGACAGGTTTTGTACGGCCTGCGTGACGACCGGTGCAAAATCAGGCGCGTCGTTGGCCGGACCCTGCCGCGCCAGAGCCGAAACGATCAAATGACTGTGGTGATGGATCACCGCGGTCAGTTTGGGATAACGCCGGTATCGTCGGGTGCGGCCGATGACGCGCTTGAGGAAATGGCGGCTGACGTGATGGCTCTCCAGTCCCGTCGCGTCGATCGATGCCTGGGGGCGATCGTCGATCAGGCCGCATTGCTCTGCAATGCCGAAAACAGCCGCGAGGAGCCGCTCAAAAGCCCCTTTTTGAAGAGCCGGTCGTGCGCTTTCTGCAGCGTCGTGTAATGCGGGAGCTTGGTCAGCTTCAGCAGGCGCTGAAGCTCCTCCATGTCGGCCAACAGGGCGACAATGCCGCGATAGTCGGTCCAAAAGAACTGCTTCAATGCCAGCATCGCGAACAACTGTCGCTGGGTAAAGTCCTGGCGGGAATACTTCGTCGAGTACGCCGGCAACGCCCGACGAGCCACCCTCAAGGCCATCCTGGCCAACGCCTTCGGCGAACGCGTCATGCTTCGTTGAGTGCTCATTCACCATATAACGACGATCTCCCGACGACTACTTGAAGGGTTTCTACAGAGCAACCTGAAATCTGAGGTCTTCCAAAAGGAGCCCCGTTCAGTTGTTCCCTCCCCGCTTCAGGCAAAGGACCAGTATTACGACGGCGTGCGGCGCATTCCGGAGACCATCGCCCCTCCGCCGATCATCAACCAGAATTCTTCGCCCTTAAGCGTCGGTCCGCTTGCCCGCTCAGCCGGCCAGGTCGAAACGGTCAAGACTCATCACCTTGTTCCATGCAGCCACGAAGTCCTGAACAAATTTCGCCTGCGAGTCGTCAGCGGCGTAGACCTCGGCGATCGCTCGAAGCTGCGAGTTCGATCCGAAGACCAGATCGACGCGCGTGCCGGTCCATTTGACGTCTCCTGACTTCCGGTCACGCCCTTCGAAGACCCCGTCACTACCGGACGACTTTCGCCAGACGGTGCCCATGTCGAGCAGGTTCACGAAATAGTCATTGGTCAATTTCCCGGGCTGCTTCGTGAAGACGCCGTGTGGGGACTGGTCATGGTTTGCGTTCAACACGCGCATCCCGCCGATCAGAACCGTCATTTCCGGCGCCGTCAGCGTCAGCAGTTGGGCTCGATCGACGAGCAGCTCTTCAGCGCTTCGATCCTGTCCAGACTCGAGATAGTTGCGGAACCCGTCGGCCTTCGGCTCGAGCGGGGCAAAGGAGGCTGCATCGGTCATGTCCTGTGACGCGTCCGTGCGGCCGGGAGCAAAGGGAACCTCAATGTTGTGTCCGGCGTTCCTCGCCGCCTTTTCGACCGCCGCACATCCACCAAGGACGATCAGATCGGCGAGCGATACCTTCTTGCCGCCGGATTGCGCGTTGTTGAAGTCTTCTTGAATTGACTCGAGTTTCTGCAGCACCTTGGCGAGTTCGGCCGGTTCGTTGGCTGCCCAGTCTTTTTGCGGTGCAAGGCGAATGCGGGCTCCATTGGCGCCACCCCGCTTATCAGATCCGCGAAACGTGGCGGCAGACGCCCAGGCCGTCGAAACCAGCGTCGAAATCGACAATCCGGAATCGAGAATCTCTGCCTTGAGGTCCGCGATGTCCTTGCTGCCGATCAACTCATGATCAACCGCGGGAACGGGGTCCTGCCAAATCATCACTTCTTTCGGGACTTCCGGGCCGAGGTAGCGCGAACGCGGGCCCATGTCGCGGTGCGTCAGCTTGAACCATGCCTTGGCGAAGGCGTGCGCGAACTCTTCCGGGTTCTCGAGGTAGTGCCGGGCAATCGGCTCATAGATCGGGTCGAACTTCAGCGCCAGGTCCGCCGTGGTCATCATCGGCCGATGCTTCTTTGATGGGTCGTGCGCGTCAACGACCATGTTTTCTTCTGCCACGTCCTTGGCCAGCCATTGATTCGCGCCGGCTGGGCTTTTCACCAGCTCCCAGTCGTACTTGAACAGCATCTTCAGGTAGCCCATGTCCCATTTCGTCGGGTTCGGCTTCCAGGCGCCTTCGATGCCGCTGGTAATCGTGTCGATGCCTTTGCCGCTTCCGAAGCTGCTCAACCATCCGAGGTTCTGTGCCTCCATGGGGGCGCCTTCGGGCTCCGGGCCGACAAGTTTCGCATCCCCAGCGCCGTGACACTTTCCGAACGTGTGTCCGCCGGCCACCAGCGCGACCGTCTCTTCGTCGTTCATCGCCATGCGCGCGAAGGTCTCGCGGACATCACGGGCCGACGCAACCGGGTCAGGATTCCCGTTCGGCCCTTCCGGATTTACATAGATCAGCCCCATCTGGACGGCGGCGAGGGGATTCTCGAGTTCCCGATCACCGCTGTATCGTTTGTCGCCCAGCCATGTGCTTTCGGGCCCCCAGTAAACATCACTTTGCGGCTCCCAGACGTCTTCGCGTCCACCGGCGAATCCGAGCGTCTTGAATCCCATTGTTTCAAGCGCCACGTTGCCGGTTAAGACCATCAGGTCCGCCCATGAAATACTCCGGCCGTATTTCTGCTTGATCGGCCACAGCAACCGGCGCGCCTTGTCGAGGTTGGCGTTGTCCGGCCAACTATTGAGCGGCGCGAAGCGCTGCGTACCATCGGATGCGCCGCCGCGTCCGTCTGAGACGCGATATGTCCCGGCGCTGTGCCAGGCCATGCGGATAAACAGCGGCCCATAGTTCCCGTAGTCGGCCGGCCACCAATCCTGCGACGAGGTCATCAATTCCTTGAGGTCCTTCTTCACGGCATCGAGGTCGAGCTTCTTGAACGCCTCGGCGTAGTTGAATTCCTCACCCATCGGGTTGCCCTTGGGGGAATTCTCATGAAGGATCTGCAGGTTCAACTGATTCGGCCACCAGTCCTGAGGCGACATGTGCCCCGCTGCGGTGGGTCTCATGCTTGCGCTCGCGCCCGTCACCGGGCACTTCGCGCCGGACTCCGGCATTTTCTCGGGTGTGGAATCGGCCAGCACGGCGCCGCGTGGACCGACCGCCATGCAAAGGGTCATGGCAACAAGCCACGCCGTCCTTGAATCTCGGATGAGTCGCAGGGCGCCACGTCGTGAGGCGCTGGTCTTCATGTGATGATTGATGTTGGTTGTGTTCACTGTCATGTGATGCCTCCTGAAATGTGATCGAGTGTTGATCATTCGATTTCGTTGTTTCGTCTCAATGTCGGTTAAACTTCCACCTTCGACGTGTCTTCGCGGCACTCGGGACAGGTGCCCCAATAGACCACTTCCGCCTCATCGATCAGGAATCCTGAATCTTCGACCGCGGTCAGGCAAGGTGTCTCGCCGATGGCACAATCGACGTCGACAGTTTTCCCGCACTTGCGGCAAATGAGATGGTGATGGTTGTC
>CAZCGF010000014.1:0-31489 GCA_964498115.1 uncultured Planctomycetaceae bacterium | reverse complement strand
TGACAGGACGTTACCGACGCGTTTGTGACGTCTGTATGGATTGGAGGAACAGGTCACCCCGGGTTGGAACGCAGTCCAGGGCCGCGCCATTCAGGCCCGATCGTGAAATCGAGCATCTGACGCACCATCATGACTCACGTGTGCGAAATGGATTCCGTTGAGCAAGATCAGGGTGAAGGCGGACTCGTGATAACTATAAGGATAAGTTCGAGAGCATGAGGATGAATCGCCGGGATGACGTGCGCGGGGTGAAGCCTGAATTCACTCAACGGGGGGAACACAGGTGCAGCGGCCCGTACGAAGCCTATGGGCATGGACCGGTCAGCAAACAGGATACAAAGTCAGCGGTATCCGCATTTGTCGTTGCATCGTCACCCGTGAAATCGCCGTTTAAGATGTTGCAGTTCGAGTATTCAGCCGCGTACAGCGCAGTGTCGATGACGGCAAGCACAAATGCCTGAACGTCTGCGCCGTCGATGTTCCCGTCGCAATTCATATCGCCGTGGAGCGAATTGTCCGCGCCTGTGTTGTATTCGATGTCGAGTCCGTCGATCACCATGATGGACTCACCCATTGCCGGCGGTCCGCGGTCGATCAGGGCCGAAAGGCCCATGGCGGCCGCGGATGGTACTGTCAGAAATATCTTTCCGTCTGGCGCAACGGCCGATCCGTACCACGTCTCCTGCGAAGGCACGAGCGCCTTGAGATCTGCGATGAGGGTGGTGACGTCGCCTGTGACTCGGTTGATCTTGTTGAGGGGGCGCGGCGACGAACCGCCCAGTTCGTAGCCGGTGACGAGGTAATCGCCGTCGGTGTCGAGCGCGAGGCTGACGACGGCCGGGTCATTCGGGACGTTAAGCGTCTGCAGCGCGCTCGGATTGCCCGGGTCAATTCGTACGACTGCATAGGAACTCTCTACAATCGCGGTCATGCCAATGTGACCATCAGGTTCGACTACGACGCGCGTCGGCCCTCTGATCTCGACATTGGTCGCGGCGCCATCGAGTATGAGATTTGCCTGACCGCTGATCGGGTCGTAGCGCACGACCTTGGCCTGTCCAAGCCCGATCCCCTGGTTGTAGCCGACGAACACCACGGTTCCGTCTGCGGGGTCAACCGCGACATCCCGGACAAAACCAAAGGGGGTGATACCGAGCGTATTCTCGACGAAGTCTTGCGGAAAAACCTGGAAGTCGAGCGTCGTTGGGTTGATCCTCATGCACGGTACGCCCGCGATCCAAATGTCGCCGCTGGGTCCTCGGCCCATGCCATTGGAGATTTCATTTTGCGTGCAGAACATCGTCAGGGGAGATGCGTCGATTCCGTGGCGGTAGGTCCAGATGCGCATGCTCGGCCCGCCCTCGTTAATGCCGACGAGGTGCGGCTCGGCCGGGGGAGTGGGCACGTTTACGAGAGTGATCGACGCATCAAGATCATGACAATCGCCTGTGAACCCGAGCCATGCGAGCTCCGATGAGCAGGTCGACGCGGAACTGGTCGCCCGGAAGGTTATGTTGACGCTTGCGTTTGCGGAGATCGGTCCGGACCATGAAATTGTTTGTGTGGTGTCATCGTAAACTGCGGCGGAATCTGTGGGGGGGATGAAGGGTGGATTTCCTACGGGTGTCATCGTGGAGGGAATCACCATGGAACCGGAGACGTCGGGCTGGTCGGCGTCAAGAAGATTGCTCAAGGTCAATTGGAGGTCGATTGCTGCGTTCGGCCGGACAAGTTGAAGGCCGGCCTGTGGGGCTCCGGTCGGCGGCAGGGCAAGTAGAGTCGAAGTGGTCGGTCTTTGCAGGGCAAAGGGCCCGAGCGGGACGGCGCTGCCGACAACAACTGAGCACACATTTCGGACCAGGACTGGGTTGCCTGAGTTCAGTTGCTCCGACGTTGCGCTCGCCGGCGTGCAATCCATGATGCGCGTGCGGAAAGTGACGTCGACGCTTGCGCCGGCGCCCAGGGTTCCAGTCCATGTGAGACTGGCGGAATTCGAAGTCACGGTTCCGCCGCCGGCGTCGATGACTGAATCGAGGCCGGACACCGGGCCATAGGAGACATTAAAATTGATTCCGGAGCGAGATTCGGCCGCTGTGTTTGTCAGGTGGATCGTATGTGTGATTGTGGCGCCGCGCAACAGGGGCTGGGCCGAGGGAACTGAGTCGACGGTCACACTGACGGGTGCGGCGCTGGCGGACACAATCTGTGTGGTGACTGACGGGCCGCCTGGAAAAGTCATGCCCGGACTCCAGCTGCTGCTGTAATTCGAGTTCGTGACAGATGGCGGGCTGCACGCCGCCCGGACGGTCAGGGTTACTTGTCCCGATGAACAGGAAGGGACACCGCCTGCTATCATCCAGGTCACGGTGCGATTCGCGGTGTTGTAATCGCCGTCGTGACTCGCCGAGATAAATGTCAGTGACGCAGGAAGTACATCCCTGATCTGGACGCCGGAAGCGTCGGAATGGCCCAGGTTCGTATAGGTCAACGTATAGTTAAATGGCGCGCCGGCAGCGACAGGACCCGGTGGGCCGGACTTCGAAACCAGCACGAAGGGAAAGCTCGGACAACTTGTGCAGTCGGTGTCCGGACCGCCCCAGAAAGCCCCGGGTGTTGCTTCGCATGCAGCCTGGGTGCGAATCTGGCAGAAGTTGGGACATGGCAGACAGCACGCTCCCGTGGGCGGTTCGCACGGGTTGGGAGTGCAGGACTCGTTGGCGCTCCAGGTACCGGAGCAGTCGTCCTGGATGGCTTGCGTGCAATTCCCGGCGATGCAGCAGGCGCCCATCACCGGAGCACCTTCACAAGGGGTCAATGTGAAGTCCCGAAATCCGCCCGGTAGACTCGGATGCATGATTCTCGCAGTGGGATTGCCGCCGATGATGTCGGTTTCGGCGGTGAGTGCGGCGCTATTCTCGTTGATGCCGAACAATTGAGTGCCCGACAGGCTCGTTCCCAGGCGCGGCGGCGGACACAAATCAATCAATGTAAAGTCCGCGAAACCTCCGGCGCCGACATGATGCTTGAAGAGCGCTGCCAGGCCGGTCGGCTCGAACATGAACGGAAGGTCCACATCGACACTCAAGGTCGTGACCGCATATTCTTCGACGCCGTTGAGATTGATCCAGTGAACGGATTGCGTGGACGCGCCGAAGTCGGCCGGCTCAACAATGTAGGCGACGTGCTGCGATTGTCCGGCAACCTCGTAAAGGCCATCGTGATCGGGCTGGGGGCCGTTGATGCAAAGGGAGCCGCCAAGGATGGTTTGCAGGTGACCCGTCGTTGCAGAGTCCTTCACGAAGCGAAAGAAGTAAATCTGGTTCCCAGTGGGATTGGGATTGCTGCACGAGGGCTGGAGAGCCGAGCCGAATGCACGAAGGTAAAGAATCTGGCGATTGGGGCTGGCGAGCAGACCCGTGTTGGAGACCTGCCCGTGTAAGTGCGACGGCAAAAGGTAGCTCTCGACGGTTCCGTCCTGATCCGTGTCCAACTCGGCGCTGTCGCCTGCCGGGTTGACCCCGACCGGAGTTGTCCAGTTTTGCGTACCGATAAAAGGAGTTTGAGCGCAGAGTCTCGGCGCTACGGCGCCAACGACCGCTAAAATCACCGCGCCGATCAGATCCACGCGCGCGAAGGATTGAGGCGCCACGCGGCGAGCTGCGGGCGGGTCGTTTATATCAGTTGAGCCAGGCGTCGATCGATTCATCACCGGAGTCCTCCAAGTCTCAAAGACATGCGGAAACAACGTCGGAGGTGGGCCACATTGGAGGCGGATAAGGGGTATGCTCATGGATACCAGTGACGCGGGTGCGGTATAATCACGATAAATAGAGACGACATCGTGGCTTGCCGCCGCCAGGGTGATGGTTTTCATGCCGACATCTGCTGACTCCATAACGACGATTCTGGGTCGCGTTCGGCACGGCGACGCGGTTGCGGTCGATGAGCTGCTGAACGCCGTCTATCTGGAACTCCATCGCATGGCTTCGCAGCAGATGGCGAGGGAGCGCACAGAGCACACCCTTCAACCGACGGCGCTGGTTCACGAAACCTATCTGCGTCTGCTTGGCGATACGCCTCCTAATTTCGAGAACAGGAAACACTTTTTCGGCGCAGCGTCCGAGGCCATGCGGCGCATCCTGGTGGATCACGCAAGGGCCCATCTGGCAGCAAGGCGGGGCGGGAATTGGACTTGCGTTAGTCTTCCGGACGCACCCGCCGCGGAGGAAGTCGAGGCCGAGGAGGTTCTCGCGGTGGACGCGGCGCTGGAGCGGTTGACCGAGTTCGATGAGCGGAAGGGCAAGCTCGTACGACTGCGGTTCTTCGCGGGCCTTACCATCGAGGAGGCAGCCGAGGTCTTGGGCATCTCGGAACGGACTGTCAAACGGGAATGGCGATTCGCAAAGGCCTGGCTCTATCGCGAGTTGCATGGGGGCCGCGACTAACGCTGGGAAGATAAGCCCGTGAGACAGGCCAGTTTGCGAGTGACGCGTTTCTGGAGCAAGGGGAGGACGCCGGTCCTGAATACGCCGTTTACTGGTTCCTTCGTCCGGGCATGAACAGTGGCACGCTCGGAATATCTTTGACGCATGTGGATATGAATGAAGATGTCCGACCCGCGGTCCAAGACGATCGAGGAACTTTTTTACCAGGTGGCCGAGAGACCCCCCTTGGAGCGGACGCCGTTTCTTGATCGCGCATGTGGTGCTGACCAGAGGATGCGCGAGGAAATCGAGTCGTTGATTGCGGCCGATGAGAGCGCTCTTGAGTTCATGGAACGCCCGCCATTGGGTCTCCGCGCGGCAGCGGGTCGCTGTCCGCCCACCAACGTTCAACCGGGACATCGGATCGGCGATTTTGAGATCGTCCGCCTGATCGGCTTTGGCGGCATGGGCGCGGTCTATGAGTCGATTCAGCAGCAGCCGCGGCGCAGGGTGGCGCTGAAGATCATGCGCGGGGGATTGCCCTCGGCAGCGGCGATTCGGCGATTCGAGTATGAGGCGGAGATACTGGGTCGCCTCAGCCACCCGGGGATCGCACAGATCTATTCTGCCGGCGTTCACTCGGAATCGACGGCCACTGTTCCGTACTTTGCGATGGAGTACGTTGACGGCGCACTCACGGTACTGGAGTTTGCGGCGCGTGCGCACTTCGGATTGAAAGAGCGTTTGGATCTTTTTGCCCGGGTCTGCGATGCGGTGCACCACGCGCATCTCAAGGGCGTGATTCATCGAGACCTCAAGCCGACCAATATTCTGGTTACCCAGGGGGCCACCGAACCGATCGTCAAGATCATCGACTTCGGCATTGCTCGTTTGAGAGACGACGAGACATCGGGACCCATGCTGGGCACCAGAACCGGTGATGTCATGGGTACGCTCGCCTATATGAGCCCCGAACAGTGCGAACTGGGCTCCGGCGCCGTTGACGCTTGCAGCGATGTCTATTCGCTCGGCGTCGTACTCTTCGAACTCCTGACCGGACGGCGTCCTTACGATGTCTCGAAGCAATCACTCGGGGAGGCCGTTCGGACCATCGTGCAGGATGCTTCGCCGCGCGTTTCTCGAATTCGCCCGGAATTGAAGGGCGATCCGGACAGCATTGTCGCCAAGGCCATGGAGAAAAAGCGCGAGCGCCGATATCAATCCGCCGCTGAGTTGGCGAGCGACATTCGCCGACACCTTGCCAATCAGCCCATCGTGGCACGCGCTCCTTCCGCGAGCTATCAGCTTTCACGGTTCATCGCGCGGCACCGAGCCGCGTCCGCCATGTCGATTGCCATTGTCGTGCTGGCGATCGGGTCGGCCGTCCTCCTTGCTTTTCAGGCTCGACGACTCGCGCACCAGCGGGATTTGGCGGCTGCCGCGGCCGCAAATGCGCAGCGCGCTCGGGCTTTTCTCGTTGATACGTTCGGAATGATCGACCCGGCAAGCGGCGGCCGAGAAATCAAAGGCGGCGAAATCCTCGATCGCGCGGCCGCCCGCATCGATCCCGAACTGGCCGATGAACCCGAGGTCCAGGCTGACGTGCAGCACGCGCTGGGTTGCATCTACTCACGCCTCGGGCAGTTCGCGGAGGCCGAGCGCCTGCTCAGTGCATCGCTGGCGACTTATGAGAAGTTGCACGGCCCGGACAGTCGTCAGGCCGCGAACGGTCTCTACAGTCTCGCCTGCATGTATTCGGAAAGGGAGGACGAGGCGATGGCCGTTCCTCTGTGGGAACGGGCCTACTCGATCAAACAGCGGCTTCTTGGCGACGATCACCCCGGGACGGCCTATCTATCCAACTATGTTGCCCTGAGTGTCGCGGCTCGAGGCGATCCTGCCCGCGCCGAGGAACTGCTTCGTCACGCCGTTGACGTTCTGGAGACGGCGCATCCCGGTGGATCGACGGAACTCGCGGAGACGTATGCAAACCTTGCCGGCTTATTGCGGCAGAGAGGCAATAGTCCGCAGGCCGAGCAACTCTATCAGAAGGCGCTCGAAATGAATTCGCGAGTGCTTGGACCTCAGCACTGGGAAGTCGCCAACAGTCTGACGGAACTTGGGAACTTCTACCTGAGCGAAAGTCGATGGATTGAGGCCGAGCGCTGCTTCCGAGAGGCCCTGGACATGCGTCGAGACATGCTTGGCGATCGCCACATAAGAGTTGCTCAGAGCCTTTGCGCCTTGGGCGAGTCCCTTTCGGGGCAGGAACTTACATCGTCCGCACGAGAATCATTTACTGAAGCACGAACGATACTGTCGGAGTTGCTCGGAGGAGAGCACCCTCAGGTACGAGCAGTCGACACACGATTGAACGAGTTACCTTAGCCTCAAAGCGCAGCGGTTCATGCAATGGGGGCAGGGAGGATTAGTGTATTGTAATCCTCCGCCCTCGGTTGCAGACACCGATCTCTCGAGGGTGGCCGCGGATTCCGACGGTCGAGGACTCGATGTAACCTCATTTCCGCGGCGCACCATGGCGCTCAATTCGAGCGCGAGTGGACATCAGAATGAAGAAGTTACCGGGTAGCCATGGTAAGTCGGTAATTCGGCGCTTCCTGATCCTGCGTAGTGATTGCGGCGATCACGGTCCCAGCAAATCAGTCACAAACCCCTGAATGTCGAGGCTGTCCACGCCGGCGTCCTGATTCAGGTTCGCGCGGGCGAGCGTGCACAGCGGGAACGCGCTCTCGTATCCCGCCGGGTCAAGCAGGGCCTGCGTGAAGGGCTCGATGTCGTCGGTGTCGACAACGCCGTCGCAGTTCATGTCGCCCAGCAGCTCGAGCGTAACGATCCAGGCGCGGGACCCTCCGTGTCCGATGATTCGGCGACCGTTTGCGGAGATTGCCTGACACACGGGAAGGGTGTCGGCAGGTGGGACGGCGCCGCCGTGGGCGTTCACGTATGTCTTGAGATCGAGATAGGGCGGCACACCGCCTTCGAGCAGCCAGGCCACCCGATTGCCGAGACGAAAGTCGAACCCGACGATGGTGCCCTGGTCTGAGATGTCCATGGGTATTCCGACCCAGAGGTTCTGCATCGATCCTGTTCCCAGAATCTGTCGCTGCCACCCGGACATGGTAAAGGTCCATTTGACAGCTCGATTCTCCGACTCCGTCGTTGCCCATGTGCCGAGCATGATGGTCCCTGCGTCGTTGATGCCCATGACTTCGCCTCGTGCGGCGGCGGTTGGGTCAAGGGTTTCACCGGTGAGCAATCCGTTCCAGATGGCGGGCGTGCGGGAGGATGTGCCCTGGGCGAATCCGCCGATCAGGTTTCCGTCCGCGGAGAGGACCGAAGCCCGATTGCCGCCGAGACCGATGAACTGCAATTCCTGCATACCTGTTGCCTGTGTCCAGCGAAACCCGCGGCCGCTGCATCCATTCCACGACAGACCCACGGCAACGGTGCCGTCTGCGGATAGTTCGTATCCGTTACTTCGACTGGGGCAATCCAATGCGTTTGGCAGGTAGCCCAGGCTTTGCCAGCCGGTCGATGCGGTCCAGATGGCCGCGGTCTCGCCGATCATGGGATCGGGGCTCTTCGGATCGGGCATGTCTCCCAGGATGACGGTTCCATCATCCGAAACAGCCGTGGCGCGCGATCCCTCCGGCGGAAGAAGCGTCATGACTTCGGTGACGGTGTCGTAAATGTAAGTCCCATCGGCCACAAAGTCTCCGTTCAGATCCGTGTCACCCACGATGAATCGACCGTCGGGAGACATATCGTTGGCGCTGAAGGAGCCGGGAATGATTTCGTAGGAGGCGATGATGGTGCCATGCGCGGGCAGCGCGCAAAGCGAGGCGAGAAAAGCTGAGATGCTGGCGGTGACGATGCGCATGGGTCCCTCTTCTTGTGCTGCTGCGTGCTTATCCGGGCTGAAACAATGAGCGAGTCCGGGCCCGCCCGATCGAGTGGGCGGGCTGTCGAAAAAAGGCATCCGAAGGCGACGCAGTCCTATTGCTGCGCCGCCCCCGGAATACTGAAAACTACCGGGTGCGCCGGCGAAGGACGCCGACAATACCGAGACCCAGCAGCGCGAGGCTGCCCGGCTCCGGAACGACGTTCCACGAAAGATTGTCAACGACCGACTGCGGGAAGAAGTCAAAACCAAGGAACCGCAGTTCGTCGAAGACCATGCCGCCGGTCGTCGTGATGTTGAACCACGAGTCACCGACGCCGCCCCAGGCGGGCGTGATCGGCAGGATTGCTACGTCCACGCCGTCATTGAACGCTGCAACAATCGCGCCGCCGCCGAACGGGCTCGGGGTGCCGCCGTTGTCCCAACCCTGGAACGACAGTTCGGTCAGGTCCTGACCGAATTCGATGAAGACGCCGAACGGGCCGTAGTAGGAGTTGGTGCCCTGAGCCGTGGCGCCGGAGTTGTCGCCCACAAAATTCGCGACGGTGTCGCCTGACTGAAAGACCGGAATGTTCCACGGGGCGCCCGACCATGAATTGTTGGGGACGTTGACGCCCGATGCACCGCCCGGCTCGTCAAAATTGAGCAAAATGGAATAGGTCGGCGCCGGAGCGGCGCTTTGCGTGATGATCACGCTCGCCTTCGCCTGGGAGCTCACGATCCCGACGGCGAGGGCAGCCATTGTGATGATACTAAACGATCTCATAATCAATACCTCCAGACAGGAAGTTCTTCCTGTATCACAAACTCGGGGCTTACAAGTGACCCCTCCAAAGTTCGCATACAGATCTCCATCTACGATTCACTGACACAAACGGGTCCCGCTCACACGGTGCAGGTCTGGTTCGCAGAATGCACCGCATCAGCGGCGACCATTTCTCAGTCCAGTCAATTTCCCAGCAGGTCCGCCGCAAATGCGGCCACGTCATCCACCAGGGTTCCGCCGTAAATCGCACAAAGCTGGTTCTCCCCGGCGAGCGCGGGCTCACCCATTTTCGCGCGGACAAACCCGGCGATGTCGGCGCCGTCGATGACGGTGTCTTTGTTGACATCGCCGCGCAGCGCACAGCGATCGATTCGGAAACTTCGCGCCGTGAAAGGCTCTACCAGGTCTTGCCCGTTCCCCACCAGCACGCTTCCGTCGTCCGTGATGGCCGAAAGGCTGAGAATGTCGAAGTTCGCCGGCAGCGTCACGCCGTTGGCAGTGAGATACGCGGCGACATCGACGAGCCCGCCGGCTTCCGTCCAGATGAATCCTGTGGCATTGCCGGGATGGCTGAATCGGTTGTAGCCGACGACCATGCTTCCATCCGCCGTCACGCCATTTGCAATTGCGATACCAAACGGAGACGCCGTCCCAGGGAGCTTGCCGATTCGTTGTTCGACCCAGGCCGATCCACTCCATCGCCAGATCGCCGCCTCCTCAACCGAGAACGGACCAATCGGAGGAAACCACGATGATCCAACGATGATCGTTCCGTCGGACGAGACAGCGTTGGCCTCTGCAAATCCCTCGGTCTCCTTAAGAACAGTGCGAATACCATTGACCCAAACGGTCGGCCACCAGTTGCCGAAGTTGGGATTCTCGATCCACCCGACGACGACCGATCCGTCGTAGTTCACGTTGTTCGCGCGGCCGCTTCCTCCCTGGGTTCCCAGGTCGACGAGTCCTCCCGATTGCCTCCAAAGACTCGGATGCGCAGAACCGCCCGGCTGCCCCGGTCGCCAGTACAGACCCACCACCGTGGTTCCATCGCCGGAAATCCCCCACGCCGAACCATACGACTGATCGAGGACGCCTCCATCCGGCAGCACGGGCGGGATGCACTGTTGCCAGCCGATGTTGATGTCCCATATGCCTTGTGTGGCGTACATGCCGTCATCAGTGAGAATCGTCGCGGAGATGCGCGTGCCGTCCGCCGATACCTCCGGGGCGCCGGCGCCGACGCCGATCACGGGCACCGTCGCGCGACCCAGCGGCAGGATTCCGGTTTCCGCAGTCCAGTAGAAAGTCTCATAGACGTCGTTGGTGTTGCCGACAATGACGGTTCCGTCCTGGGAGATATCAGTCGCGCCGCCTTCGCCGATGATCTCGAAAGTGACCTGCGCAGTGGCGGAAGTGGATGCCGCGGCCATCACCAGGGAGCCGACCGCGATCATTGTGCTCTTCGAAAGTTTCACCGTTTACTCCTTCTTACTTCCTGGGCGTCCGTCTCGAAGCATCCAGGCTGCATCTGTCTGTCCTCGCCGCAACCAACGACACACGTCCTGTGGTCATGGATTGAGCACGCCATCCACAAATCCCTGAATGTCATTGCCGTCCAGATCCCCGTCGCCGTTCGGATCGAGCCAGCAATCCGGCCCGGCCTGCGGGAACTCGCTCAGTAATTCGCCGACAAATACGTTGATATCAGCCTGCGAGTAATCGCAGGGGGCTGTGACGCACTGGGTCACCGCGATTGAAACAGCGTCGATCGCCGCTTCCACGGTGCTGGATGTGCCCACGTCGGTCGCCAGAAATCTGATCTGCGTCGTCGAAGACGGGGTGACTCCCGCCGCGATCATCATGTCCGAGGTGATCGTTGCGAAAAGCCAGAATGTCTCCGTGCTGGAGCCTGTGGCGTAGTGCCATCGGAAGACTTCCGCCCAGGGACCTGCCATGCCATTGGCACTGACTTCCGCGGTCAGCCGGTCGTTTCCGGAGGTCTGATCGTTGGTGTACAGGTAGTACGCAAATGTGATCTCGGAAGGCGTGCCGGACATATCGAACAAGGGAGAGGTGAGGATGACGCTGCCGTTGTCCACGTCATCAGGCCCCGACGAATTCGCGGTCACAAAGCACTGCCCGCTGCCGTCTGCATCATTTTGCGGGCCGAACCCAAGTGGACCCCGCGTCGCAGGCACGCCGCGCTGCCAGAAGCCGGCCGTCGCGCCGGCGGCGCTCGCTGTCCATCCGTTATCCGTCTCGAAGGTTTCCTCGAAGACAGTCGCCGATGCGCCGAGAATCGCGGAGCAAAAACTCGTCGGTGCGTCAAACGGCGATTGCACCAGTCCACTGACCGTTCCGGTGACGCTCACGTAGTACTCGATGTTCTGCTCGCACGTCGCGGCCGGCAGCATACCTACGTACGAAGCGCCGACGTCGGCGGTCAGCGGCAGAGTCTGAAACGCGCCGCCGTCGAGCCGGTAATGCAGCATCGCACTGCCCGGCACGATGCTCTCACCGACGGCAAGGAATTGGACCTTGATCTCCTGTGCCTCGCCGGCATTAACAATGGATGGAAGGCCCGCCGGGAAATCGATCGCAATACCTGACTGATCTGCGCCATCGCCGACCAGCGAAAACGACTGCGGCCCCTCGGGAACGTTGTAGCCGGAGACTTCAATCGTCCAGACGCCCGCCTCCGGATTCTGAACAAGCACCTGCTCGATATTGTTCACGTGGTCTGGTTGTGTCTGAGTGGCAGGATTGGCGGGCATCGCGGGATTAAGCGTCCACGGATAGTAACGTGCGGCCGAGGGGCTTATGACGATCAGCTCGAGGTCGTTTACCAGCGACGATGCAACGTTGGGGACCGCCGGGTAATCGTCCCAGGCCAGCGTCACCTTCAACTCGGGCGTCCCTCCGCCCACGTTGAGCGTTCGAGTAAAAGCGCCTCCCTGCGTCAGCGAGTCCTCGCGGAACTTGCCTGTCCGCATCAGATCGATTGCCGGTTGAATGCGAACCGAGCCATAGCCGAACTTATAGTCCGGCCCGGCATTCCCAAGGTCCACGGCGGTGTGCGCGAGGAGTGCCTTGAGCGTGGCGTTACGCGGCAGCGGCCGATCGGAGTACTGCGCCTTGAAGTCCTGAATCAGCAGGGCGGAAAGGCCCGTCACGGTCGGCGCGGCCATCGACGTTCCGCAGATCGTGACATATCCGGTGTTGTCGAACCCGCTCACCGAGGTGACGCCGTTGTCACCGCCGACCTGACAGCCGGGCGCGACGAAGTCCGGCTTGATGCGGCCGTCATCGACCGGCCCCCAGCTGCTGAAATCCGTCATGGAGTCGTCATTGGCGTTCACAGCGCCGACGACGATGTGATTTTTTCCCGCATGCGGCGGAGGTACGGTGCCGTACGCCGTTCCGCATCGCGCGGCGCTTCGCTCGTTGCCTGCGCCCCAGACCGACATGAAAGGTCGCCCCAGCGAGCCGCGAACGATGCCGTCAATCAATCCCGAGACTGCCGTGTAGTCTCCCTCGATCGAACAATCGAGAAAGCTGCTTGATGCCAGGTTAAGCGCCAGCGAGGCGTTCATGATCTCAGCGCCGTTGGCGATGGCGTCGGCGACGTTGGACTCCAGATCGAGGGGGTCGGTTACGAATATGATGCCCAGAGGCTCGAGGTTATTGAATGAGTATGACAGGATGCTCACAGCGGGGGCCATGCCGCGCTGAATGCGATTCAGGCTTTGGAGGCCGCTGCCGCCGATGATTCCCGCAACGTGCGTCGCGTGAACGCCGTAGCCATCGGGGTCCATTCGCACGACACGATTGCCGAAGTCGAAATGGGTGTCGCGGACCGTTCCGCCGTCGTAGACCATGACCGTGACCCCTGTTCCATCGAGGTCGTAGGGGGCGGCCTGGACAACATTGGCGCCGGTCAGGGCGCGGTTTTCCGCGTTCGCTGTTCCAAGTGCCGGCAAGGCGGGCTCGACAAACATCACCTGGTCGATGCTCGCGAGCTGCGAGACTTTGTCGAAAGGAAGATCAACGAGAAAGACGGGCATGCTCTTGAGGCGGGAGCGGATCCTTCCGCTGACCGAACCGATGGCCGCAAGGGCGTTGTTCCTTGAGGTCCCCTTGTGAAAGGACACGTAGGTCACAACCCGCGATGCCGCGCCGGCCGTGGCCTCCGTGTTTTCTTCCTGCGGCAAGACAATCCACGCCGGCGGTTCAGGCGAGGCCAGCAGCGGATGACGCTTCTGCTCGAGACTGATTCGCTCGGCTCTGATGAGTTCGTGAACGCCAGAGAGCCGCTCGCGCTGCATTGCAACGCGGCGGACGTCGGCGAAAAATGCGAAACCACCGAGATGCTCCGTGACGATGATGCCGGAGGCTTGCAGCTTCTCGCGCGTCGCATGCGTCAACGGGCCGTCGAACTCCACAATGACATGCTTCGACGCTTCGGCGCCTTCCTGCATCAGCAACTCAACGGCAGCCTGATGCGTCTGTTGAACGGCCTGCGATGGACCGGACTTCCAGTGGACCTCCGCTGCAAGAGGGCGGGAAGCAATCGGCAGGAGGATCGCCGCAGACAAGAATGCTCTGATGAGTTGGGCGGAGATTCTGATGCGCCCGGGAATCTGGGGCGCGGGTCGCTGTGTCGCATTCGCCAACGACACCGATGGCCGCATGGGGATCAGAATCATTGACACGTTCCTCATCAAACTCGGTAGGACGGGTACGCCGTTCCGGTTAAGTGAATGCCCGCGGAAACGACTTGAGAAACTGTATTGGACTCATGCAGGATTGATTGGATTTGCATCGAACTGCACCCAAGATTGAGTCAAAATCCGTCTCACCCCGCAGCGAGGACTTCACGTACTCTACCAGCTTGGACCTTTCCTTACAAGTATCCCTGGGGAAAAATGCAGGTAAATCTCTGGTGGTACTTGAAATCCCATCTGATTACTGTTATAGAGTGATTGGTAGAGGTTATTGCCAGGTCGATCGTCGGACGTTGTCAGAACGTAATCTATGCCAAATTCAAGACTTAAGAATGCTGAGGTAACATTCCCTCCGTTCGAAGAGCATGCCCGAACCGTTTTTGAACAGTTCCGTGCAAACGTCACTGACATCTTCACGGCCATGGACCTGAACCTGTCCAAGCCGCAGGACGTTGCCCGGCGGCTCCACCTGAATAAAAACCTGACCTGGAAGATCTCCCGGATCGTCCGCGAGCACGATCCGGCCGCGGCGTTTCCACACATGCCGGGAAAGGCCGGCCTGACGATTCTTGTCGACTCATTAAGGAAGGCCGGCGCACCATCCGCCGGACTCAACGCGCTCAACGACACGCTTCGCGGGCTGGACGATTTGATTGAAGTTCACGCCGGCGATCGAGAAACTTTCGACATGATGATCGGCGGTCTGGCTCGCGCGACCGACGGCCAACAGCAGGGCGAGTCTCAGAGAAAGCTTTCCTTCCGCGGCAACAGTGCGGTCTTCGGCGTTCAGGCCCGCGTTCAGCTTTGCGTCAATTTCATCGCACCCAGCGATGATCCCCAGTTCGTCGATCTCGCCTGGCTCAGCGGCCTGGTGGACTTTCGGCGACTCCGCGGCGACACATCCTGGGCCATCGCCTCAGCACGAAAAGCGACCGACGACGGCACGATTCTTCCGGTGGGGGACTTAAGAGCCATCGACCCGGACTATCACGGTGAGGACTGTGCGCCGCTGCTCGGAAAGTTCTGCTCCAACCCCATTCCGGCGATTCGAGCCGACTTCGGCGCCGACGGCTTCGTTCGATATGAGCTCGTCGAGGGTCCCATCGGAAACACGGCCGCGGCCACGTGCATCGTCGGGATTTACGGCCGACGCTTCGTTCGCCGGGTCGCCGAGGCCAACGATACGATGGGCGAGCACGTCGCGCGATTGAATACCCCCGTGGAACTTCTTATTCACGACTTCTTCGTGCATAAGGACTTGAAATACGCCTTCTCGCCCGACGTATTCCTCTACAGTCAGTTGCCAAGCCTCCCGCCGTTTCCGAAGGGTGGCCGCAAGCGCGGACTGCTTCCGCTCTACGAGAAGATTCGAAGCCTCGGAAAGGGCTCATCCGCCGTACTGACCCCGGAGCTGCCGCAGTATCACGGCATGATCGAGTCGGTCTTTTCGCGATTGGAGTGGAACGACAAGGACTTTCACGTCTTTCGGTTCATCATGAAGTACCCGCCGATTCCCACGCTGGCCGTTCTGCGCTACGACCTCCCAAAGGCATAGTGTCAGGCCGCCTGCCGAGCCTCAGCCCGGTTCCCTTCCCTCACATGACTCCATCGAGCCCGTGGAAGTACATCGGGGAAATCGTGTGGCATCTTGTTACCATGAATGCCGGCCGGTCCATTTAGCGTACCCATGTGTCTGGTTGCGTTGTCGTTGCCTTCGACGGACTTCAATTCATGAACTCATCGGCATCGGTTGAAGAAGCCGCCAGCAGCATGACGCCCGCCGAGCGCGACCGCTGGTGGTTGGATCACGTCTATCAGGCGGACGCGCCGCAGTTGACCATTCGGGTCATCGTTTTCGGGTTTCTCATCGGAGGTGTCCTCGCCACGACGAATCTTTATGTGGGTGCGAAAATCGGGGCGACGCTCGGCACCTCGATCACCGCCGTGGTCCTCGCGGTCGTTTTTTTTGATTTTCTGCATCGCATCGGGCTGGGTCGCAGGTTCGGTTCGCAGGAAGGCGCGGTCGTTCAATCCATTGCATCCTCCGCGGGCTACATGGCAAGTCCGCTGACGGCGAGCATGGCGGCCTACATGGTTGTCATGGATCGGGTCGTGCCGTCGTGGCAGATGATCCTCTGGCTGCTGGGGATTTCGCTCCTGGGAGTCTTGTTCGCCATCCCGCTCAAGCGACGATTCATCAATAACGAGCAGCTTCCCTTTCCGGAGGGGCGGGCCTGCGGCGTCATGCTCATGATGCTGCGCGACGATGAGGGCCGGCGGGTAAGTCCGGAGGCGGCGGGGAAGGACGGCGTTCCCGGCTCGTCTTCAATTCCCGCAAGAATGCTCGGCTGCGCAGGTCTGGTCGCGGGCATGATTCGTCTTCTTCAGTCTGAGACGCTCATGCACAAGATTCGCCTCGGCTTCTGCACGATTCCGGAAACGCTGGATGCGTGGTACTACCGCCTTGCCGGCAAACAGGGACTCTGGATGCCGTCCATCGCAGGCACACCGCTGCGCGAACTGACAGTGAGGCCCACGCTGGATATTGCCGTCCTCGCGCTGGGCGGCCTGATTGGAATGCGAACCTGCCTTTCGTTGATCATCGGCGCCGTGGTGAACTACTGCGTCCTTGCGCCGTGGATGATTCAGCGGGGCGATATTGCGACGAATACCGCTGTCGATGGCTCGATCGCCGTCGGATTCCGCGCGATCACAACATGGTCGCTCTGGTGCGGCGCGGCGATCATGACCAGCGCGGCCCTATGGTCGTTCTTCGTGGATCGCCGGTTGTTTGCGAACATGATGCGGCCGTCGGAAAGCTCAGGACCTCAGGGGCCGGGCGATCCGCTGGGCAAGGTCGAAATCCCCTCGTGGATATTCTTCGCCGGATTACCGATTGCCGGCAGCGCGGTCGTCTGGATGGCTCACAGCTTTTTCGATGTGGCCGTCTGGCTCGCGATGATCTCCATCCCCCTGGTCTTCTTCCTGACCATCATCGCGGTTAAAGCCACGGCACTGACTTCGATGACGCCGCACGGCGCACTCGGCAAGGTCACCCAGCTTGCCTGCGGCGCCCTCGCGCCGAATAACATCACCAGCAACATCGTCGCCGCATCGGTCAGCGCCGAGGTGGCCCTTCAAGCCTCCAACTTCATCCAGAACATCAAGCCCGGCTACATGGTCGGCGCGAAGCCGCGGCTCCAGGCGATCGGTCATCTCATCGGCGCAGTATCAGGCGCCGTTGCCGGGGTAGGGGCGTTCTATGCCGTCTTCATGAAAGACGGCCCCTCCTCGCTGATTCGCGCGGAGTATCCGTTCCCCGCGGTCGTCGTCTGGAGGGCCGTCGCCGAGGCCCTCACCGGCGGACTGTCCGGCTTGCCCGGCAGCGCCGTGGTGGCCGGTTGTATCGGAATCGTTGCCGGTATTCTCGCGGAATTGCTGCGGACTCGGTCGAATGGGAAGTTTCCAATATCGCCGATAGGCTTCGGCCTGGCGTTTGTGATTCCTTTTGATATCAGCCTGGCCATGTTCGTCGGCGCATCCGTGTTCTGGCTTTGTGGAAGGCGACAGTCGGTACCCGGCGCGAGAATCTCTCGAAAGATTGCCCGGAATCTTGAGCCAATCTGCGCAGGCGCAGTCGCCGGGGCGGCCATCGTTAGCGTCGCATTAATTACTCTCGAGACTTTCCAGATTCTCTGATGACTGTCTCATCGTTCGATGGCGACTCGGATGCGAGCCGGCTCGCGCGCGGAGACGCCTCCGTCGAAATCGCACCGTGCGCAGCCGGCCGACTCCATTGAAGCATCGGTTCGTAGGTGCTGATCCGATGGGTCGAGACTTGGCCGTCGCATGCCACCGTTGCCTCGGCGACGAGGATTGCCGAGTTAAACAGATTCCATTTCAGTTCAAACTCGCGGGGCATGGCGTCGCACCTGTAGGTACGTACGAATCTCACCACCGTCATCCAGGCGCCAAGCCGCGTAGAAGTGTTTCCCGCTTCCACGCCCCGTGAGCCGGCATGGAGAAAATGCAGCCTCGTCAGTTCAGCCTCGACCGCCTCGCCGTTGATGCGAATCGGGTTGCGGCCGGACAGAAACGCCGACAGTCGCGGGACTGCCTTTTCCTGCTCCGAAATCTCCACGAATTCTCGATCGACGCGCTCGACATCGAGAAACGTCTCCAGCAACGGTAGCGGTATCTCAATGGCAACCTGCACTTCATCACTCGTGACGTCGATCTGCGCGGTGATCTTCTTTAATTCCCCAACGTGTCCGCCCATCACCGGTCGCCCTCGACCAGCATTCGCCCAGTCGAACTCGAGCGTCTCCACATTCGCACCCCTCGTCAGTCGAACGGTCTCAGCGCGATCGGACCCATCCGCTCGAACCGCCAGATTGATCTGCGACGGCGACCACGCCGCGGCCTGTGTCGAGGACCGCTGAAAGGACAAATGTCTCGGCGGCGATTTGAGCGGATACTCGAACACGTATTTAACTCGCAGCGAGCGCACGTCTTCGCTAGCGTCGTTGCCAACGTCGGCAGGCTCCATCGTCTGCGACACAGCCTTACCCGCCAGCCGCTCGCCGACAGAACCACGAATGATCAATTGCGTCAGGAGAAGATCGGCGTGTTCGTCGGCGGCGCGTCGGATTGACTCCATGGTAAACGGCCGCGACGCTGCCTTGCCGAGGCCGTAATAGTGAGCAAAGTCCTCGGCATGGACCTGCCACTCCACCATCACGCGATCTGGATGGACGACAACGCTGCCGCGCTCGGCGGAAATGACATGCGCGCGCACAGGCGCGGCGAACAGCAGGGCGGCGCCCAAGGCAACGACGATGCGGCCGATCGACGCACTCATTGCGCTCGCATTACTTCGACGCATGGATGTCGATCTCCGTAAGGAACGTGCCTTGCTTGACGCCCTCGACGACCCACAGCAGATGTCGAAACGGACCCAGCGCGCCGGACTTCCCGGAGACCGATGAGCCATGAATCCCGCCTTCGTCGAGCGACTGCGTATCGACCACCGCGATCAGCGTCCACCCCTTGGTGTCGCCGGCGGCAAACTCCACGTCGGGCATCTTCTCCGCGGTCGAGCCCCACAGTGAAAAGTACTGTGTCGCTCGATCCGACCCGTGCCATGAATAAGCATTGACCCGATCCAGTTTCGTCGGCTTTTTCAGATCAATGAAGACGTAGCCCACATTGTCGAACCAGACGCAGTTGTCGATGTCGTCCTCATGCGTGGCCGTCAGTCCGTCGTTGAGCCTCGGCAGCGTGTTGCCGACTGCGCCTGCCTTGGGGTGCGGCGTGAATTCGTCGTCCCGGTCGTAGAACTCAAACGTCAATTCATGGCCTGACGATCGATCGGCGTCATCGGAAGAGTCCGGGGGCCCCATGCGCAGCGCGCCGAAGGATGTCTGGCGATCCATGGTCACTTCGGCCAGCGGCTTGAGGCCGTCAAAGACCGGCGGCGGCTCCGGCGGATAGACATGACGAAGCTCGATCGGTCCGCGATGAGAGAAATCGTCGTAGAGCGGCCCGGCGGCGCGAGCGGCGTCGTTCTCGTTCCCGGCGACGGTGACCGCGAGAATCTTGATGCGTGCATCGTCAGGCAGGAGTAGCTCGCGCGCACCCGGCGGCAGGTCGAAGCCGTACTTGAAGAGATAGCTGAAGCGGTACGCCTCGTTGCCCAGGCTGGGGTGATGGCGATGCGTTGCGAACCATGCGATCGAGTCGCGCTTGATATAGCCCGACAGAAGTGCGACCACCTTGCCCTCGCAGATGTAGTCGACCTCGTCGAATGGACGATCCCAGACGCGATCATCGAACTGGCCGACGAACCCGGTCCACGACTGCACGGAAAAATCATATTTGCGATCGTCGATCTCGATGTGCGCCGCCGTGTCCTGCGAGGCCGCGGCGAGAATGTAGAGCCGATTAAACTCGCCGGTGGGTAGTTCAATCGCCTGTCCTTCGCATGCGACGGCCTGCGGTTTTCCGTCGGCGGTGGGGCCGAGCTTGAATGCGACGCCGTCGTCAACGATTGTCTCCGGGAGCATTTCAGCGGGGATCGTCCGGCCCTCCGAATCGAAGGCGCCGTCGGATCGATCGGCATCCGAACTCACCACGTCGCTGCTAAACGGCAGGGCGAGCGGCCTGCACGTCGGCGGATCGAGCGGCGCAACCGGCGGCGACATGCGCACGGCGAAGGTGCGCGGACTAAACGGCGATAGATTCGTAGTGAGTTTGCCGCCGGAGAGCTTGACGTCTCCGATTCGGCGCTCCTGGCCATCGACTTCATAGGCCTCGCTGATTCCGCCGCCGCATTGAATCGTGACGCGTTCCGCCTTGCGGCCCCAGAGCTCCTGAAGGCGGAGGATGGTCCAGTCGCCGTGCTCGGACTTCTTCAACGCGCGAATGTCCACCTGCGGGGTGCTTACGGCGGCGATTGACGTGGACTTGCCGAGCGGCCCTTCGTGCGAGGCGGCTTGAAACGCGACGAGCGGTTGGTTCAGCCGGCGTCCCTGCCACTCACTCTGACCGGTGCGCCAATCACCGCAATGGCCATAGAGACCATAGACCATCTCGTGCCGCCCCCAGTCCTGACTATGCTGATCCTGATACCCCCTTCGCACGCCGGGCGTGTAAAGGAGTGTCAACCGCAGGACATTGTCGGCCGGCTTGTCCGAGCCGAACTTGCAATCCTCCAGCACCGAGACGCCGCCATCACCGGATGCGTCGGTCAGATCGAACCACTCGTGCGAGGGCACTTCATATTTCGTCGGCTCGTTGTTCCCGCGATCGATCGTTCCCATACCCCAGTTGTAGGTCGCCATCGGATTCGCGTCGGATAGCGGAATCGCCACCTTGAGCGCGCACTGCGTCGATTGCCAGTCAATGGCGGAGTTGAACTCGACGCGCCGGCCCGCGTCACCAGCCGACAGGCGAACGTCCTGAACGAAGGTGGAATTCCTCGCCTGCCGCTCGACTCGGATCGATACGCGAACCGGTCCGTTCTCGACGATCTGAATCCTGGCGGGCCCCTTCACCGAGTCGATCGGCGGCTTTTCGCGATCCTTCCAGTCCATGTTCCAGGCCGGCCATCGCCGCGGTTTCTCATGCGTGAAGACCAACTGCATGGGAGCGGCAAGCAGTTCGCGCCCCTCGCCGTCCTTGTCATAGACGGCCGAGACATCGCCGTTCTTGTCGATCGAGACGCGATAGTGGTCGTTTTCAAGCGTCTCCTTCGCGACGTGCAGGCCCGTTTTCAATTTGCAGGGCGCATCGCTCGGTCGCACATCAAAGACGGCGAGCCCGACCGACGGGACGCGCGCGACGAAGAGGATCTTGACGGCACGATCCGTGCGCGACAGAACCTGAGATGGCGTTTCCCTGCCGATCTCATCGAAAACGCGGACGAACTGGGGGCACTTTTTCTCAAACCGGACCTCCGCCTCGACGACATCTTCGCGCTCGATGGCCAGCGCGTTGTAGACTACGAGCGGCGTCCCCTCGGCGCGCGTGTCCATCGCTCGGAGGATCGCGCCGACGGAATCAGTCAGTACGGCGGCGAATCCGTTGAGTGCGACAATCTCATCGTTCCACGAGTAGGTGTACGCACGCGGGATGCTCGTGCCGGGCAGAATGTCGTGCATTTGATTGGCGAGCGTGCGTATCCAAGACCTGTTGAGTTTCTCGCGCGGATACGTCGCGCCGCCGAGCCAGTCCGCGGCGACGGCGACGCGCTCGGCGGCGTCGGCAAGCTGCTCGTTCTTGCGATTCCATCGCTTCATGTAAGCCTGAGAAGTCAGCGTGCCCGCCGAGTGCTCGGTCAGCAGCAGGTCTCCCTTGTAGCGAGGCAGGTGCTTTTCCAGTGCGGGCGTGATGTCCTTGTACATCTGGTCCGACGAGACGAGCGCGACTTTGATCTTGCCGTCCTCGTTGCCGATGCTGGCCAGATAGTTCTCGATGTCCTCCTCGCGCGGCGCGCCGCCCTGATCGCCGACGCCGTAATAGTTGTAGTCGGCCCATACGCCGTACTGGCGACCGTTCTCCTCGACGCGATCAACCCACTCTTCGTTGAGATCAACACGGCCCTTGATGCCGCCAACATAGGGACCGGGATCAAACGCGGCAATCACCGACCTGCCGTCCGGCCCCTCCCACACGCCGATCTTGAAGGGAATCCCAACGGCGGACCCCCACGTCAGCTTCTGCGTTGAGAAGCCTTTCAAGCCGCAATGGGCCCAGACGGACGGCAGCGAAGCGGGAAACCCAAAGCAGTCGGGCAGCATGAAATCGACGCTCTCCTTGCCGAACTCGCGTCGAAAGAAATCGTTGCCGTAGAGTATCTGTCGAATCGTCGCCTCCGCGGACGGGACATTGACGTCGCCTTCGTCCACCGAGGAGCCGGAGACAAACCAGCGCCCATCCGCGATGTACTTCTTGAGCCGCTCGTATTTCTCGGGGTAATACTCCTTCATCATCTCGTAGCGGACCGAGCCGGTGAAGTTGAAGACGTAGCCGGGATAGCGCTCGAATCGCTGAAAGTTGTCGTCCAGCGTGCTCTTGATGTACTGGTCGATGGTGGTGCAGAAATCCCATCGCCACTGCGTGTCCAGATGCGCGTAGCCGACACAGTAGAGGACGTGTTCTTTGGCGAGGTCGTACTTCGGCGCTTCGGGCGGCGGCGGCCTTGAAGGCGGCTCGGCCGAGAGCGTGTGCGACATGGCCGACACAATGAGGAACGAAAGAAAGGTTGCCGCGGCATGTCGCAGCGCTGTCCACTTCGGCATGATTCTTACCCCTCTATTGGTTCTCCAGTTTGCGCAGCAGGGCGTCAACAAGGCTGGCGGCAAGGATGACGCCGCCGAGCACGACCTTCTGCCAGAAGTGCTCGACGTGCAGCAGATTGAGACTGTTGTTCAACACCCCGATGATCAGCGCGCCGACCAGCGTGCCCGCCATGGTGCCACGGCCTCCGAAGAGGCTCGTCCCTCCGACGACGACGGCGGCAATCACGTTTAACTCCCACATCTCTCCGACCTTGGGGTCGGCGGCCATCAGCTTGCCGACGTGAAGAACGCCCGCCAGCCCGCATAGTGCGCCAGTGATCAGATAGACGAATACCTTCGTTCGGCCGACGGGAATGCCAGCCAGTCTCGATGCCTCTTCGTTGCTTCCCACGGCAATGACGCCGCGCCCGAAGACAGTGCGACCGAGCAGGATCGCGAAAAGCGCATAGGCGACCGCCAGCACCGCAACCGGTACTGGCAAAAGACTCCCGAGTATGCCTTCAAGAATAAACCCCCGGCCCAGCGTCATCAGGCTCGCGGGCAATTCATAGACCGGCTGGCCGTCGCAAAGGATAAAGGCCATGCCGCGCGCCATGAGCATGACGGCCAGCGTGACGAGAAAGGGCGGAATCGAGAATCGGGCGATGATCGCGCCGGACGACCCGCCAATGAGCGCGCCGGTTGCGACGCCGCATGCGAGTCCCAGCGCGATCGCGAGTGTCGGCGACGTGCCGCCGCAGCGCTGCATCACCAGCGCCGCAACGACGCCGGTCAGCGCCACCAGCGATCCGACGGACAAGTCGATGCCGCCGGTCACGATCACCAGTGTCATGCCGAAGGCGATGAGCCCCTCAAATGACACCTGACGGGCCACGTTGACGAGATTGTCGATCCTTGCGAATTGACCGCCGGTGAGAATCGCCGACGCCGCGCACAAGAGCAGCAGGACGATCAGCATTATCGCCGCAAGGAGGTTTCGTCCGAAGGATGATCGGTAAAAGGCGGTCATGCGCCGGATTCTCCCAGGGCTAATCGCATGACGGCCTCCTGCGTGACGTTGCGCCGGCGATTGTCGAGCATGCCGGTCACGCGCCCGCGGCACATGACGGCAATGCGGTCCGCCATGCCGATGGCCTCGGGCAGGTCGGAGGAAATCATGAGTACGGCCGTCCCGCGCGATGCGACGTCGTTAATCAATTCATAAATCTCGGCCTTGGCCCCCACATCAACGCCGCGCGTGGGTTCGTCCAGAATCATCACCGAGTACGGCCGATCCAGCCACCGCGCAAGCAGGAGTTTTTGCTGATTGCCCCCGCTCAAGGTCGCCGCCGCCGCCTCTGTGCCGGCCGATTTGATCGAACAAAGCGACATGCGCCGCCGGGCAAGATCGCGCTCGCGGGATGGATTGATCAGCCCAAGTGTCGCGGCGTCTTCGCGGTGCGCCAGGGTCAGGTTTTCCCGTATGGGCCGCGCCAATAGCAGACCCTGCCGACGACGATCTTCCGGCACCAGGGCGATCCCGGCGTTCATGGCATCCATGGGCGAGTCGAACGGTCCCTGCACGCCGCTAACAGTTACGCTCCCGCTGACCGGCCTAAGCGCGCCGAAGATTGCCTGCGCAACCGAGCTTCGACCCGAGCCGACAAGTCCGCACAGCGCAAGGACCTCCCCCTCGCGAATTTCAAATGAAACATTGCTGAACGTGCCGCGATGCGACAAGCCGTCCACCCGAAGCGAGACCTTGCCGTGCTCCGACTGTCGAGCGGGGAACTCCTCATCCAGCGAGCGCCCCACGCACTCGGCGATCAACTGTCGTCTGGCGACTTCCTGAATCGGACGCGTCGAGATGTGCCGCCCGTCGCGAAGAACCGTGACCGTGTCGGCAAGCTCGAAGACCTCGTCCAGTCGATGCGAGATATATATGACGCTCACGCCGCGCGCAACGAGCTTGCGAACGATGGCAAAGAGCGACTCCAGTTCGTGGGGCGTCAGGACGGCCGAGGGCTCATCGAGGATCAGCACCCGGGCATCCAGCGACAGCGCCTTGGCGATCTCGACCATCTGCTGCTGTGCGACGCTCAGGGATGAGACCGGCGACTTTGAATCGAGCGGCAGATTCAGTTCCCGCAGAAGATCGCCCGTGCGCCGGTCCAGCTCGCCGAAATCGATCAACCCGCTCACCCCCTGGTGCGGCCAGCGACCCAGGTGGATGTTCTCGCCGACTGACAGATGCGGTATGAGATTGAATTCCTGATAGACGATGGCGATGCCGTTTCGCTGCGCCGCGCGCGCATCGCCCAATTCGATGGCAGCGCCGTCCAACTCGATGGCGCCTTCATCCGGCCGCACCGCGCCGGCGAGGATCTTCATCAGCGTGCTCTTGCCCGCCCCGTTCTCACCGACCAGCGCGTGAACGCAGCCCGGCGAGACCGAGAAGCTCACCTCATCCAGCGCCCGGACGCCCGCGTAAGACTTGGAGATGCGATCGAATCGGATGCGCGGGACGAAGTGATCCATGGCGTCACTTGGATTGATCGCCGGTAAAGGTCCCGACCTCAACAGGAATGGAGGCCGGCGGCGTCCGTCCCTCCAGAAAATCGTGTACCGCCTGAATCGTCAGCGTGCCGATTCGGCGCGGGTTCTGAATGACGTCGCCGTGGATCTGCCCGGCATTGATCTTCGACCTCGCCTCAGGCGTCGCGTCGTAACCGACGATCTTGATCTGACTGAGTTTCCCCGCCGCCTCGACAGCAGCCAGCGCGCCCAGCGCCGTGTCATCGTTGATCCCGAACACGCCCTTCAGGTCCCCATGCGCCTGAATCAAATCCTCCATCACGCGCACCGCCTTGTCGCGCTTGCCGTCGGAAGATAGCTCCGCGACGAGCTGCAAGTCCGGGTACTTGGCCAGTTCCTCCTTGAATCCCTTGACCCGGTCCGCGACGCTGGCGACCTCGGGGTGCGACAGGACAGCCACTTGTCCCTTTTGGTTGATCGCCCCGGCAAGCAGCCGCGCCGCCGCCCGGCCGCCTTCAATATTGTTGGAAGCGATGTGCGCCGTCACCTTGCCGATGGGGGACGTGCAGGCAATGTCCGCGGTAAACACTGGAATCTCCGCCTTGTTGGCCGCGACGATGCTCGCGCCGACGCTTCGCGAATCGCAGGGGCAGACGATCATCGCGCTGACCTTTTGAACGATGAACTCATCAATCTGGTTGGCCTGCCGGGCGGAGTCGAATTCGGCCGTGCTGATGAGCAGCTTGTATCCGTAACGATCCGCTTCTTCCTGGAGCCCGGCGCGAAGGTCCTGATAGAACTGATGCTGAACGGTCAGAAGCGTGACGCCGATGGTCTTGGCCGCCGCCCCCTTCGCGTCGGTATCGGAGGGCGAACAACTCGCCACGCCGACGAGACCCACGAAAAACCCGCATGCGAAACACCACCGAAGTAAGGTCGCCCGTCCGAGGAGTTTCCGTTTGAGTGAGTCCATGTAATTCGTCGGTGGAGAGTGTCCGTGGTCCCTTAGTTCGCCGGGCATGACGATAGCAAAGCGGCGATGTTATGGCAACTCGACCGCACGGCGAGCACCGCTGAAGAAGAAAAGCCGCGTCATCTCAATGAAGCGATAGCACTGATGGTCGAATGAATGATCGTGAATTGTTGAAGCCGCTTCCGATCGAGAATGGCTATTCTCTCCGGCCCGCGAAGATCGTCAGTATAAATCCCCCGACAATCGCCAGCGTGCACGTCGCGACAATCGACCAAAACCCGCCCTCGATAGAAGTGATCAAAGTGTAAGGGGAGTAATCCTGCTCGCCGCCGTTGCCGTGTATGACTTGAATCGTACCGATGATGGCGAGCGTCAGACATCCGCCCAGAATGATGACCATCCCCGTTGCCTTCTGAATTCGTCGCACGGTCGCCTCCGACCTCAAGGCAGACTTGAGACCCCAAATATCGCATATGGCGATGAACGTATCCTGAATGCCTGCTGAATCTTTTTTAATGCGACGAGCGAACCGGCCCATCAGACTCAATCGGCAGATGCACGGCGAACTCGCAGCCACCCTCACTCAGATTCTTGCAGGAAATCGAGCCTCCATGCAGTTCCGCGATCGCCCTCGAGATGCTCAGACCGATTCCCAGCAATCCCGAATGATTGCCGTCGCCTTCCGCCTTCACCTGGTAGAAGGGCTCAAAAATTCGGTTGAGCTGCTCGCGCGGCACGCCCGGTCCCTGGTCGCGCACGAAGATCGCGGCATCGCGAATCCTGGCCGCCGCCTCGATCTGCAAAGTGCCTCCCTCCGGCGTGTGTCGCACTCCGTTCCGGATGATGTTTTCGAGCATTGAATACAGAAGATCGGAGTCGCCCGCGATCACCGGGTGCGGCGTGACTTCGTCGTACTTCAATTTCGGAATCAGTCGAATGCCTTTTGCAGCGGCCTCGCCCTCGCAGGCCTTCATCGCATTGAGCACGATGTCCTCGAGCGGCGTCCGGACCAGTACCGCGGGCGTTCCTCCCGATCCGACCCGCGTGAGCAGGAGGAATGCGTCGACGATTCTCAGGAGTCGCTCCGATTCACTGACGACGGTGCCTCTGAATTCCTCCACCACCTGAGCATCGCTCAGATTCGCATGCGACCGGGCCTCCGCGAGCAGCACCGTGATCGGCGTCTTCAATTCGTGCGAGATATTAGAGAGGAACTGACGCTGGTTACGAAACTGGGCCTGGAGACGGTCGAGCATCTCATTGAGCACCCGCACCATTTCGCCGATCTCGTCCGCGTCCTTCGGCACGGGTATCCGTTCGTGCAGGCGACTGGCCGTGATCCGCTTCGCCTGCCGCACAATCCGGCCGACCGGCGCGAGAGAGCGGCCGACCAGATACCACGATGTAAACGTGGACAGGGCCATACTGACGATGAAATAAATGATGACGAATCGGCGAAGCCGGTTCACAATCTCGGAAACAGATCGAAGGTCGGACGCGACCTGAATGAGCATCGGCGGGCTGTTTCCGATCTTGTGACTCAGCACGACAGATCGCAGCGAAGATTCCGCCCCGGCGATCGCAGATGAAGTCACCTCATCCAGCGTTTCAAAGGCCGGTATGCCCCGAAGTGCCGCGCGCCGTGCATCCGAGTCAAGCGGCAGTCGGGCTCCCGTCAGGTTCTTTGTCTGGCCGATGACTTCCTGTGAAGCCAGCGTGACCTGAACGAAAAGCGACTCACCGGCAAACTGCTCGAGCGCGTCCTTCTGAAATTGCTCGCGAATAAATGGAAGCGTGCGTTCCGAGGCGGACTCGATCGCGCCGACGACGCTGCGTGCGCGCCCTAAAAGCTCCTTGTCAAAATGTTCGTGGAGATAGTGCGACCGGACAACGTCAACCGTGATCCAGAATCCCGATTGAAGCAATCCGAAGATCAGCGCGTAGAGCAGCGTGAGTCGGGCGCGTAATGAGTGAAAGCGAATCGCCATGTCGCGTCACTCCACGCCGAGTGCATTCGATTCCTCGCTCGCTCGTTCCGAAAGGATGTACCCCGCGCCGGGCACTGTATGGATGACGCGCGCCTCGCCGTCCTGCTCCAGTTTCTTGCGAATCCGGGATACATACACCTCGATGACGTTGCTCTCATCTTCAAAGTTCATGTCCCATACGTTCGCCCCGATCGCCGACTTCGTCGCCACCCGCTCGGGCCGGCGAAGGAGATACTCCATCAGGCAGAATTCCCTCGCCGTCACGCTGATCGCGCGGCCCGCCCGGGTCAGCGTTCGCTTCGCCAGGTCCAGTTCGATGTCGCCGAAGGTCAGCGTGACCGCCTCTCCCGCCGTCCCGCGTCGCGCCAAGGCCCGAATACGCGCAATCAGCTCGTCATAGTCGAACGGTTTGGTCAGATAGTCGTCGGCGCCCGCTTCGAGTCCCGCGACCTTGTCGGCCGTGGTCCCCAGCGCGGTCAAAACCAGGATGGGCGTGGCGACGTGGCGCTTTCTGAGGTTCTTGCAGATCTGAACGCCGTCATGATCCGGCAACAGGATATCCAGCACGATCGCGTCGTATTCCTGTTCGGCGGCGAGCTGCTCGCCTTCCTGCCCGCGATTGGCGACGTCGACCTGAAACCCCTCCTCTTTGAATCTCACGTAAAGTCGATGGGCGATCTTCTTGTTGTCCTCAATCACCAAAATCCGCATCTCGTCCTCCACCCGTTCAGGCTTGACGGTCTCTGCTTCGTTCAGTTGGATCGAGAATGATGCCAATTCTATTCCCGGGCCAATTCGGAAGCCAAGTACGACATGGAGAACGAAATGCGCAATTCCAGTGGGTGCCAAACGTTACGCAGTCCAATTAATGTTTGACTGATCCGTGGAGGGGCCGAATGTGAAAAAGGGCACAGCTGATATCCCCCAAAAAAATCCGGCGGTCCATGCCACATGCGTGGAGCGAGTCATCAGAAATGCCTATGGCTTTGCCGAACGTGTCGATGGGCGGAAGAGTAGCGCGGTGTCCATCGGATGCGTTCCCGCGAGGCCCTCGTCAAGAAAGGCCGCGCGCAAGGGGCAAAACCAAAGTGGCATGGACCGCCGTCGAGGACGGAACGGCACGTACGTCCGTCGTAACGTGCCGTTCCGAAAGGAGGAGGACTACTGTACAAACGGGTTGAGATCATTGGAGTCGCACGCCGCCCCCGCGCCGTCCTGATCGACGTCCTCCTGATCGACGTTCGCGTTCTCGGGGCAGTTGTCACAGGAATCACCAAAACCGTCCAGGTCCGAGTCCAATTGGTTGAAGTTCGCCACCATCGGGCAGTTGTCCGCGGGATCGAAAATCCCGTCCATGTCCGTGTCGCACCCGAACAGTGCGATCGGCACCGCCAGCAGGGCCAGTGAAAAGGTTCTTCGCAGGTTTCCAAACATGATAGTTCCTCCAGTTCGCGCCCGGGCGACACACGCCGGTGTCGATCCCGTCACGCAATCGGCCGTTCGCCTCGGATGACGCGAATCAGCACGGTGATAATCGCGAGGACGAGTAACAGGTGGATGAAGCCGTGAATCGTGTAAGTCGTCACCATCCCCAGCAGCCACATCAGCATCAATACGATTGCAATGGTCCAGAGCATGATGACTTTCTCCTCTTGCTTGCAGCCACACAAAATCGGGAGGGCCGGCCGAAACCGACCCTCCCGCGCTTGATAGTCCGGGCCTTACTTATTGCCGGCGACGAGTGACGTCGGCCAGATCACCCGGCCGTCCTTGTTCACCCAGTTCTCCGTTCCGTTCGTCACCACTCGCGCGAGACCCTCGTGGAAGTCATCGGCCGCATCGTGACGAATCGGAATCGCCGTGGAGCCGTCGGTCGCGATGTAGCCCCATCGCCCGTCGCGCTTCACCGGCGCCAGGCCTTCGTTGAACGCCCGCGCGTCTTCATAGACCGGGTGGACCACGACCCTGCCCGCCTTGTCGACGTAGCCGATCTTGCTGCCGACCTTCACGCAGGCCCGGCCGTTCGAGAAGATCCACGCCCCGTCAAATTGCGGTTCGATCACAAGTTCACCCGACTTATTGATGAACCCCCACTTGCCGCCTTGTTCGACCGGAGCGAGACCTTCATTGAAGTCGCCGCAGTCATCAAACTTCGGGTTAATCTTCAGCCGGTTGTTCGCGTCGATGTAGCCGAATCGCCCGCTCCAGGCTCCGCCCGATTGAACGCGCGCCAGCCCGTCGCAGAAATCCGCCGCCACGTCGAACTCCGGCTTGATCTTCCATTGACCGTCCTTGCTGATGTAGCCCCACTTGCCGTCCTTCTTCGCACGGGCAAGTCCGTCGCAGAACATGCCGACTTCGTCATACTCGTAGTCGATGGCGACGCGGCCGCTGGTGTCGACAAAGCCGAACGCCTTGCCCAAGAGTCCCTTCTTCCGGGCGATCGGGGCCAGGCCGTCAGCGAAGTCTCCGACTTCCTTGAACTGCGGCTTGATGGTCAGCTCGCCCTTCGTGTTCACGAATCCCCACAGATCGTCCTGCCGAACGGCCGCGAGCCCTTCGGCAAACGGTCGGGCCTCTTCAAACTGGCCGGGGATGACGAGCTTTCCCTCGTCGTTGATGTAGCCGTGCTCCTCGCCGCACTCGACGGGAAACAGCTCCTCAGACTTCGCGGGCATCGTCAGAAAAAGCACGACGATCGCCGATGCGGTCACACTGTGGATTGTCGATTTCAAAAACATGATCAGACCTCCAGTCTTGCGATCCTTCTTGGCGCAACAACTCCGTACGCGCCCGGCGAACGCTCGCCGGTGGGTTGTTGCCGTGGGGGACTCGGTACTAAGAAATCAATAAACGGTTGCGGTTGCTTCACACGCTATCAGCGGGGAATTCCAGGCAGGGCGCTACTCTTTTCGCTCCATGAGCGCGACGAGTCGTTGGCCTTCCCAGAACTGTGCGAGACACAGCCTGTTGCCGCCGTCCTCGATCTTCGCGTCGTACGTATGGCGTAGCCCGTTATGGTCAACGAGGTCCAGGGTTCCTTCCTTGTACGAATAGGTCCCCGACGTCGTGTGGATCGGCCCCGCGCCGGCCTCGGCGTAAAACGTCCCGTCCTTTTGCAGCGTCAGACTGTGATACTGAAAATCTCTCGTCGCCGCCGTGGGCTCCACGCCCGCAAGCGACCATTTGCCCTGCACGCCGCAGCCGATTGCCGCGGGATACAGGAGTGTGACAAACACCGGGAACACGATTTTTCTTTTCAGTTTCATCTTTAGTCTCCAGCGTGGTTCACTGTCCGGCCTCCTCACGGCCGTCACTGGAACTATTCACCCCGCCGATGAATGGGCGCTGAATTCCACCTGAATAGTTTGTAATCG
>CAZCGF010000013.1:35050-38400 GCA_964498115.1 uncultured Planctomycetaceae bacterium | reverse complement strand
ACGCTCTGGACCGAACCGTATTCATAGCGAAACACGATCCCCGTGCCCGCGTGGGTGAACTCGACCGCAAGAAGCTCGCCTGTCTCGTCGTCGAAGCTCAGCCGCTGCGGTGGACCCTTCTCTAACTTTCGCTCAATGACCGCACAGATGCGACCGCGAACCTCGTCGGACGCGACGACTCGAAGTCCTTTCGCCGGCTTGTCCGCGCTCATGCTCAATAGTTCGGACCAGATCGTCGCCTCCACCGAGTCCGGAATCGCATCCTCAGCCTTTGAATCATCACTGCTCGCCCTGACGCGCCACGAAATAGTCTCGCCCTTCTCTTCATGAGCACCTGTCGGCGTCCTTGTGCCGCCGGCGACCAGTCCGATTCCGTCATGCCATACGTTGCTTGAACCGGCAGCCTTATGGAAAAGCCCAATCGCCCGGCGCACCGCGCGGCGATTGGCCTTCGTCGTCACGGGATGCGGACCATACGGATCAAACGCGAGCTTTGGCTGATTCGGCGCGTCCCGCGTCAGCTTGGGAAGCGGCATGGCCGCCAGTCGCATGTGAAACCGGCGAACCTCGCCGTCGCGCCGAAAGGCGACCTCAACGGGCCAATTCGCCGGCAGCGTTCCGAGTACGTTGAGAAAATCGTTGGCGCTGTGAATGTCGCGACCGGCGAAGCGGATCAACTCGTCGCCATGCTCAAGGCCCGCCGTCCGGGCCGCGCCGCGGTCCTCGATCTCATCAACCAGTACGCGCAGCGCCTGGTCGCGCACCGTGAATCCGGCGGTCGCGTGCGGCGTGACCAGTCCGGCGCGCAGCATGGGCATGAACCGCTTGATTTGATTGATGGAGATGGCAAAGCCGACGCCGACGTTGACGCGATTACGCTCCTCGACGGCGATGCGTCCGTTGATGCCGATCAGCCGGCCCGACATATCGAAGAGCGGGCCTCCCGAATTGCCAGGGTTGATCGACGTATCCACCTGGATGCAGTCGGTGTAGGTCAGCGCGCCGCGAACGCCCGCCTGAAAGCGATGCAACCCGGAAATGATGCCGTGCGTGACCGTCGGGGCGTAATCGTCGGCGAGGCCGAAGGGATTGCCCATTGCCAGGGTGTAATCGCCCACGGCGAGTCCATCGGAATCTCCGAGCGGAGCCGGGTTGAAGCGTTCCTTCGGGTCGATTCGAAACATGGCAACGTCGCCGCCGGGATCGATCCCCAGAATCTCCATGTCCACGAGCCTTTTGCCGGCGAGGCCTGCATCGCCCTGACGATCCCTAAGCATTCCGGCCACGACATGGAAGTTCGTCAGCCCGTAGCCGTCCTTGTCGATCAGGACACCCGACCCTCCGCCGGCCTGATCGCCCTTGTTGAACAGGCAGGCGACGCTGGGCACCAGCCGCTGAATCGTCTCGACACGCGCCGACTGCGCCGCGATCACCCGGGCCCGATCGGTTGCGCTGTCAGCCTGATCCACGGGGAGCAAGCCGACGAACACGGCCGCCGCGATGGAGATTACCGAAGACATGAAACCCCTGTTGTCAGCGCATGTCCGTGCGCTTGGCACGAATCAACCTGGCGCCCGCCCAGTCACAATGGTCGGAGATGTCGAGGTCGGGGCCGGGATCACATTCGAGGATTAACTGATTCACGCCGTCCGTCGGCACGCGAACTGCCGCGGCGATTCCCGGCCCGACAGGTGACGACTCATAAGCAACGCGACCATCGCAGATGACTCGAAACACGGCCCGTCCGCGAGGACCGGCGGCATCGTCAATCCCGATGGTGGAGACAAAAGAAGCGTAGGCGCCGTTGAGTGCGTAGGTCATTCGGGTTGTGGCGTGAACACCCAGGCCGCGCTCGTACACTCGACCATCGACAATCAGCGGCGAACCAGTGACGCTGCGATCCTTGCGCGGCGGCCAGGAGGCGTCAATGACCGAGTATTGAACGACATCAACCGGCTCCAGATCGGAGAGAAAAACGACTCGTTCGCTGCGAACGTCGATGCCGCGAATCGTCCGCCACGCGACTGACAGTCGCCCAAGCGGGCCCGCATCAACTTCCACCGACGCCGGATCGGCCGAAATGATGTCCGCCGAGAACTCTCGCCGGTCATCCAGACGGATGCGCACCTTGCCGCTGGTGCTTGCCGCAGAAACGCCGCCCAGGATGATACCGAACGCACGATCAAGCGCCCCGGTCTGGACCTTGCTGCCGATGCGGAAGCTCCACGACTCGGGCGTGAGGGATTCGAGCACGCCCGGGAGCACCACTGTGCCGCCGTCACGATCCGCGAGGAGCAGATCGCGTCCCTTCTCCGGCTGTTTGAGTCGAGCGGAAAACTCCGTAAGGGCCGTCCCCTGCGAGACCGTGTTGAAACGGATGCCCGCGAGACCAGAAATCGAAAGCGTGACGGCGCGGTCAATGCCGATGTCTACCGTGATTTTTCCCGCGGCGCCCTCCAGCAGCTTCGCCTCCAGCACGCCACCGTCCGAGAGATGAATCGTGCAATTTGCGTCGAGGTCTTCCCGCGGCGAGTCGGCATCCGCCATGCGGGCGATGCGCGTCAGGTCGTCAAGCGGGATCGTTCGCTCGGCGCCCTCGACCCGGAGTGTGACCCGGCGTGCGTTGTCGATCGAGAGAATCTCACCTTCAAGCGTCGCCCCCTCGACTGTTTCGAACGTCCATTGCAGCGGCGGCGCAGTCTGCGCGGTCCGCGGCGCAGGTTTGTCCGGGGCCGTCAGCAGGAATGGAATGAGAAGACTGAAGATCATCATCGAGGCTGAGCGTCCTTCGCCAATTGCTGGTAGTACTGCTCCAAAAGCTCTCGATACTGACTGGGAAATTGTCGCTGCAGTGTCTGAAGGATTTGATCGCGCTCGCGCGCCGGCATCCGCCCCCACTCTTCTCCGGGTCGGGCCTGCGTCTTTCGAAGCTCCCCGACGCGCGACTCGCCGCCCGGCAGATTAGACTGCTTGGCGCCGCTGTTGGGGGTTGTGTTGCCTTTCGGCGATCCGTGACCGCCCTTGCACTTGCCGCCGCCGCATTTCTTGCAGCCGCTCTTGCTCTTCTCCTGGCTCTCCGCCTCGTCGATCATCGCTGAGAGAAGTTCGACCGCGGCCGACTGACGGGACGCCACGACCTCACCGGTGTCGCCGTTGTGGATGCGCCGCCGGGCGAAGTTCATCAGATCGCGCACGTCGCCCAGCTTGCCGGGCACCCTGCGGTCGAGCTCGGTCAGTATCTGAGTTGCCGTCGTCCGTAATCGCTCCGACGCCTGTGGATATCGAGCGAGAAAAGTTCTGAGGGTGATCGGAGCAGCCTCGTAGTTGAGCTCGTGGAGCTGGCAATAGCC
>CAZCGF010000013.1:31489-34950 GCA_964498115.1 uncultured Planctomycetaceae bacterium | reverse complement strand
AAGGAATTCGCGAGATGGGTCCGCGCCTGCGAAGAAAACTCGTCCCTCGTGGCAAGGTCAGCCAGAAATCCCTGAATCACCGCATCAACGGAAGGTCGCGGCGTCTCGGGGAGGGCGAAGGCGTGCAGACGACCGGCATCGGATTCGACTTCGATCTCCGTCTCCGCGGCCGATTCAACCTCAGCAACCTTGGCCGGCTCGGTTTGGTCAGGCGTAGGCGTCGGAGCGGCATCTGCTTCAAAAGCAAAGAGCCCCGCCGCCAGCATCATTACGAGCGTCATCATGGGAATTTCCTCAAGACTATCATAGCATCCAGGCTTCCCATTGGATGCATCGCGGGCCTGAATATCCTGCGATAATCAGCGGCTATTGGGCCTTGCGCAGGGCCTCGTGCATCGATTTTGCCATCTCCTGCACCTGCTGCTGCCGATCGACCAGCTTCTGCCGGCGAGCTTCCATTTCATCGGTCTGATCGGGGTTCGCGGCCCGGTCTTTCTCCAACTGGAGCGTTGCCTCATTAACGCGGACCTGGAGCGACCGAAGGAGCTTCAACTCGGCGGATGGAGGCAGCAGCGGCTCATCCTGTTCCTGACTCTCGCCTTGCCCCTCGCCTGACTCGGACTCGTTTTCCTGCTGCTTCTTCTCGACTGCCTCAATGAGCTCGCGAAGCGTCTGGGCGATCGATTCCTGGACCGACTGAACTGCCGAACCGGTGGCCGCCGAGGTAAGCCGCTCGGCTACTTCCCGTGCGTCATCCCGTAAGTTCTCAATCACCTGGGGAAAGATGACCGTCGTCCCTTCCTCCTTCAGGATGTAGAGCGCCTTATCCGCCTCGTCACCGACCCAGGCCTGCTTCTGAGAAAGCTCCGGAAGCTGAAGCTCGTCGGCGCGCCGCCAGTTGGCGGCGCCGAGTTCGTCGAGCCGAATCGTGGACTTGTTCACTTCGAGCTGCTTCGCCAGCATCGACCGCAGCCGATTCTCAAGGGCGGCCAGCAATTCTTCCTGCTGCTCCTTACGAAGCTGCTCAAGAGTCTTCTTCAATTCTTCCTTCGCCTGCTCGAGCTTCTCCAGCGCCTTCTCCTGCGACTTGGCCGCCTTTGACGGATCCTGCTTGTCGAGCTGCTGCCCAGCCTCCTCCTGAAACGGCACAGCCTCCTGAACCTGCTCCCCGCCCGGTGTCGGCGCTTCGTCGCCGCTTTCGCCTGATTCGCCCTGCTCTTCCTTCTTCTCGCCGGATTGTCCGCCCTGCGACTTCTGGCCCTTGCTCTCGCCTTCATCACCCTCTTGTTGCTCACCCTCACCCGGCTGTCCACCCTGCGGCGATTCAGGATCGCCCGGCTGACCAGCCCCCGCGCCCTGCATCTTCTTGCCAAGCTGCTTCGTCGCCTGGGTGATCTCCTTCTGCTCGCCGGCTTGCTTTTCGAGCGGCGCATTCGCCTTGCGGGCCGCCGCGTCGTCCTTGGCCTTCTTCTGGAGTAATTCCATCGCGCGCGCGAGTTGCTCCTCGGCCTGCTTTTGGTGCCCCCCCGCCTGCTGCGGAGATCCCTCGGCCATGCGCTCCTGTGCCGCGTCCATCTGCCCGGCAGCCTGAGACATCGCCTCAGCTGCCTGCGCGGACTCCGGCGTAGGGCCCGGCGCGCCTGACGACTCGCCAGACTGCAACTGTTCGGCCAGCTCATCGGCCTCCTGTCGCAGCGCGCCCTGCTCCTCGGCCAACGCACCCATCTCACCCGCCTTGGCCGTTCGACTGGACAAGTCTTGTTGACGTTGGATGAGCTTGCCGATCTGCGCAATCTTCTCCAAAAGTGAATCATCGCCCTTGCCGGCTGCGGCGTCGGCATTGCGTTTCGCCTCCTGCTGGCGTGCGATGACTGCCTCCAATTGCTTTTGCATCGCTTCGAGACGCTTGATCTCCTGCTTTCGCTCGTCGAGCTTGTCCGGCCCTTCGAGGAGCAGCCGCAGGAGCGCTTGAAGATCGGCGGAGACTTCCTTTTGCTGATCCGTCGCATCGGCGAGCTTGGACTGCTCCAGGTTCTTCGCGATTTCTTCCATCCTCTGTCGCAGCAACATCCCCCGGGCTGCGCCAAGCGACTGCATCAGCTGCGCGCCCTTTTCGGGATCGCTCTTGCGCAGCGCCTGGCTCAGTTGAAACATCCGATCTTCCAACCGCGCAACGCGGTCCTTAATGACGCGCTGCTGCTCGACGATGCCAATTTGTTCCCCAGTTGCGGGCGCGGAAGTTGGTTGCTGGCCGGACAGCGGCGCGGGGCGAGCGAGAATCAGCAGCGCCACGACCCACGATATTGACCCAATGACGGACCGACGGACGGTCATCGCTTTTCCTCCGTCTCCTGGTCAAACAAGCGATCCACCTCTTCCTGGAGCCGTCGCTGCGTGTCCTCGTTCAAATCGCTCTGTAGGCGGATGATGTCACGCAGGATGGAAACGGCCTCCTCATACCCTTCCCACTTTATCATGTTCGCCAGGATGGCGTACATTTCGCGGATCAATCCGGCCTGCGAATCCAGCACCCGTGAGGCCGATTCGTCATCCGGCGCGGTCTGAAATGCATCAAGCAGGTCCGCCGCCGCCGGAACGCCTTCCGTCGCCAGCTTCCGCATCGGCGCTATAACTCCGGCGTCGAGTCGGCGGCGCACCATGGAATTGGCCAGTTGATTGACTTCCATCTCCGAGAGAATCTGCTCGAACTGACGCCCGATGGTCCGCAACCGGGACGCCTGCTGGCGCTGAGATCGGCGTTCGGAATTCAACCTCGCCGCCGCCGCCCCCGAAGCCCGCTGGGCGGCATCGAGCGAGACCAGTTCCTTGACGCGTGCCTCAAGCTGCTCCTGGGACTTGATGACCAGTTCAAATTCCCGCCGCCATTCGTTCTCCCGTCGCGACAACTCGGCCGACAGGTCCTCCGCAGTGACGATTCGCAGGACATAGGCCCCAGATAGGCCCAGATTCGGCGGCGCAAGCGGCGCGGATGGTTGATCGCCGGTCACCAGCGGCTGATCGTCGGTGGCCCGAGCCTGTACGGTGAGTTGGTCGCCCGGTCGCAGCGTGAGCGGCAATAGCGGCCACGACTCCTTGATCGAGTACTTCATCTGACCGACGGTGAACCTCGGAAGCGGCTCAACCTGCGGCGCACTCGGAGCCGTCGTCGTCTGCTCGGCATGACTGATCTCATGCTGCAACTCCGCCGCCCGAAGGCCGAGATTGTCCTCGCAACTAATCTCCAGGGGCAGCACCGCATCCGGCACCACCATCTCACCGACGCCCGCGAGGGCCAATTTCACCTTCGGCGGTGAATCGGCGACGACACGCAGCGTCATCGTGACGGGCCGATTGTCGGTCAGACCATCTTCGTCAAGCAGGTCGAAGAAGTAAGCCCCGCTCTCGGTCGGATCGAACCGGGCGACAATGTCTCGCCCCGATTCCACGATGGTCTCGCCCAC
>CAZCGF010000013.1:2955-31389 GCA_964498115.1 uncultured Planctomycetaceae bacterium | reverse complement strand
GCCTGAAGCGGGCCGTAGTCCAGCACGAAACGGTCCTCGCCGCGACGACCCATCTCGCGAACGACGCGCTCGCCCTTTTGAGATTCAAACTCCGCCCGAACACCGGAGGGAACTTCGTCCGTCGCCGTTGCCACGAGCGTCAATTCGTCACCGATCGGCCAGCGAAGTCGATCGTTGACGAACCCCTCCAGCACAAGCACAACACCCGACGGCCAGGGCACGTCCCGAAGTGTCAGATCGCGCGCAACATAGGTCGCGGCCATGTCGGGAAACACCGCCGAGAATCCGGCACAGAACACGACGGCCGCAAGCCCGGCCCCTAAGAATTGAAGATGTCGCTTCGGCAGGAACAGGTCCTGCACACGGACGGACTGCATCTGCTCGATCGATCGCCGCACCGTCGCGTCAATCATCGCCAGGGATGCCTGATCGGCGCGAGCCCGGCCCGGAGTCGATGTGGCGAATGACACCGAGGTTAAGAGGCCGTCGCGCAGTTCCGGATGACGTCGTTCGAGCAGCTCCGCCACCTGCTCCGGACTCACCCGCAGCGCCGCGGGACGGATGATCCACTTCCACGCCTGATGCGCCGCAAGCCCCACCAGCAGGACCAACAACGCCGCGCGAGGTCCAACTCCCAGTACCAGAAGGTAATCCAGAATGAAATGCACAACGGCAAGCAGTACGACGATGACCGCGCAGCGGCAAACGCCCTGAAGCACGACTTGTCGCTTCAGGGTCCGGCCCGCGGCGACGAGCGACGACAGGATCGCCCGGTCAAATTCGGCATGTGCGAAGGCGCCGGTCGGCATTTACAACAACCTCGCCTTTCTGCGAAGAATCCACTCGATCGTGACGACCGCGACCAGCGCTGTGAGCACCCAGCCATTGTCCCAAAGCGGTCGGGGACGCTCACGCGTGACGACGGTCTCGCTTGAGTCGTCAATGACATCCGCGACAGACCGCGCTTCGTCGATGTCAAAATAGCGGCCGGAGGTCGCCGCAGCGAGTTGCTCCAGCGCCGCCTGATTCATCGCGGTGTGCTGCATCTCGATCTCGGCCTGCTGCACGAGGATGTCTTTTTCAATCCGTGCAACTTCCCCGGTTCCGCCGGTCAGCCTGACCGAAAGCTGCATCGCACCGGCAGCGAAGGGCGTGAATCGGCCCTCGTAATAACCTTCGCGGCCGATGACCGGAACGAGGGGCACCCGAATCGGCGAGTTTGTTGCATCGACGGCATCCGGTGTTCGGGAGGTCGGCGTAACGACGAGCTCCAACTCCGGAGCCATCAGCGGCTCGTAGCGAGTATCCAGCGCCCGAACCGTGACCGGCACCGACTCTCCGAGTTCAAACTGATCGCGCGGCGTGAGGATCATTCCCCGGCTGCGACCGCCGAGCTGTTTGCTCTCGGCAAGATATCGCACCATCTGAATCCAGAAGCGATTGAAGAATCTCTCGTCGTGCCGCCGCCATCGCCATGTGCTGTTGATGCCGAGAAAGGCGCTTCGCCCGCTGCCGACAAACTGCGTCGCCATGAGAACGTGCGGGCCGTCGGGACCGGCCATCCGCGGATTCGAGTGCCTTATCAACGCCGACGCGACCGGCTTCTCTCTGCGCACGGGGAAATGCCAGTATGCCCCGTCCAGCATCGACCATAGCTCTCGATTCTCAATCGGGTTCTGCGACATGCGCAGGATGGGACTTGTTAGCCCCGCATCGGTCAACTGCAACGGCCAGGGTTGGCGCTGATATTGGCCGAGCTCGTTGAGAATGATCTCAGCATCGGGATCGGGCACGATCGGGAGTATCTCAACGAGGCTCGCAGTGTTTGCGGATCGGAAGAAGCGTCCTGAGAACTTGTTACCGGCCTCGTAGAGAACACCTCCGCCCTGCTCCGTGATGTAGGTCGCGAGCAGGCTCCCCCAGGTTGGGTCCAGTTGATCCGGATCGGGATCAAGCAGGATGACGGCGTCGTAACCGAAGAGCGTTTCCGGATCGGACGGCAATTCAGTGATGATCGTGTCGCCCTCGCGGACCGCTCGGACATCGGCGGACTGGAGCCACGTCGAGACGTCGACGCTCGCGTCACGTTCCAGAAGCCGGGTAAGATATCGATAGTCGTAGTTGGGCGATCCGGCGACGAGGAGGACACGCATCTCGTCGTCCAACACCGAAACCGCCGGAAGAATTTCCTTCTCGTTGTCGGACAGGATCGACTCATTTTCGATCGCTGCGACGCGAGCGACATAGCTGAGCGCGCCCGGCTCCGACACTTTCCGTTCGAAGATAAGCGGCTCAATCAAACCCTCGGCGGTCGGCGAGACGACACGGCGATCGACGATCGTCGGGGATGCCGCGCTGCCGGCGCGGCGTTCGAGGAGCGTCACCTCAAGCGGCTGAGGATCCAGGTTTCGCGCATCCAAACGGACGGTGACGCTGAAGGGGTCATTCTTGAATGCCGCGCGCGGACCACTCACCTCCAAGACGGCGACATTGATCGGGCTCGCCGGATCGCCGATTCCGATCGCATGAAGCCGCACGCCGCGACGACGAAGAATCTCAGCCGCCACCGACGGCGGTTCGCCCCGGTTGAAGTTTCCATCTGACAAGACGACCACGCCCGCGACGGGCGACGAGCCTGCGGCATCGAGGGCAGCCCGGAGACCCTCACTGATGTCGGTCGTTAAGCCGCTGGGGCGGATGAGGCGCTGCGAATCATCGCCGCCTGCCGGAGACGTCGCCGCAGTCGCGACCGAGCCGATCTCCTTCGCCTGATCCGCGAACTGCATGACTATCAGCTTGTTTCGCTGGGCCAGTCTGGCGAGCAGGCCGTCGTCGCCCGTAAGCAGCGACTCTTCGAGATCCGCTCGTTCGAGATTTGACGCACTCGCCGACCCAAGAAAGCTGCGGACCCGCGCAGCGTCCTCGGTAAGACGATATGAATCGACGAGCGACATGCTCGCCGAGGCGTCCGCAAGCACGATGGTATATGCGTCCACCTTGCGATGGACATACTTCACCAGAATCGGCTCCAAACCGATCAGTCCGAGCAGCAGCAGCAACACCACACGGCATGTCACCATCGCCCAGCGCAGCGGCCGGGCAACCTGCCCGCGCGCTTCGTGCCGGTACAGCCAGGCGATGACATACACACCCAGAATAGTAAGCAGTCCCCCTACCAATAATGCCGTGTCCGTCGACCATCGGGCAAGTTCGAGACTAAGCTCGACCTGCTCGCTGGGCGTTGCCTGGGCCAGAATTTGGCAAGATACAGGACTCAATCGACTATCCTCTCGTCCCAAACCACCATGCCAGGGCGTGCTCACTCATGAATAGCACGATGACCGCAAGCAAGAGCGGCCACCAGACTTCAGTCCGCGCCGCGGCAAAGTCGCCGGCAACGCGCGACGTATCGCCGACATACTCAAACGGCAGATCGCAGAGCACCGTCTCCAATTCCTTTCGCGATGTCCGGGACAGATCGGACTCGCTGCCGTCCGGATTCACCGCGGCAAGCCGCCTGCGAGAATCGCCCCGTGTCGTTCTCAGGCCAAACTGATAAAGCCCGCACTGCCTGGTTCCGTCGAATTGGAACTGCGCGCCGCTTCCGCTCACAACCGCTTTCAACGCAACCTCCGGCTCAACGGGGTAGCCCGGCGTCCGAAGGGTCGCCTCGGATCGCACGGTTGCCGGCTCAATTTCGCATATGAGACTGCGGCCGACGACCGATTGCGGAGCGATCTGTGCCGGTCGTGAAACGTATTGCACCATCTCCAGCATCATGGGCAGGTAACTAAAACTCGCCGCCCAGTCGTTCCAGTCCTGATCGGCAGTCGTGCCAATCCAGAGGCACTTTCCGCGACCGAATTCCCGCTCCACGATCAGCGGCGTCTGGTCCGGGTCATTGAGCCGCGCCAGAACGCGCGGGCCCGTGCGCACAGAGCTCAGATCGGCAGGGCTGGAAGTCGCGGCCGGCTGATCGGCGAGGCGAACGAAACTCGCCACATGTACCTGCCGAAGAACCGCGGCCAATTCATCGACAAACGATCGCATCACTGGATGGGCGACGTCCCAGTCCTGAATCGTGACGGGCCGCGCCGATGGCGTTGACTCGGCGATGTCGACCAGTCGCATGGGTAGCAAACCCTGGCCGTTCGCGAAGAGCGTCTCGTTATATGAATTAAGATCCACCTGGCTCCCGGCCATGATCACCAGGCCGCCGCCGGCTCGGACAAATTCCTCCAGATTGCGAACGACGCTCTCGCGCAGGCGGCCCACGTTGGCCAGCAGGACGACGGCGTAGCTGTTCAGGTCTGCGGCTTCGAGCTCCTGTTCGTCGAGCACGTCGAGCTCGATACCGCTGGCCGCGCGGCCGTCAGGGCGAAGCGCCGTTCTCAGCAGATACACCTCATCACGATAAGGGTCGCCGCTCGGCTCTCCATCCACGACGATCGCCTTGATCGCCGAGACAACCTCCACCGGGCAGGTCCGCACGTTGTCCAGCGCCACGCCGTCGCTCGCGCCCACGCCGCCGATCAGCTTCGCCTCGACGAACGTCGATCCCTCCTCGGGAAACGTGACCTCGATCGGTTCTCGCGCAATCTGCCCTCCGCTGAGCGTTGGAATCGTAAGCGAAGGTAGCGTGCGATCGCCGACGCGCAGGCTCAGTTCCACGGACTGCAGCGTACGATCCGAGTAATTGGCGATTGTCAGCTCAAATCGCGTCGGCACGCCCGCGACCGACTGGGGTTGAAGACCGCGGATATTCGTCAGCGCGATGTTTGCCGGGACGGGGTCGATCGCTGCATCCACCAGGACAAACTTCAATGAGCCCTTTTGATCCTCGAGCCCGAGCAGCGGTGCGAAGACCCCCGACGCCTCCGGTCCGACAGGCTTACCGTCCTTCAGCCAGTCTCTGCACTGGAAATCACTAACGATGTAGACGATGCGGTTGGCCTGCGGCGGTCCCGTTCGGAGCATCTCGGCCAGTGCCGCAATTGCATCCGAGAGTTTGCCGGCGCCTTGTGTGGGAGACTGGACGGAGAGCAGATCGGTAAGCCGGCGCAGATTGGCCTCGCTTAGACTCGGCAGCGCCAGAATCGGCTCACGAGGCTTGCTGGTGGTGATCAGCGTCAGGGTGTCATCGGAATTCTGCTCGGACGCGAGCCGGGCGATCGTCTCAACGGAATCCGCGGCGCGCCGAAAGACGCTCTGGCCGGCGGCGGACGGGGTCGGGCTCACATAGGCCATGGAAAACGAATCATCGAGCAGGAAGATGCGCTCGCTGCGCGCTGTAGCTGACAAGGCCCCCAGCGCCCCCGCCGAGAGAAACGGCCGCATCATCACGAAGGCGAGTAGGAGCAGAGCCAGACAGCGAAGCGCCAGCAAAATGAGCTGCTCGATGCGAACTCGGCGACGATTCTTCTTCTGGGCCTCGAGGAGAAAGCTCATCGCCGCCCAGCGAATCCGGCGGAAGCGCCGGCGCGAAAGCAGATGGATCAGGATCGGGCTGGCAACGGCGGCCGAGCCGATCGCCATGGCGGGGTTCAAAAGAAAGCTGGAAAGCCAAGCCCACATGTATTCAATCCGTCCCGTGCCGGCAGCCTGTCGCCGATGAACCCAAAGCCTGCAGCGATCCTTCTCGCTGCGTCACACTCTCGACTTGATCCTGCGCAGCCGGGCCGCAAGATAACCGCGTATCACCACGTCGAGTGAATCACTGGTCGACACGCCGAGGTAGTCGATCCGCTGATTGACGCACGTTGAGCGAATCCGCTCTACGAATGCCTCCAGCGCCTCAAGGTAGGCGGTGCGCAGCGATTGGGGGTCCGCCGTTAGCTGCACGTCCGGCGCCTCAAGCCCCTCAAAGAGGGTCTGATCGACAAACGGAAACGTGCGCTCGTCCTCATCCAAAACGTGCATCACAATGACTTCGTGATTGCCCTGACCCAGGCGCTCGATGCCTCGGATGACGTCATCGGCGTCTGCCAGCAAATCGGATATCAGAATCGCCAGGCTGCGCCGATGTAGCTGCGTACCGAGCTGCGCGAACGCCGCGGTGGCGTCCGTCGGCGAATCCAGCCGGGCCTGCTCAAGTCGTCCCAGGATCGAGTGCAGGTGGGCGTAATTCGACATGGCCGGCAGATTCGCCCGGAGTTGATTATCGAAAAGCATCAGCCCAACCGCGTCCTGCTGGTGGACGAGCAGATAGGCGAGCGATGCCGCCAGCGTGGCAGCGTACTCAAACTTGGTCATGCGTCCCGATGACCGATCGTGATCGGGATAGCGCATCGACGCCGAGCAGTCCACCATCAGGTAAGCTCGAAGATTCGTCTCCTCTTCGTACTGCTTGACGTAAAACCGATCACTCTTGCCATAGACGCGCCAGTCGAGGTGCCGCAGGTCGTCTCCAGGCACATATTCCCGATGCTGCGCGAACTCGACCGAGTAACCCTGGTATGGGCTTCGGTGCATTCCGCTGACGATGCCTTCGACCACGCTGCGGGCGCGCAATTCCAAGCCGCCGATCTTCGAGAGAATCTCGGGACGCAGGTAATTTGTCCTTGAAGCGGCAGGGTCAGGCATTGATGGCCTTGTTCACGCGATCATCGGCGAGCAGTCCGCCGGCATGAGGCTGGGTTTTGTCCAAAAGGTCGCGGATGAGCCGGTCTGAGTCGTAGCCCTCGGCCTGCGCGGCGAAATTGGTAATCACGCGATGCCGCAGCACGGCCGGCGCCAGGGCCCGAAGGTCTTCCGTGGACACGTGATAATTGCCGCGAAGCACCGCCCGCGCCTTGGCCCCGAGAATCAGGAATTGCACGGCGCGCGGCCCCGCACCCCAGGCCACGTGTCGCTTGACGAACTCCGGCGCGGCGGCATCCGATGGCCGCGTGCGCCGAACGAGGTCCAGTGCATGATTGATGACCGGCGGCGCCACGGGGACCCGTCGGACGAGCTTCTGCAAGGTCAGGATGTCCTCGGCGCTGAGAATCTTCTCCACCTTGGGCGACTCATCCCCCGTCGTGTGCATCGCGATCTCGTATTCCTCCTCATACGACGGATACCCAATGTAGATCTTGAACATAAACCGATCCTGCTGCGCCTCGGGAAGCGGATAGGTTCCTTCCTGTTCGATGGGGTTCTGCGTGGCCAATACAAAGAACGGCGACTCGACGAGATGCCGCACCCCACCGACGGTTACCTGACGCTCCTGCATCGACTCGAGCATCGCCGCCTGTGTCTTCGGAGGCGTGCGGTTGATCTCGTCGGCGAGAATGATGTTGGCAAACACCGGACCGGGCAGAAACTTGAAGGCCCGATGTCCGGTTGCCTTGTCCTCGGCGATGACTTCCGTACCGGTGATGTCGCTCGGCATCAGGTCCGGGGTGAATTGGATGCGGTTGAAGCTCAGCGACAGGCATCGCGCCAGACTGGAAATCATCAGCGTCTTTGCCAGGCCCGGCACGCCTTCGAGAATGCAATGCCCTCCTGAGAACAGGGCGATCAGCAGTTCCTCGACGACGGCGTCCTGCCCGACAATGGTCTTGCCGAGTTCAGCGCGTATTCGCTTATAACAATCGCGGAGCTTTTCCGCGGCCGCGAGATCAGCCGCGCTGTCCGGTTGTTGCTGGTTCATGTCTGACATCCATTATCCCCTTACTCAATGTTTCGGCGGGAGCGACAGCGATCCCCCCGGGTTTCGCCAAGTATCCGACTATCGCTGCATGATGGGCAGATTGTTAAGCGGCAGTTGCAGGATCACGAGCGCGATCGCAGTGCCATATACCTTGCCGACGCTGTCCCCCTGCCAGGAACCGTCCGGCTCCTGCGTCGCCAGTAATCGATCACGCATCTTCGGATAATAGTCGGCCCAATCCTTCTCGCCGGATAGATACATGACCTGCGAGAAGTACAGGTGTGCGTAGTACCAGTGCCCCCAGGTGCCTTCCGAAGAATTACCGATGCCGATGTTCTTCTTGCAGAAGCGCAGGGCATTCATCGCCAAGGGGTTTTCATACTCTCCGGCATTGAACCAACAGGCTACGGCCGCCGCGGTGATCGGAGGACGCGATCCCGTCATCCCCACGCGATAGGCGATGCCGCCGTCTGGCTGAACCGACTTCTCAAGATACTTCATTGCATGGTCAATGACCTTCTTTGGAACTGCGATGCCCGCGTTCCGCGAAGCTCGAAGGGCCTGCACCTGCGTAATCGTGACCGAGCCCTCGTCGCCGTTCATGTCTGGCGTGTACAGCCAGCCGCCCAATGGACTCTGCGACTGGGCGATGATCTTGACGCCGTCCTGAAGCGTCTGCCGAATCTGCGACATGCGCTCGGGGTCCTCTTCCATCCCCATCGCCTCGGCGAGCATCAGCATGGAAAAGCCGTGCCCGTACATCGACCGCGACTCCTCCTCGCCGGCCCGGCAGATAAGCCCGTTGCGCTGAGCCGAACGGAGAATGAACGTCGTCGCTTTCCTGACTTGGGGTGCATAGGGACCCTGCGTTGAGGTATTGCCCGATGCCATCAGGCTCAGACCCGCCAGCGCCGTCATCGCGACTGGATAGCTGCCCATGCCGCCCATTTCACGAAATGACCCGTCGGCGCTCTGCCGCGATGCCAGGAACTTGAGCCCGTTTTCGATCGCCTCGTCCGTTTTCTCTGACATCATCGGCGGGCGTTTCGACGGAAGCTGACCATGCGCAGCCTGACCGAATACAAGCACGACCAGGCACACTGCCGCGCTCCGCAGCCAACCTGCACCGAGTATGGATTGATCCTTCATCACTTACGCCTCTGCGAATCCAGCGCCGTGCGAGCTTCCTCAACGCCCAGAACATAGTACCCGTCCGGTCCGACCGCAACGATCCGGTTATCGAAGATCGCCACGTCGGCAATCAAACCGGTGTACCACCGATCATCCGGCCTTGAAAGGATGGGGAAAGCAAACGGACTCTCGATCAGCCGCCGCTCGCCACCCTTATCAAAAATGAAGAGCCTCGCCGAAGCCAGGGTCGGCAGGCCGCGCGCCAGGAACGGCCGCTGCATCCGATCACGCTCTGGCGGGAACTCATACGCCACCGCGGCAATGTAATCCGGAGATGCACGCATCATGCGGTGGCTGACCGTCGCAAGCGGTCCCAGTTCCTGTTGCCACGGCATGTCGCCTTCCTTCATCGGATACGACGTCAAGACGTAACGCGCCGGGTCGTTGCTGGTCCGCGTAAACATCAGCAATCTGTTGCCGCCGGAGGGCACGCTGGACGGCGGCGGGTCTAGGACGGCGTCGAGCGGGGGAATCTGCAGGCCCGGCACGTGGATGTCCTTGACGATGCTCCCCGTCGCCGAGCTGACAACCGCAATGCGATGCCGACCGCGGCAGATTCCAAAATGCGAGTCATCGAGACGCAGTATTCCCGTAATCAGGTCGGTGAATGGAAGCTCCCACAGCGTGCGACCGGTGAGAACGTCTCGCCCTATCACGCGCGACTCTCCCGAGCGGCACACTACGCCGCCCGTGATGCCCACATGGTTAAAATTCGTCTCCGTATCCAGCGCCGCCTCATCAACGCCCGTCACCCCCGCCGCGTTCTTCAGGATATCCCGCAGCGCCTCCTGGACCTGAATCTCCTTGACGCGCTTCGTCGACGGTACGAGCAGGCTGTATTTTCGCTGGACACGTCCGCTTGTCGGATGAAGGACGACCATGCTCTCTGCCGAGGCGTCCGTCACCACCAGCCGATTGCCCACCGTATCCAGGCGGCCCAGCGGATTCCCGGGAAACTGCCGACGCCATGCCGGATGCGCGCCCTGCCGCGCCGGAATACCCACGAGCGTATTGGCATGCGTCGCGACGATGACCATTCCCGCAACATGAACCATCGGAGGCTGGGGCAGATCACCGCCGTCGCCCTCAATATAAATGCTGGGCCACATCATCCGGCCCGTCATCAAGCCAATGGCGCATATCCTTGCACCGGCCGCAAGCACGCCGACACGCCCCGCAATGGCGGCCGGTCGTGTGTTGAGCATCATCCAATCCCTCAGCACCGCTCCCTGATCTTCCACGATCGGACCGAGATCGTTACTCCACACGGTCATGTCCGGTGAATCACCGCTTGTTCGAATGCCTAGCACCTGGCTGAGCTTGACGATCGGCATCACCTCCGCGAACACGTCGGGCGGCGCGGTGAAATCGAGAAACGAGACCGTATCGCGCAGACCAATGCTCATCGGCACGTCATCCTGGCGCTGAATAGCCAGTGAACTCGCCTCGGATAAAATGCGCGGCAGGTGATGATCCGACTCAAGAAGCCCGGCCGGAAGACGACGCTCCAGGGATGACACAGCCTCGCCCACGGTCGTAAAGTCACGGTCGAATCCGGCCTTGGCAGCCTGCTCCGGCAAACGACGATCCCCCCACTCCGGACGGATCGCGCGCAGCACTCGCAATGCGTCAGCCGGTGACCCGGCGATCCCGTTGCCGGACTCCAGAAAGGTGCGCGCCAGCAGCAAGGCGGCAGACGGATCGGATTCTTCCGAGCCGGTGGGTCGGTACGCCAGCTCCCAATAGTGAATCGCGCTCTCCGGATCGCCTTGCGCGTGGAAGTACGATCCGATCCTCGTCTTCAGCGCCGAGACGACGTCCCTCAGGTCTGAGTCGACATCGTCATCGGCAAAGAGATCGAGGGCGTCGCCCATTCGGACGGCCTCGGAAACTCGACCATCGACCAGCGCCCCATCGACACGCTCGCGAATCTCCGCGGCAACCTTGGCCCGCGTGGACTCACTCGCCTTGCGCCACGCCCGCACGATGCGATCGCGAATCATCACCGTCGCCCGCGCATCGAGCTGCGCCTCAAGCGAAACGGGCTCATCGCCGTCGTTCCGCGCCAAATCGAGAACATTGAGAATCGCCGACTCCGCCGAACCCTGCTCGATCAGCAGATCGCAGTGGGCCAGCCCCGCGCGAACCCGATCATCCGCACGTCGGGCAACCTTGGCCGCCCGGACAATGAACTCCGCCCGATGTTCGAGGTCCGCCTCCGCCGCGAGGCTCAAGAGTATCTTGACGCGTTGATGAGCGATTCTCGAACCGATTTCGTCGGCGTTTTCGCGGGTACAGAGTCGATCGGCGCGATCCAGAAGCTCGAGCGCCTCATTCCATTGACGCTCCATCGTCGCCAGCCAGCCGAGCCGAAGAACCGCGGACAGATCGTTCGGATCGCGCTCGAGCGCCTGCTTCGCCGCCCATCGGGTTTGCTCCAGATCGGCATATTTGGAAATGGATTCGGCGCTGAGGCTGTAAAGCGCCCCATCGATGGCAAATAGATTCCCCATCGGATCGCGCGAGTAGAGAGTCGGCTCCTGTACCAGACCGTCGGCAATGGAGAGCCGCGTGAGCCCCATCCCGGTCGGTACGAGCACCTGCTCACCGCAGTAGATCGCCCGACCCGTCGGCGATACGCCGCTCTGGGTCCACTGCTCCTCACCGGTGGCCGTGTCGACCGAAACGATGTCCTGCCCTCCGAGCAGCACGCGCCGGGCGTCGGCGCCGATGATGTACCTCGATCTGCCGCGATCTCGCTGCCAGGCCGCGACGCCGGTCTGCCGGTCGAATGCCATCACTTTGTCACTGTCGTGCGGCGCGAGAATGACAAATCCCCCGGCCGCAACCGGCGGACTGCTGATCCACTCGTCCGGCTGCGTAAAGGCCCGGCCCGCCACAAATACGGCCGGCGCTCCGCGCCGGCGTGACATCCCCGTGCTTTCGTGGCGATCGTAGGCGGCCAGCCAGCGCAGCGAATAGTCAAATGAATTCAGGGCGATCAGTACGCCCGCCCCCGTCGGGACAAACACCGTTCCATCATGCACCGTCGGCTGGAGCACCCCGTTGATCGGAAACATGCCCGCCCGGCCGCTGCCCAACAGTGTCCTTCTCAGGAGCTTTCCATCGGCTGAGAAAACGGCGAGATTCAGATCCTCTCCCACCTGACAAACCGCAAGGAGGCGACCCTCTGAAACGATCGGCGGACCGTAAAAGTGCGCGAACTTGAATTCGTCGTCCGGCGGGCCGCCGCGTCCGCGCGTCCATGCCGCGCGGCCCGTGTCGGCCTCAAAGGCGCGAATGGAGTTGGCCTCGGTCTGCGTCGTCACCGTGAACGAATCGTTCGGGTCCGCCACGCCCTGCCGCGTCGGAAATCGCTCGTTGACCGTGCCGAACTGCTCGACGGCGAAGACCATTCCCAGTCCGCACGAAAGCGCCCCGCGATAATCATGAAACAGGCTGATCGTCGTGAGTTCGTCAAGCCGGTCGTCGTTGTTCGCCTCAGTCATGCCGACGTTCACCCGAAACTGCGTCAGCGCCGGATCGCGCGGACTCGACTTCGGCACGGACCGCCAAAGCAGGTCAAACGTGGCCAGATCGCGCGCCATCACCCCTTCCGGTCCCGAGCAGAACAGATTGCGACCGTCGCTCACGCACTGCCAGACCGGCGGACGACCCGTCATCACCGTCAATTGGTGCAGCGCCGAGATATTCAACCGCTGTGTACCCGGCAGCGAATCTCGCCACGCATCCTCGGGCGTCACCGCCGGATTGATGGCGGACATCCGCCCACCGGTCGACGGAGCACCGAGCATTTGGGGCCAACTCGGTCCGACCGGTGTCTGGAGCCCGCCGGATTCCGGCGTCGCCGACGCCTCAACAAACTGGGCAACGGATTCCACGCGCTTTGCCCAATCATCGGGCAGTCCCTCCTGCGTGGGGGCGTCAGGCTGTCCGCTCAGAGTGCGAAGCTCGGCGATGATCTCCCGTGCCCTTTGCGGCTGCTCGCTGAGGGCCAGCGCAATGACCAGGCGGAGTTTTTGCTTCCATGAAGCGCGGCCCGCTCGAAGTTCGCCGAGTTGCTGGAGGTGATCGATCGACTCGGCGCCCTGCCCCGCGTCGATGAGCCAGTCGATGAGCAGGTCAATCGCCTCCGGTCCCACGGAGGTCAGGGCGAATCTCCGCGCGATCCGACGCAATGCATCCAGGTCATGGTCGGCCTTCGCCTGCTCAAACATTTGTCGGGCTTCGGCATCGTACAGCAGACGATAAGCTTCGATGCCCTCGGGTGGCCAAGCCGCAATGGCGTAGCGCGCGGCCCTGGCAGCGGATATGAATCGCCGCCCGTCGTCAACCGAGATCGTGCGGTCGCCGTATTCGTCGATCACCCGCGAGAGCGTATCGGCGGCCAGCTTCCAATCGCCCCGCTCCGCCGCCTCCGCTCCGCGATTGAGCCACGCCTCGGCATCCCGGTCCACGATTGGGGTCAACCGCATCCCGTCAGCCGGCGCTCGCTTCACCCTTTTTGCGGTGAGCTCTTCGATCATCTCCTGGACCTGCTGAAACGCCTCGGCGCGCCCGGCGACGGGGGAAATCAGCAGAACAATGAGAACGACCCATCGAATGACGGTCACCGGCCCGACGCGAAAGCCAACTGCAGTGAGGTGACGACCGCACCCGCAAGCGACTGCAACCTGCCGCCTGAATCGGCAGGTCCTCGGCGACTCGATGTCCTCACGCTTCTTCATTCTTTATCCTCGCAGCGTCCCGGGTAGTATACAATGACCAGCGTCGAGAAGCGCATGCGTTCACGCTTCAATCGCTTTTTGTCCAGTCGCGACGTCAGGACGGGCCCTTCGTTCATGAATTCAGACCTCGATCCTCACAGGACCGCGGCCAGTCATGCCGGCGATCCGATTGACGACGACTCCCACACGAAGGGTGACGCGCCTGTACCGGGTCCTTCGGAATCGTCTGCCGCGACGCCCTGGCAAGGCCTGATTGCCGCGCTGCGCTTGGTGTTTCCGGTCGGGCGAAACGGCCGCGATCTCCCCACGAATGCATACGGAATATGCATCCATTGGATCGTGCCGCTGGGCCTCATTGTCGGATTGGCATGGGCCGGATTGTTTCGCGTGTCCTGGCGCATTTTTGGCGAAACCGGCAGCCTCCGACCGATTCCAGCTCTGGCCATCGTTCTTCTCGACTGCTGCTTTACCGGCACATTTCTGATTCTCGGCTTCGCGCGGACCGTCGACACGCTCACCGGCGCAGCCCCCGCGACGCGCCCGCTCGATCGCTCGGCTCCATTTTCGCAGATCGCCTCCCTCGCCCTGTGCCTGATCATCCTGACAGAGTTCATCCTCATACTCAGTATCCGCCCCGAAACCCCCTGGTGGCCTTCCACAGGCTGGAGATCAAAATTCAACTGGCTCTATCCTGCGCCGATCTACCGGCCCCTCATTCTTGCCCCGCTCTGGGGACGATGGGGCATGATCGTTGCCGCCTGTGTGGGCCGGACCGGCCGCGACGCGGAGCCGGAAGTCAGAGCCTTCGTAGCGTCTTCTCGACCGCTCCACCTCCTGACCCACGCCATTCTCCCCATCGTTTTGAGCGTCATCTATTGCGCCAAGGCGGGCAACTACTTTGTCGGGCTGAAGCTGGGGTTACTGGTGTTTGGTGTCACGTATATGGCATCCGTCATCATGGCACGCCGTGGAGAGGGCCATACCCGATATTCCCTCCACGCCGCGGCACTGATCGCCCAAATCGCATCGCTTGCCGTTCATCGTGCCCTCTGGTCGGAAATCCACGGATGAATATCGCCGAGCTATCGGCCGGCAATCTCCTTCCGCAAAGGCACGCGGCCCCGAAGCCGTTGCTGCCCGTGGCCGTGGGATTGGGCCTTGGCATCATCATCGATGATCAATGGGCCCCCACCGCCGCTGTTTCGATCGCGCTCCTTGCCTGCGGCGCTCTACTCGCATTTGCCTTTCGAGGCTGCGTAACCCGCGAAATCAGTTACGCGACCCTGGTCCTCGCGGCAGCCTCGCTCGGGATGGTCCGCCACGCGGTGTCCGACAGGTTTCTCCCCTCCGATCACATCGCCCACTATCTTGACGGCGATCCCATTTTGACAACCCTGAGCGGTAGAATCGTTACCGCACCCACAATTCGAGAATTGGAGCCCGACGTTCCAACGGCATACCCGCGCAGCCCATCCACGAAATTCACGCTCGGTGCCCGACAGCTCGCGGGACTCGACGGCCCGCTCACGGTTTCCGGCCTCGTCGCCATCAACGTCAGAGCGCCGCGCCTCGACCTGCGCGTCGGGCAGTTTGTCAGAATCACGGGATGGCTTTATCGCCCGCAGGGTCCGGCCAATCCCTACGAATTCGACTGGTCTCGCTTCATGAAGCACGAAGGTGTCTTCGCCGGCCTCTCCTGCGATCACGCGGAGTCCGTCCTCGTCGGCCCGGCTGATACCGAGTCGGCGGAACAGGAAGATCGCGACGGAATCGGCATGGCCGCCCGACTCGCTTATTGGCTCGACCCAGTTCGCACGCGCCTGCGCGGATATCTCCTCGACGATGCCTATAGCCAGGACGAGCCCGCCGCCGGGGTCTTGGCCGCAATGGTCCTCGGCCACCGTTCCGCCGTACCGCGCGCAATGAACGAGGCATTTCTTCGCACCGGCAACGCTCACCTCCTCGCCGCCAGTGGAATGCAGGTCGCGTGGCTCGCCCTCGTCGTCTGGACGATCGCCCGATTCGCGGGCCTCTACTACCGCCACACCGCGCTGATCGTCGGCCTCGTGATCATCTCTTACGTGCTGATCGCCGAACCGCGACCGTCGATCCTCCGCGCTGGAATCGTTGGCGTGTTCTCCTGCTCGGCAGCCTTCTTTCGAGGGCGATACAACTCCGTCAACGCCCTCGCCGCCGCAGCCGTCGTAATTCTGCTGTTCCGCCCGGGAGATATTTTTTCCGCCGCGTTTCAATTCACGTTTCTGGCCACCATCGGGCTGCTCTTTTTCTGTCCAATCGTCAGCAAAAAAATCTCTGACTTTCTCCTACAGCGCGGCTTGACTCGCCTCGCCCGGGCCTTCGATGGTCGGTCGTTCGCGCTATCTCTTTTTGACGTGGATGCCGTTCCCGCCTCGTTGACGCGCCGTTTCTTCCGCTGGTTCGGGGTCGTCATCGCCCAATTGTTCGCACTGTCGATTTCCGAGTGGATCATCACAGCGCCGTTGTCCTGTTACCTATTCGACAACTTCATGCCGTGGGGATGGTTTGGCTCATTCGTCATCGCCTTCCTCGCCATGCCCGCGAATATTGTCGGGTACCTCACCGTCATCACGCGCCTGGCATTTCCATCGGCCGGTCTGCTTCTCGGTCCAATCCTGGCTTTCACCACGAACACCATGCTCGCGGTCGTCGATACCCTGGCGCGTATTCCCGGCTCGGTGGTCAGCGGGGGTTCACCGTCTTTGCTTTGGGTGATGGCTTGTTACAGCACAATCGGACTGTTCTGCTACTGGAGGACCTCCGCCGCCGGTCGCGAAAGCGCACAAACCAATGCGGAAACACTAACCGACCGCCCACCACCCCGTCTGGCACAATACACAAGATTGCTTCGGCGTCACGGCTTCACAATCGCCGCGGCCCTTCTCATCGGCTGGTGGCTCGTCCCGACGCGTTGGGTGCAACGAGATCGTCACACGCTGAAGGTCTGGATGTTGGCCGTCGGCGACGGTACCGGCACCCTCATCGAGCTACCCGACGGAAAGACGATTCTCTACGACTTTGGCACCCGGTCATCCTTCGATGTCCTGCCAGTCGCGCGCGAGTTCCTGCGACGTCGGGGCATCAAACGGCTCGACGCCGTCTTCCTCTCGCACACCGATTTCGACCACTTCAGCGCGATTGCAAGGCTCGCCGACGAGTTCGCCTTTTCACGCGTTATCATCACCGACCACTTCGAACGCTTCGCCCCAAAGAACTCCGCCCCCGGCCGCCTTCTGGACGCATTGCGCGACAAGGGCATTTCCATCGAGATTCAATCCGCGCCGTATACCTTCGAGGAACTCAAATCCGTCCGGGTAGAAATGCTCTGGCCTCCCCCGGCCTCATCGCGGCGGATCATAGATGCCAACGATACGTCAATGGTCCTCAGGCTGACGTACATGGATCACTCCATTCTGCTCACCGGCGACATTACCGAGGCGGCCATGGCGGCCCTGTCGAGCGATCCCCGCGTCCGCGCCGACGTCCTCGCCCTGCCGCATCACGGCAGCGTCGTCGGCAACACCCGGGCGTTTGTCGATGCAGTGAGTCCAAGCGTAAGTGTCCGTTCCACCGGCCAGCGCCGCGCGCTGACGACAAACGGAATCGAACAGCTGGTCGGAGACCGAGGCTATCTCAGCACCGCGGATGACGGCTGTATTTGCGTCACCATCGAGCGGAAAAGGTCGTGGGCTGAATCCTTTAAGACGGGCAGAATCATCACGTTTGATTGAACGCGCGCCGGCCGGCCGCCGGACCGCATTTCAAAACCCAACCGCCGGCGCCTTGCGGATCGCAAGCTCATCGACCTCAAAAAAGTCCTCCGCCTGCCGCCCCATCAATCGGGCAACAATCAGCGAAGGAAACTGCTGCACCAGCGTGTTGTTCTCTCGAACGTTGGCATTGTAAAACCGCCGGGCGGCGGCGATGCGATCCTCGGTATTCACCAACTCGCGCTGAAGCTGCAGAAAGTTCTCGCTCGCCTTCAGATCGGGATACGCCTCGGCCAATGCCAAGAGATGATTCACCTCATTGACCAGCCGTCGCTCGTCATCCGCCTGCTCGCGAACCCGGCCGGTTGATGCAAGGGCGCGATTGCGCGCCGCGATGACATGCTCCAGCGCCGAGCGCTCATGAGCGGCGTACCCCTTGACCGTCTCGACGAGATTCGGGATCAACTCGTATCGCCGCTTCAGCACGACGTCGACGTTGGCCCAGCTTTCGTGGATCAGATTCCGCAGCCGCACGAACCGGTTCAGCGTCGCAATGAACCAGATCACCGGCACCAGAACAACGGCCCCGCCGACGATCAGCCCGATCGGCACGTTTTCCGGCAATCCGCTGGCGACGAAATCGATCTGCACAATCACTCCCTATCCCAACCCAATGTCTTCTCGAACATACTCCGGTACGCGCTCCACGAAGCCCTCGATCGCCTCCATGGCGGCGGCCATCTCGACGACGGAGAACCTACCGCTCTTATGGATGAGAATCCAGGGTCCGCTGAACTGCCAGTCATACGGCCTGATCGCCATCAGATACTCGATCATCTGCGGATGAATCAGGTCGTACGCCTCCTTGCGATCACCGCACTTGACGTGATACTTTCGACTGAAGGCGTCGCTCTCGAAGTCGATGTCGTCAAACCCCACGACGGCCGCGATCTTGTCGAAAAAACCCTCCGGCCTGATCCGCATCACCGGGAAGGCCAGCGACACCTGCGCCGCCACAATTCCGTAGTGATGAGTCTGCTGATTCTTCCCGCTGCCCGTCGTATAGCGATAATCAAACAACTCCCAGCCAAGTTGGTTTCGCCGGCCATGAATCAGGTTCTTGGATCGCCGGCTGTGCCCGCTGCCGAACGGCGTGAAGGACTCGTACTTAAAGTGCACGTCAGAAGGCGAAGCGGTGAAGTCCAGCCCCATCCCGAAGGCAAAGGCGGCCAGCTCCTTGCGTCGCTTTTCCGCCGCGAGATATGCGAAGATCGCGACGATCAGCGCGATCGCGGCGACAATGACAACCGGAAGCACCGGCCCCAGATCGATCATCTTTGCATCGTACCCGGCATCGCGGACCACCGCGCCTCACGCCCACGTACCAAACATGTCTCTCACCAGTTCCATGGGCAGTCCGACGATGTTGGAGAAGCTTCCCTCGTATCGCTCGACGAATGCATCGCCATGGTCCTGAATGCCGTAGGCCCCCGCCTTTCCCTCCCATGCACCGGTGTCCAGATAGGATTCAATATCCTCGGTCGATAGCTTGCGCATACGGATGACGCTGATCGAATGACCCATTTGCCGTGCATCCGTCTCCGGATGCATCAACACGACCCCGGTAATCACCCGATGACTTGAGCCCGACAACCTGCAAAGGATGCGCCGCGCATCCTCGCGATCCTCAGGCTTGCCGAAGATCTCGTCATCCATCACCGCGATCGTGTCGGCGGCAAGGATCGTGTCGGCGGGGTTCGTGTCCGCGATGCTTCGGGCCTTAAAGTATGCCAGCGACTCGGCATAGTTCGCCGGGTCCACGTGAGGGTGCTTCTCCTCCGGCTCGGCAAAGGGCGGGGGCACCACCCGAAACTGGTACCCGGCCTCGCGCATTAACTCCGCGCGCCGCGGGCTGGTCGAGGCGAGAACGAGGCGGTCGGGTTGCCGGATGGTGGCCATCAGAATTCAGTTCGTGGTAGATGCCGGACGATCGGTGGTAGTATGACCCGCGTGAGTGAGTGTGTAAAGATTCCCGCAGCCTCTGGTGATCCGTCGGCAACGCCGCTGCGCCGCCGTCAAACGCTCCTGTGCCTGGCGCTGCTACTGACGGCCTACGCCGTCGGTCTCTGCAGGCAGATTGATGAGCCCTGGATTCGCATTCACGACTGGAACGGCGCTTTTTATTCACAGCTCGCCCGCAATGCCCTGCGATATCCCTTCGACATCCATCATGGCATGCCACTCGTCGCCGTCGGCGAAAATGCTGCTCCGCAGGATCGCAGCATCTACGCCACCCATCCCGCCGGCCTCGTCTGGGTCATCGCCGCGGCATTCAAGCTGTTTGGAGAGAACGAACTCACCGCGCGCCTGACGGCCATCGTTGCCTCGCTACTGTCCGTGGCTTTCCTGTTTGATCTCATCCGGCGATGGATGGGATTGCCGATGGCCCTGCTGGCCGGCTTTGCCTACGCGATAATGCCGCTCAACGTGTTCTTCGGCAGGATGGTCAATCACGAGCCGTTCTGCATGGCCGCGATGCTATGCGCCCTGTGGTGTTGGCAAGCCCTGGAGACGCCGCCCGCGCCCTATGCGCGTCGCCTCTCACACCTGGCAGTCTTCGCGCTAGCGATCTTCTTCTGCGCCGCGATCGACTGGCCCGGATTTCTCTTCGCAGCCTTGTTCAGCCTCTACGCCGCTTACGCATGGCGACGCAAACGCATAGGCGGCGGCCTGTGCGCATTTGTCTGGGCGACGACGACCTTTGCCTGCGCGGCGGTCACTCTTCACATCGTGTACGCAGGCCTAGACGGATCGTGGCACAGTCTCTGGTCCATCTTCACCGCTCGCACCGGAAGCGGCACCGAGGACCGAATCATCATCGGCAATGCCTGGAACCACACCATCGACAACACGTCTCTGGTTACGATTGTCTTTGCGCTGATCGGCCTATTAGGCCTGTGCACCCGACGATTCCGAAATCTTGTGCCCATAGAAAGGCTGCCCGCGGCGATGGTGCTCCTGGCCACCGGAGTCCTGTGGGTCGCACTCTTCTGGCGGCAATACCGCGTGCATCACTATTGGCTCTATTACCTGGGCCCCTGTCTGGCGCTGTTCACCGCGATGGGTATTTGCCTGCTGAGACAGGTCACTTTCCGTCTCGGGCGGATCACTTCCGACGGCTCACTCGCCATTTCCCTGCTTTTGTTGATATTGGGATCGCACCGGCAGTGCGATGCGTTTTTCGACAGCCTGATGATCTCGCCCGAATACGTCACAGCCTGGAAGGACCTGAACCGCGCGACGCCCGTAAATGACCGCATTCAACTATCGCGGTCCCCAATCAGAACTGAGAAGTTCGACGATTACGAGTTTCGAAACATCACGCCGCCCCAGATGGCATGGTATATCGACCGGCCCTTTGAAGTCGCGCCCCCAGGCTCACAACCGGCGCAATAGATCGACGCGCGAGATCAGCCGACCGGCTGCACGCTGCGTAAGCGCCTTGCATTCGTCACAAAGTAGTTAATCAGGCAGGCTTGACCGCGACGAAGCGCTGAACGCTGCCGAGGTCGCGCAGGACATCCGAACTGGCCGTGATGCGGCAGCCGTCACCCTTGATCGGCTGAACCAGTCGCGGCGCCTTCGATCGCACTTCCCAAGGCCGACCGCCGCGACGACGCACTTCCACAGCCGCCACGAGGAGCTTCTTGCGCCGGCTTCGCTCGCGCTTGTTGATCGGATCCTTGGCGAAGATGCGCGACAATGTCTTGGCCGCCGCCTCATTGGTCGGAGACTTGGTGACTGTCACGCTGATGACGGTGCCCGGGCTGATTTCTGCGGCCATTCAATTGCTCCTGCTGATCGAAAGCCCAGCAGTTTAGCAGCCCCTAGCCGGACCTGCAAGCTTCCCGCCCCCTCGTTAAACAACCCGCCAACACCCGTATCGTGGCAAAATCACAATATCGGTCGTTACGACGCCGGGGATGCGGCCTCATCAGTCTGGCTGGCCTTCTCATCGGTCGCGGTTCCGGTCGCAGGAGCCGGACCCGGCTGGGGTGGCTTTGCCTTGGGCGCCTTGGCGGCCTTGGCGCCGCCCGGGACCTTGGGCTTTCCGGGCGCAGGCACCTTCAGGGGCACAAGCACCATCGTCATGCGCCGTCCGAACGTCTTGGGAGGCTGCTCGACCTTCGCAATGTCCAGGAGGTTCGTGATGATGTCGTTGAAACTCTCGTCCCCGATATCCTGGTGGAACCGCTCGCGACCGCGAAACAGCATCGTGAAGAGCACCTTGTCGCCCTGCTCCAGGAAACTCCGGGCGTGGGCCATCTTGATGTTGCGATCGTGCGGGTCTGTCTTCGGACGGATACGGACTTCTTTGAGCTTCTGCTCGTGGTGCTTCTGCTTGTGCTTTTTGGACTGAAGGTACTTGTGCTTCCCGTAGTCCATGATCTTGCAGACGGGAGGCCGCTCGTTGGGAGAAATCTCCACGAGGTCCATGCCAACGTCTCGAGCGCGCTGCATGGCATCCGACGTCGAGACGACTCCCAGCATGGTGCCGTTCTCGTCGATGACGCGCACCGGCGACAAGCGGATCTGTTCGTTGCATCTTAGGTTGCTAATAGGCGCCGACCTTCCTTTCCATAAGTACTCTGTTCATCATTCGGCCGGTCGCGACTTTCGAGCCGCGAATTCCCGGCCCCCGGGATTGTTCTCCTGAACGAGCATCGTCAGGAACATATCCAGGGCCATATTATCCAGCGTACGACCATCGCGGTCGTTGATGTTGACCGTGCCCGCGGCGTGCTCCTGCTCGCCCACCACGGCAATGTACGGAACCTTCATCTGCCGGGCCTTGTGCTTCTTCGGCCCGATCTTTTCCGGCGAGTCATCCAGCTCAGCACGGATCCCTGCCACTTTCAGGAGCTGATAGACCTTCCGGGCATACTCCGCGCTCTTTTCGCTGATGTTCGCCACGACCACCTGGGTCGGCGAAAGCCAGAAAGGAAACGCGCCCTCGAAATGTTCGATCAGGATGCCGATGAACCGCTCCATGCTCCCAAACGGAGCCCGATGCACCATGACCGGTCGGTGCATTCGGTTGTCGCGGCCGACGTACTCAAGGCCGAAGTTCTCGGGCTGAATATAGTCCGCCTGAACGGTGCCGAGCTGCCACTCGCGGCCGATGCAATCCTTCACCACGAAGTCGATCTTCGGCCCGTAGAACGCTGCCTCGCCGATCTCCTCCGTCGCGGTCATGCCGCTGCGCGCCGCGGCTGCACGAACGGCGGCCTCGGCCTCCGCCCACGCCTGCGGATTCTTGATGAATTTGGGGTCATTGGGATCGTGCAGTCCGATCCGGACCCGATAGTCCTTCAGGTCGAGCATTTCGAGCACGTATCGCGTCAGGCTCAAACAACTCACCAACTCGTCCTGCAACTGCTCCGGCGTGCAGAACAAATGTGCGTCATCCTGCGTGAACCCGCGAACGCGCGTCAGCCCCGAAACCTCGCCCGACTTCTCATAGCGATAAACCGTGCCGAACTCCGCAAGCCGCACAGGCAGGTCGCGATAACTGCGCGGCTCACTCGCAAAAATTCGAATGTGATGCGGGCAGTTCATCGGCTTCAGCAGGAAGCCGTCCGACGTTGCCAGATGCTCCCGAATGATCTGCAGGTTCGCAGCCCGGCCCTCCGGCGTGCGCTGCAATCGTTTGTTGGGCGGCACGCCCTCGTCGGCGCCCGAAATCTGCGCCCAGATATTCTTGTCGGCCAGCTTCAACTCGCTGAGCAGCCGATCCGCCTCGGCAGGCCACCCTTCCGCGGCCACAGCCTCAGCAATCACCACCCACAATTCATTCAGCAGCCGCGCCGCGTCGGACTCGTAAAGCGGTGGAAACTGAGCGTCTCGGTAATATGGGAAATGCCCGCTGGTGCGATAAAGCTCCAGCCTTCCAATATGTGGCGTGAAGACCGGCTGGTACCCCTGCTCCCGAAGCTTGTCGCGAAGATGATTCTCAAGAAGAAGCCGGATCGTCGCCCCTTTGGGTTTCCAGAGAATCAGCCCGCTTCCCACCAGTGGATCGACCGCAAAGAGACCCAGCTCCTGCCCGATCTTCCGATGGTCTCGCTTCTTGGCTTCCTCAAGGCGAGTCAAATGCTCGGTCAGCTGCTTCTTTGAGAAAAACGCCGTGCCATAGACACGCTGAAGCTGTTGCTTGCTCGCATCCCCATGCAGAAACGCACCTGAAACACTAAGCACCTTGAACGCCGCGATGCGTCCCGTGCGGGGGATATGAGTCCCCATGCACAGGTCCTCCCAATACGCCCCCGGCTCAGGGCCGGTCACATAAAAGGAAAGGACATCGCCCTTGGCCCGCTCGGCATTCTCAACTTTGTACGGATTGCCTTCCTTGCGAACCTTGGCAAGACCCTCGCTGCGGCTCATCTCATAGCGCGTAAAGGGACGGTCCTCGGCCACGATCTTCCCCATCTCTTCCTCAATCTTGAGAAAGTCCTCAGGCTTGAGGCGATGGGCCAGATCGATGTCGTAATAAAACCCCTCCTCCACCGGCGGGCCATAGACGAGCTTCGTCTCCGGCCACAAACGGCAGATCGCCTCGGCCATGACGTGCGCCGTCGAATGCCGAAGTATCGTCAGGGATTCTTCACTCTTGTCCGTCAATATCTTCAGACGGCAATCGCCGGGAAGCGGCGTGGCCAAATCGAGCGTCACCGGCCCGTGACCGAAGTCGGCGATCACGCCGATCGCGGCCTTCGCCAGACCGGGGCCGATCGCCGCGGCCACGTCAGCGCCGCAGCTGCGATCGGGAAGTTCCTTGACTGAGTTATCTGGTAGCGTGATTCGAGTCATGCGAGTCGTATATCCGGAAAATCGCGTGTCATGGGACACTTCGCGAAAATGCTGTGAAACTGAATATGCGCGGAGGATGCGCGAAGGCCGACTTGCCAGTGATGAGCCACTGGCGCAATCACGATGTGTAAGGCTGAGCGAACAAGAACGATCGTTTCGCGGGCATTGAGCGAGTCCTTAATGAAACCGTGCCTATCATAAGGACGGAACAATTCTCTCGTCAAGCGACAGCCCCGGATTTCGCCCATATTGAGGGCAGTTCCACGTCTCACCGCTTACGGACTCTTAGTGGCTTATCAAGTCGCTCCAACGGGTGAAGGAGTCGCCCGTTTCCCGGCTTCCCCGGACTTGTCATCGTCGTCCGTCCCCTCCCCCTCTCTCGTAGGCCGAAATCGTCCATGTAAGTCATCCCAGTCCACGATCAACCGACCGCCCGTGGCCTCGTGCTGCTTCTCCCAGTTCATGAGCAGGTCGAGGCAGGCATGATCGATATAAGTGAGGTTTTCGAACCGGACGTGCAGCTCCGTGCTGGGTCGCACCTTTCCGAGCTCTACGGCAATCGCAGGAAGCCGGATAAAGGTCGCCGCTCCCCGAAGCCGCAGCTCCGTCCGGTTCTCGTCAGGAACATCCGTCAGCTTGAGCTCCAGGTGCGTAAACGCATAAAGAAGCTTCGCCACTGAAAGCGCTACCCCCACCAGGACCCCCGTCAAAAGACCCGAAACAACAATCATCACGACGGTCGCAATGTAAATCGCGACCTCGCCCCGGCCATAGTCCGACAGTCTTCGCAGCGACTTGATATCAACCAGCTTGTACCCCGTATAAACAAGCATCGCCGCCAGACTCGATGTAGGAATCAACCGCAACACGCTCGAAAGGAATAAGATAAACAGCAGAAGCCAGGCCCCGTGCATGATCGCCGACATCCGCGTTTTGCCCCCCGCCTCGATGTTGGCTGAGCTTCGCACAATAACGCCGGTCATCGGAAGAGCGCCCAACAGTCCGCAAAGCATGTTTCCGCCGCCCTGGGCCATCAATTCCCTGTCGTAACGCGTGCGAACCCCCGTGTGCATCTGATCCACGGCCGTCGCGCAAAGCAGCGTCTCCGCGCTCGCGACAAAAGCAAGAGCAAGCGCCGCGAGCATGATCTCGCCGTTGAGCAGCCGGGCCAATTGATCACCTGCGGGCAGAGAAATCTCCGTAAACAGTTGGTCCGGCAGATCAATCCGAATGACCGGCCAGCTCATCGCCCATGCGATCACCGTCGCGAAGCTGACGGCCACGAGCGGCGCAGGAATCATCTTCAGCTTTCGCGGCACCAGCGGTTTCCACATGATCATGATGAGGATCGTCAGCAGTCCCGACATTGCGGCCCAATGATGCGTCGAATCATCATTGGGAACGACGCCCTTGAGAATCGCTTCCGGAATATAGATCAGATTCTGAAGCCCGCTTCCGCGCGGCGCGTCATCGACCATCACATGAAACTGGCTCCCGAAGATGAGCACGCCGATTCCCGCCAGCATCCCCTTGATCACCGCCGGAGAAACCGCGCGAAACCACTGCCCGAAACCCAGGATGCCGGCGACGATCTGGACCGCGCCCGCCAAAAGCACGATCGGACCGAGCGCCGCAAGCCCGTCACGCTGAATGATCTCGTAAACCATCACAGTCAGGCCCGCCGCTGGCCCGCTCACCTGAAGCGGCGAACCGGACACCGAACCCACCACCAGGCCGCCGATGATTCCCGTGATCAGGCCTGCCGCCGGACCGACGCCGGACGCGATGGAGATACCCATGCACAGCGGCAAAGCAACGAGAAACACGACGACGGATGCAAGAAAATCGCTCTTGAACAGCGACGGAAAGTATGTGGTGGCCCGTTCAGTATTCATCGGATGACTCCCGGAACTTCATTCGTGCAGAACTAAAACGCAAACAGTCATACCGCCGCCGAAGCAGCCGGCCGATTCGACACGGTGGATTGGAGGTTGAACTCCCGCTTTCGAATCAGGCCTGACTCGCAGAGGGCGGTCGCGTCAGAGAGACGAATCGACCGCTCGCTGCATTGTGTTCGCGAATGTCCCCCGTTCCGATCTCATAGACCCACGCGAATACCTGCAAATCCTTCGCCGCAAGCCGCGCGGCAACAGAAGGATGCGTCTTCAGATTATCGAGTTGCATGAGTACGTTCTGCTCGATCGTCACATCCATGCGCTCCGTATCCTTCAGATCGGTAAAGCAGGTCTGCATGACACGCAGCGTCGTCTCTGCATAGTGCAGCCAGGAAACAACAGCCGGAAGTTGATTCAGTTCCCCGCGACGCAAGAGCGCATCCATCGCACCGCAATTCGAATGGCCGCATACGATGATGTTCGGAACCTTCAGCACGGCGACGGCATACTCGATCGTCGCCGCCTCGCTGCCCGGGTCGCTGGCGTTGTACGGCGGCACGATGTTCCCCGGATTCCGGAGAATGAACAAATCGCCCGGGTCGGTCTGTGTGATCAGGTTGGGGTGAATGCGAGAGTCGGAACAGGTGATGAACAGCGCGTTGGGCCGCTGCTGTCGGGCAAGCTGCTCAAAATGTTCCTTCTGCTTGGGGAATATCGTATCGTGAAAGCAACTGACGCCTTTGCGGATCTTTTCCACGGAAGTCTCCTCGCGGCACAATGGGCCGGGTCAGACCGGGCGGCCAAGTATCCTATCACGGAAACATGGGGAATCGCCGGTATAAATTTCGGGTTAACTACTCGATTTTAGTGCGGTCGTTTTGCGGGTGACGTGGCTTTGATCGATGGGATCAGGTCCGCAGCGGAATGTTGGGCGCGTCGGCCGGATAGCCGGAAACAGGCGCCGCTGTAAACCGCCTGGAAAGTCGCTCGGCGCTTCCCGACGATGACCGTCGTATGCCGCCGACCAGGCAATTCAGAATGTTAAGTGGGTCCCTGCGTCGCTTGCTTGCGGCGTGTGCAATGGACGATTCCGCCGCAAGAACCGACGACGCCGACCGACACTCCTCCTTTTCGACCGGAGCGCCCTTCTCTTCTTCATTGACTGGGAGGCCTCTCGAGCCGGAGAGCCCGATCCCAGGCATGACGGCGGGAGACGCAACAAGCATGACAGCGCATAGGCCCGCATAGGCCCTCGCCAGAATCACCCGCCGAGTTGCTCGGCTCAATTGGATGTTCAAGTCAATCATGCTCGCTGAACTAAACGTACGGAGACCTTATTCCTTTCGCCGGCAAGCCGGGAACCCGGCAAACATACACGCCCAGGCGGCGTTGTGCAATGTTTGCCATGTTGATACAGACATTAGGGCGCTCAGACCGATATCTTGGCGCGGAATACTTCCAATAATCCTCCCACCCGATTTTCGGCCCCGTCTCCCACTATTATCGCGTCACTCTAGGTAATTAAATTACGTCATGACGTTTCGGATGTTCGTATTTTAGTATTAGTCGGGGACCATTACGTCCCCGTGACAAGGCAATTGGCATATGGAACTGACATCTGAAAACTCGCTCTCCGAATCAGGGCTCACCAGGACCGTGTCCGAAGAAAAAGGCGCCGCGTCCAATGCCATTCTCGCGAAGTACAACGATGCCCTGCATCGTTTTTGCATGGGCTACCTGGGTGATGAAGCCCTCGCCGAGGAAGTCACCCGCGATACCTTCGCCAGATTGAGCGATGGAAGGGAACTCCCATCCGGTGACCTGCGCCCCTGGCTCTACAAGGTCGCCCGAAACCATTGCCTCGACATCATGCGCCGGCGGCAGCAGAGCATAGGCCGCGGCGGGCTCGCCGACGCCGCGAGGCTCGGCGCAGGCCGGCAGATCGGAGCCGCCTACAACGATCGCCAGGAGTTGATGCGACAGGTCCTGTCCAATATGCCCGAAGAATATCGCAGCGTGCTGATGCTGAAGCACGTTGAGGGATTATCGCGCGCGGAGATCGCCGAAGCACTCGAGGTCAGCGAACCCACCATCAAGGGAAGGCTCGTTCGCGCCTCCGAGCACCTTCGCGAGGCCCTCCGCAATCAATCCGGAAGCATCTCATGAGTTGTGATATGTCCCGAGATCGCCTCTGGACCTGGGTTCAGGGCGAAGACGACGACGCAGCCTCGCGCGCGGAGATATCCGAGCATCTGGAGGTCTGTCTCTCCTGCAAGAGCGAAGTCTCCGACATGCGCGACCTGATCGGCGACCTCCAGAATGTCGCGGTCAGCTGCGCACCGGTCGCC
>CAZCGF010000013.1:0-2855 GCA_964498115.1 uncultured Planctomycetaceae bacterium | reverse complement strand
CGCGTCTGCGAAGGCGTCAGCTACGCCCACCAGCGCGGCGTCACTCATTGCGACATCAGGCCCTCGAATATCCTCGTCTCGGATCAGGCCGCCGGCCATTCGTGCGGTGACAATCTTCCCGCCTTCCCGAAGCTGATCGCTATTGGACACGCCCGGCTCATGGGGCGCGACGAAGCCGCGCGTCCCACCCACGCCGAAGACGACCGCTACCTCGACTTACTCCCCTACCTGAGTCCCGAGCGTGCCCACGGACAGCAGGATCAGATCGACATTCGCAGCGACATCTACTCGCTCGGGGTCGTCCTTTATGAACTCGTGACCGGTTCTCTGCCCGATGACGCCGGCCGCAACTCGCGCCGATCAACCGTCGGCGCGGCTCACCATCGCGCGGCGATAAGACCTGAAAGCCTCAAACGCGCGGTACCCGGCGAATTGGCATCGATCATCCTCAAGGCGATGGAGAGCGAACCGCAGCGCCGTTACCAGAGCGCAGCCGCCTTCGCCGACGACATCGACCGCTTTCTCTCAGGAATGCCCATTCTCGCCCGCTCACGAAGCACGAGTTACCAGCTTCGCAAGCTTGTCGCGCGGCATCGCCTGTCTGTCGGGATCGCCGCAACGCTGCTCCTCACGTTCGTCGGAACCGGTGTGTCGACGCTGCTGCAGGCCCGACGAATCTCGACCGAAGCGGCAAGAGGGCAGCGCGTGCAAACGATTCTTGAGTCGTTCTACGAAGCGCCGGACCCGGAGCGCTCCGGTCGGCGTGACGTCACCGTCCTCGAATCGCTCGATGCCAAGGCAAAGACCCTCACGCAGGAACTGGAAGATGATCTTCTGGTCGCCGCGGCAGTTCGCAACACGATCGGAAACACCTACCGCAGCCTCAGCGATCTGCCTTCGGCTGCGCTTCACCTGACTTTTGCACTTGAAACGCGCCGCAAGTTGCTCGGCGATGACAACATCGAGACCGCGAAAAGCATGAACGACCTCGGCGTGCTGCGCCTTCTCCAGGGAGAGCCCGACCAGGCCGAGAATCTCTGGCAGGCGGCGGTCGCCGTTCGTCGAAACGTCCTCGGTCCCGACCACCCCGACGTTGCGGAGACGCTCAATCATCTCGGCGTCGTCAAGAGCCAGGATGGTGAACGATTCGAGGAAGCGAAGGCGAACCTGGAAGAAGCCCTCCGCATCCGCCGTAATGTCCTCGCCGCCGTTCAGGCCGACTCCGCCGCTTCACGAGAGATCAGGCTGGCCCGCGACGACGTCGCCCAGACTCTGAGCATCCTGGGCGGCCTCTATCGCATCCGGCACACGCCCGACGAGTTCGCAGACGCCGAGCGCAGCTATCGCGAAGCCCTGCGACTCCAGCAGGAATCGTTCGGCCCCGTCCATCCTCAGGTCGCCAAGGTACACAACAATCTCGGCAAGCTCTTTCAGAGCAAGGGTGAATTTGACGCCGCCGAACAGTGCTTCCAGACGGCCCTGCGCATCCTCCGCAGTGACCACAGCTACGGCGAAGATCATCAGTACATTGCCCGGCTGCTCTCCAGCATCGCTCAGGTCAAGCTGGCAAGGGGTGACATCTCCGCGGCACAAGCCTTCGGCGAAGAGGCCCTCGCCCTTCGCGAAAAACTCCTCGGCCCCACCCATGCCGAAACGACCGAGTCGCGCCGATTCCTCGACTCGCTCGTTTCCAGCCGCGCCGCCGCCAATTAGCGGGAAGCACTGCCGCCTTCGCACACGACGCACCCTTGCAAGAGCCGCCGTCGCCTCAATCCGCCTCAATCCGAAACCGCACCGACACCACCGCCTGAACGTCCTTGTCGATCGTTCCGGTGTCATAGACGCCGTAGTCGCTCACGTCGGTCGAATGCGGCTGAGTCACCTGCAGCACGCCCATGTTCGCCCACATCACCTCCGCCACCCGGCAACCGGCCGCCCCCGCGATCTTATCCGCCCGCGCCCTCGCGTCCTTCGCGGCCTCCTCCATCAGCCCGACCTTCAACGGCGCCAGGTCCGTGTAGTAATATTCCGGCGAACATGAGATTACGAGTATCCCCTTTTCGATGAGCTGCGTGACCTCTCCGGCCGCACGAAAGATCCGGTCCACGTCCGGCGTCGTAATCGTAAAACCGCGCGACAGCGAGTAAGCGCTGATCTCCCGCGTCTCGTTCCCCTTTGCATCGCGCACGTGATGCTCAACCGTGTTGATGGCGTCCTGCACGATCTGCTGCGTGGAGAACCCCTGCTCCTTCAGAAACTCCGCCACATCCCGGACGCCCATGTCCAGCACGGCGAACGCCTCTTTGAGGTCTTTGTGCTCCCCGCGAACGGCAATGTGCCACACCGCCTGATCGGAGCGAATCCTCTTGCGAGTCGAGCCCTTGACCGAAATGACCTGCTCTGTCTTGACCGCCTGCGCCCCGCGCTCCACATAGGCCCGCGAGGCAACAACCGCGCTGGTGGTCACGCTCAAAATCCCGGCGACCACCACCACCGCCGCGGTCATCGCAAAGTTGAAGCGCAGACTGTACTCCACCGCAAATCCTCCATGACGACGGCCCCATTTCACCGGGCAATCCTTCGCCCGATCATCCTGCTACGACCCGCCGCAAAGTTGGTTCGCGCCGCTTCCGAATGGATTTCGCAAGTTAGTCTAAACCGAGGAGAAATCAGCTAGGCCTTCGCGGCCCGCTCGTAGAGCTCGACATACCGCGGAATCAATCCCCGCCAATCGTATCGCTCCCGCGCCAGTTCCCGGGCACGCCGCGACATCTCCCGCCGGGCGTCTTCCGATGCAACAATGGGCTTAAGTGCCGAAGAAATGGCACCCCGATCCGCCTCGACAATCCGGCCGG
>CAZCGF010000012.1:0-39813 GCA_964498115.1 uncultured Planctomycetaceae bacterium | reverse complement strand
CTTGAAAACCGCTGTACCGCAAGGTACCGGGGGTTCGAATCCCTCCCTCTCCGATCTGTGTCAAAGAGCGTTCGCAAACGCCTTTGCGTCAATGACTTATGCAGGGCCACATCCTTTGGCACAGTGCACTGTGCCAGAAGTGTGCCAAACCATCCCCGGCAGACAAGGCCTTTCCCTTCCAGTTTGCTGGGATTTACTGTCTGGGCTCGTTCAATTGGATTCGTTTCAAATGTCCTCTTGCTACACATGTTTCCAATCCTTTCCCGCTAATCTGGCGGATGAGATAAATTACGCGACAGAGCCCTGATCACCGTCGTCGGGGACCTCCGCCGCAAAACTCAATGTATTCATCTGCCGACGCGACTCTTTGTCGCTCAGGTGGTAGTAAATGTCGATCATTTCACTGTCGCGATGCCCAATCCAGGCCTGAAGCGTTTTGACCGGAATGCCCGTATTGGCGGCCCGCGATATGAAATAGTGGCGAAACGAATGCAGCCTCCCGCATTCGAACCCCTGGTTCCCTGCCGGTATCGGGAATCGTCCTTTGAGCGGGGCAATGACTCGTTTGATCAAGGCGATTCGAACATCGTCGGCCTTTAGCCTTCCGCCCTCAGCCCCTTTGAACACGCGCCCTGTTCCATTCGACGAGGTGCGAAGCCGCTTCAGGCAGGAAAGAAGCTCGGGATGGATTGGAATCGGGCGACTCTCGCGATTCTTGGTAAGTCGCCGCTCGTGGCATCCCGATGAATCGTTGACCACAGTTAGGATTCCGTTTACCAGGTCGATATCGACCCATTCCAAAGCAAGCAATTCGCCGATGCGAAGTCCTGTTCGAGCGAGCGTCAGGAGGATGGCACCAAGCCATTGGAGTCGCGGGTTTGCGCTGCAATGGGCGAGCATCGCACTTACCTCTTCGGGCTTCCAGCAGTAGGTGGTCGTGCCGCGAGGCTTCGCAAGCGAAGTTCGAAGTCGCTGCTTTTCCGTTAGCATTCCTTCCGAAACGAGCCAACCGACGATCTGCTTGATAAGGGTTCCTTCCATCGTCAACGTTCGGTCGGCGTACTCTTCCTTCTTGAGGTACCCGAGATACTCGTTAAGCACGCGATCGGTGACCCGATTCCAAGTACGGACGCCTTGCTCCCTCGCATAGGGGAGAAACTTGTCCAGGACGGCTCGATATCGCTTCCTGGTTGCCAAACTCGCACCGCCCGTTACTTCCGGACGGCCAAGGTAGTTCTCGTACAGCAATCGGCCCGCTTCAAGGGCCAGCATTGAATCGTCTCGATCTTCGACAACCGAACGATCGGCCAGGCCATGCTCTACGGCCTGAACTCGATCGAGTTGTTCCAGCGCTGCTAGCCCCTCCTTCCGGTCGCCGGTTTCGAGCGAATACCGGCCGACCGGCGGATCGTTGGAGCGGCCATCTGCGTAAAGCATTCGGCCGCGCTGGTACAGGATCCAAGTAAAGAATTTGCATTGTATGGTTTCACTCGTCCGCTTCCGCGTCATAGCCTATTGCCTTGATGTTGAGCCCGGCCCTTGAGGGTTGTCGCGCCATTTGGCGGCGGGGCCAGGGTGGTTTTTTTTCTTGTCACGAGACTCAACCTGCTGGCTGAGCTCACTCTTCGCAGTGGCGTCCGTCGGTGCATGGTGACCGCCGGTCCTCCCCAGACATTCGTCTTGGGGGAATCGAACCGCACCCCGCTGTCCTCGTTGAACATACGAAATCCTGTTTTCGCGCTTCCATCGCCAGACGGTGGACTCCGAAACCTTCGCACAATGAGCACACTGTTCGACCGTAAGTAGCTCGGGCAGATCGAGAAGGAATTCAGGTAAGGGTCTCTGTTTCGTCGTATCGTCCATGGGTTTCGCGGGTTTTTTCCCAGGTTTCTTATCTTGAGGGTACATTGATTTTCTAGGCCTAATCCTGGCATTCGTTCGGCAGCCTGCCTCGCCAGACGATCCGACGCGACAGCATTCCTATGAACCATTAGACGAAGAATAAAAGGCGAATCAAATTTCGTGCGCCACCTTGTGGTCGAGAGTCAATGGGCACGGCAGTCGTGATCGACGGTTTGATGGGGGCGACGAGTTGATTTGCGGCGACGCGGTGTCCTTGCCGGCAAGGACATCTCGAAATCGGCACCGGTGCCGATTTCGAGTTCAGCGAGTAAATGTCCGAGAAACCCTTGCGTCTGTTACCTTCCATCAGTCTCTAAGGGCTCTGGGAATCAGTTCGGCTCTTGTGGCTGACCGGATTCAGGTGAGTTTGGGGATTGGAGCGAGTTCATGTGTTGCTCCCTCCAAGACTCAGCCACAAGGCGGCAGAGATGCTTCAGCAAACGGGCCTGGGCATCGGCGATTGCTTGGATCTTCAGCTCCTGGTCAAGGGCGTTCTCATCGAGTTTGGGCCCGAGTTCAGGCCTGTTTCCAATCAGATTGGGTCTGTCTTCGTCGTGCAGAGGGGATTGATTTTGCATCGATCAAATCTCCGTAATTAAGGTTAAGGTTAACATGGCCACTTGGTCCCGAATGGGGTTTCCGCGGCCTTTTTTGTTCAAGTTCCAAGGAAACGAGTGATTGAGGTCTCGTCCGTTTGTGGAAGTGTTTTGCCTAGGACGAAAAACCGAATGGGCCTTCTGAAGAAACCGGCGCTAAGGCTAGAAAAGCTACTACAGGAAACAATCCGCCAAACGCAGTCCCGACGCAGGGGCATTCCCTCCCGGTGCACGGAATCGAATCGGCAATTGATTGCGCGAGTCAGAGGCCCAGTGGCATGAGAACGGATGACGTACTTCGACCGTAGAGGCGGCATAGCTCAGCGAATTCGATGACGTCGAGCCGCCGTTCACAGGCCTCTAGCTTAGCGACGAACGATTGAGGTCTGCCCAGTCGTTTGGCCACCTCTACTTGTGTCAGACCTGCGGCCTTTCTTGCCGCCTTCAGTGCTGATATGAGCTCGCGGTGCTTTCGGCTGTGGAGTGATTTGCGCATGGGTCCGCCGCAGGCTCTGGAACTTGCAGCAGACTAGAAAGTCGAACACAATATCCCAAATTGGGATATTCCCGTTGCCCTGCCTCGGCAGATAGTGGCCGCACGAAGGAGGACTCATGGAAGAACCTGAAAATGAAATGAATCAGGGCACCTGGCGGCGAGATGTGCGAATTGTCTTTTGGACCATTCTCGCGATACTGTCTATCCCACTCGTCCTAATGCCAATCTACAGAGATCTCAAAGGGGAATACGAACATCGATTCAAAGATCCCCTTCCGGCCGAATTGACGATCGGCGAAGGATTCTTGGGCCCCTACGCTGTAATCCGATTTGCAGAGGATGTCCCTGGTCCCGTATATCTACTCGCCATTAACCATTCGAGAAGGGAGGGGCGAGGGTACTGGCTGCACGATGGCGTGAAATCGGGAAGACAACTGAACATTGGAGGCGGTGAGGGATGGACGTGGCAGGTTGATGAGGAATTATTGATCACTGGAAGCTCAGACCACTGCTCCATTCTCTGGAGATTTACGGGGGCCAGTTGGAAACGGAAAGTCCTCAATTCCAGAGAAGTGGAGGCTCTCTTACAGCGTATCTCACCGTATCAACATCGCGAGATTGAATGATTTTGGCGGAAAACTGGCGACCACCTCACTCAGAGCCATTTTGCGAATGTCCTGCCGACGGACCGGGGACCGACTCTATGCGGCATCGCATGACTACTTGCATCAGGGTGCTGTCCCCAGTTAGTTAATGCAAACGCACACCCGAGCAACGTCGCAAGCGTCAAGTTTGGGACGAGGGGATGATGCAACCTAATTTGGCTCCTGATATCGAACAAGAATTTGAGTTACAGGAAATTCTGCCGAAGGTTTGGCAAGATTCCGAAGGGAAGGAGGGTCCAAGAAAGCTAGGCCCCTCGCATTTCATAATAACGCCAAATTGGCCAGAAATTTTGCGATCTGATTGTCCGAAACCTCGAGGGAGGCATGTCTTGGCAATTGAAAGAGTGCCCCGCCTGGCAAAGAAATATGACGCGGCATCAAGAATCACGGTGAGATTCAATGACATGACAGGTTCAAAGACCTATGGTCCCGTCACTCTATAATAACGCCAAGACCGCCCAGAATTTAAGTCAATTGGCGTTGACTGAGGGCCTTTCAGCCCAAAAACTGCGTTTTTGACCGTGCCAAGCCCGTGGCTTTACATGAGATTAAGCACCGCTAGCGTCCGCCAGCATAGCTTATTCCTACATAAGGCCCCCAAGGGATGAAAAGGCGATGAGGGACTCGCACCCGCGCCGAACTCCCTAGGAAACTCGCACAGTTCCGGATCAGGCTGCGCAGAATCCGGCGCACTCGGCATCAATCCGGGCCGAGCGGATGATTCCGAACTTGCCCGACTCCTTGCTGCGTGGCCAAAGCTCCCGCTAGCAATTCAAGCTGAGTTTGCGGCTCGAACAATGGCCGCTTCGGTTAACGGCCAAGCGGATATCCGAAGTGGCCTGGAAAGAAGGGCTCGCGGAGCAGAGGTGAGTGTGAATGATCCTGGGTCGAGAGCCGACAATAAAGCAGAGCTAACTTGCCCGGTGTCCGTTATCCAAATTGAGAATCACTGACTCCTGGGTGCCCTTTCCCAAGTGCCTGTCGATCGCGATTCTCCCACGTTGGGGTACACCAGTCGGCCCCGCTATTCATCCGGTATCGTCAATATCCAATTCTACAATGAATCCCACTTGGGCCGCTGATGGAATGGAGGTTTAATGAGAGTACGTTGTGATTGTCGGCGAGCCCATTGCCAATTTTACGCACTGTGCGACTTCAACAATTCAGTCATCGTTTGCGCACAAGGCGTAAGCCGTTGAAAGTTACGACTATTGACGCCCCCATGTCTGCCGCGATGGCCATCCAGAGGTTAGCGAGTCCCGGGATGGCCAACGCAAGGAATATCGCTTTGATGCCGAGCGAAAGAGCAATATTCTGCGCTATCACACTTCGCGTGCGTCGGCTATGTCGCAGCAGCCACGGAAGCGCGAGCAAATCGTCGTTCATCAGTGCGATGTCTGCGGTTTCCAGCGTGGCGTCGGCGCCGCCCACGCCCATCGCAATGCCGACGGTCGCCGCTGCAAGTGCCGGCGCATCGTTGATCCCGTCGCCCACCATGACGACGTACTTGTACGACGCTCGCAGATCTTCGACGGCCTTGACCTTGTCGGCCGGAAGCAGTTCGCCGCGCGGCTCGACACCGCCGCACTGCTTCGCGATGGCCTCGGCGGTTCCGGCGTTATCGCCGGTAAGCATGATCACCCGTTCGATGCCTTCTCGGCGCAGTGAGTCGATGGCCTCAGAGGCCTCGTCCCGCAGTCCGTCGGCGAGCAAAATGACACCCAACGGACATGCTTCCGACGCGACTCCGACGACCGTGTGGTTAAAATCCTCGTGCTCCGTTATCAAGCGGTGTAATTCCTCGGTGCAAACGTACTTTTCTTCAAGCAGTCGATGATTCCCGAGGAAATAGCGTTTGCCATCAACCGTGGCCTCCGCCCCTTTGCCGCGGATCGCCACGTAATCACGACATGACGGCGGCGAGATTCCGCGTTCTTTGGCATGTGCGACAACGGCGCGTGCGATCGCATGTTCGCTGCGCTGCTCGATGGCAGCCGAAAGCGTCAGCAAATGCTCCTCCGTTGCCTCGCCGAGCGGAATGACCTTCTGAACAACCGGTCTGCCGTGTGTCAATGTTCCGGTCTTGTCGATCGCAATCACGCGGGTTTTTCCCACAGCCTCCAAGAATTCGCCGCCCTTGATCAGCACACCGTTTCGGGCCGCGGCCGCAAGTGCACTCACAATGGACACCGGCGTCGAAATCACCAATGCACACGGACAGGCAATGACCAACAAGACAAGGGAACGATAGAACCACACCGACCAGGCCGCGCCGAAGAGCAACGGCGGCACGATGCACAGCAATAGCGCCCCAACCACGACGGCCGGCGTGTAGTAGCGGGCAAATGCCTCGACGAACTGTTCGGAGCGTGAACGACGTGACTGGGCCTGTTCAACCAGCCGGATTACGCCAGCCAGCACCGTGTCGCCGGCCAGTTTGCTAACCTCAATTGTAATCGCGCCGTCCTGGTTGACTGTGCCGGCGAAGACCTCCCCACCAAGCGACTTTCGGACCGGGGCAGACTCGCCCGTGATCGGCGCTTGGTTGACCGTTGTTTGGCCCTCGACCACCTTCCCATCAAGCGGTAGCTTTTCTCCCGGGCGGACAACGACCCGATTGCCCACCTCGACATCCTCGACATCCAATTCCTGCGCAGTACCGTCTGGCAGCAGAACCAGAGCTCGTTCGGGGCTGAGTTCCATGAGAGACCGAATGGCTCGCCGCACGCGGTTGACGCTCCATGACTCTAGCACATGCGACACTGCGAAGAGGACCGCGACCGTCGCTCCTTCAAGCCACTCGCCCAGCCCGACCGCTCCGATGACCGCGATGGTCATCAGCACGTTCATGTCCAGCCGCAATCGGCGCAGTGCACCCCAAGCCTTGGGCAGGACGTAGCGCCACGCTGCGCCAATGGCCAGCAGGTATGCCAATGCCCCCGGCCATGCAGTATCGAGAATCTTGGCCGCAGTAGCATACGACAGTGCGGCGCCGACTACGGTCGCGCCAGCGGAAGTCACCGCCATCCACAATGGCCCCCGCGGCCAGACGGTCTTAATCTCGCGCTGTCGAGATGTCCCTTCGATGACGGATGCTCGCATCCCGGTCGAGTTGACGCGTCGAATGATTTCATCCGCGTCGATTTTAGCGGGATCATGCTCGACGATCATCGTCGCCTGCATCAAGTTGAACGACAGTTCGGCGATGCCTTGCACGCCTCCCAGGCACCCGCGCAACTCGGCAATTTCGTCCGGACAGTCCAAGCCTCTGACTCGAATTGACGTACGTTGTGTTGGCACGGTCATAGTTCATCCGACCGGGTAGGTTTAATGGAATCATCGCGTTCCGATTCCTCGCATCGACCGATGTGATGTCGAACGCTGATCACGAATCCATCGGTTGACGTCAAAGGTATCACGGCCTCGAATCGTGCGTGCCGAACCCGTGAACTTCGCGGAACACGTCGCACGCTTGTCGTTGTGCACACAATCGCTTGCCCTTCCGAATCCTCAACCAGAATATGCACATGAGCGGGCCGGTTTGAACTCCTGACATAACCAATGACCAGGATCCCTTCGTCCGTCCGGTACACATGCACATCACGGTAGTGGCCGCGTTTGTCGGGCGTTTTCTCCAGTCGCAGCACACCCGAATCGAACAGGTCAACACGACCGGTAGCACAACCCGCGATGAGTGTCGCAGCGGTGAGCGAAGAGAATAATGCGCAGGTGTATCGACTCGACACTTTTTGCTCCGCAGTCACTTCCCGCTTTTGCGCCGTAACCAGAGCCAAAGAATTGGAATTAACACCGCCGACATTGAAAGGAACGCCGCCATAATGGTTCGCTGTAGCGGGAAATACCAATGGCCATACTTCTGGTAATGACCAGCCATGCCACAGTAAACAAGCCCATCAACCAGCACCGCGATTGCCACGAACGGCACCGACCAAGCGAACAGGCTTCGTAAGCTAGGCGGTTTCGTCGAACGCAATCCGTTCCGCTTCCCACTTCGTTCCCTCTTACGGCTTCGATTTTTCCTTGTCATGATCGTGCCCGTGATCATCATGTCCCTTGTGGTCGCCGTGCGCCTTGCATTCCCCGTGTCCCACGCAACGGAGTTTGGTGCCCTCTCGCACCCACAGATGAGCATCGTCGCCCTCGCCGGTCACGAAATACTGAGTTGCGCTCTTCGTCGGCTGAGCGGTTCCCGGCTGAGCGAACAAATTGGCGGCGCATGCGGTCAGGCCGATTCCCAGAAAAAGACTGACAACAACACTTTTCAGGCTCACGTTTCTCATGACTTGTCTCCTTAGGCAATATGCCGGTTGCAGAAACCCAGTTCGGGCACTCCTCCGCGCCCGCAGACTTATTGGGTAGATTTGGAATCTCCGGAAGCATCGTCTTGCATTGGTTGCTCCAACGAAGCTCTCGCATCGGAATGCCTTGACTCCGGTTCGACTTTCAACGGTCCCTTGTCTGGCTCTTCCCACTTTTGAGCGACGGGACTTGGAATTCCGCTGGGATCCCACCCTGTGAAAATTCGATAAAGCGCCGGCAGAACAAGCAGCGTTAGAAACGTACTCGTCACGAGCCCTCCTATGACGACGGTCGCCAAAGGCCGCTGGACTTCCGCGCCGGTACCCGTGGCCAGCGCCATCGGCACAAACCCGAAAGAGGCAACCAACGCCGTCATGAGCACGGGACGAAGGCGGGTCAGCGAGCCGTGAATGATGGCTTCGTCGCGCGCCATTCCCTCTTGACGAAGCTGATTGATGAACGTGACCATGACCAGACCGTTCAAGACAGCGACGCCGGACAGCGCAATAAAGCCGACGGCAGCCGAGATTGAAAAGGGCATATCGCGCAACCAAAGCGTGACGATGCCGCCCGTCAGGCCGAGCGGAACCGCACTGAACACGAGGAGCGAATACTTTGCGCTCTTGAATGTGCTGAATAGCAGAATGAAAATCAGAAAGAAGCATATCGGTACAACCACGGCCAGTCGGCGTTTGGCTGCAACGAGGTTCTCGAATTGTCCGCCCCAGTCAATCCACTGGCCCGATGGCTGCGATATCGCCTTAACCTTCTCCTGTGCCTCTGCCACGAACGAGCCGAGGTCGCGGCCCCGCACATTGCACTGAACAAAGACGCGCCGCTTACCGTTTTCGCGGCTGATCTGATTAGTTCCCTCGGTTACATCGATTCTTGCAACGTCTCCGAGTGGGATGAACCCCATGCGCGCTGGCGGCGACATGATCCCGGTCAACTGTGAGGCGGATGCAACGCGAGTGCCCTCAAAGTCGTCCTCGCGGATTGGAAGTGGTATCCACAGGTTCTCGAGCGTCTGCGGTTGCGCGCGAAGTGAATCGGGAAGCCGAACAATCACGTCGAATCGGCGGTCGCCCTCGAATACCATGCCCGCTTCTCGACCACCGATCGCGACAGCCACAACGTCTTGCACATCGGCAACATTCAGCCCGTAGCGTGCGATCGCGGCCCGGTCGATCTCCACAGTCAGGACCGGCATGCCGCTTGTTTGTTCGACTCTGGCATCCGCGACGCCAGAAATCGTCTGCAGCACCGCCAGTATTTGGTCGGCGGTTTTTCGCATTGAGTCGAAGTCGTCGCCATAGACCTTGACCGCCACGTCGCCTCGCACGCCGGCAATCAACTCGTTGAAACGCATCTCGATGGGCTGCGTGAACTCGTAGTTGTTGCCCGGCAAGGCCTTGACACTCAGCTCGATGAGCTTGAGAAGCTTACCTTTGTGTCCGACGGCTTGGACCTCGTCGTGTCCATGTCCGCCGCCTTCGTCTCCGTGAGCACCCTCCTCCTCGCCGTGACCCATTATCCGCTCCATCTCCTCTGTCTTCGCAGCAATGAGCTTGTCCAACTCGGCCTCGCTGCGCCATTCTTCTTCAGGCTTGAGGATGACGAATGTGTCCGCCACGTTCTGCGGCATCGGGTCGGTTGCCATTTCGGCGGTGCCGATTTTTGAGAAAAGGAATGCGACTTCCGGGAACGCGCTCACGACACGCTCGACGTCAAACTGCATTTCCTGTGATTGCGTGAGGGACGTGCTCGGGATGCGTAGCGCATGCATCGCCAGATCCTTCTCATCCAGTCTGGGCACAAACTCTTGACCCAACGTGTTGAATAAGACCAGCGAAGCGGTGAAAATCACAACAGCGACGCCTGCAACCGCCCAACGGGCGCTCAGTGCCCAACGCACAGCTGGTTCGTACGCTGCCTTTGCCCACCGAATGACAAACACTTCCTTTTCCTTCACCCGGCCTCGCACCAGGATCGCGACCATCGCCGGCACAAAGGTCAGCGACAGGACGAATGCTCCGGCAAGCGCGAAGATGACGGTCAGTGCCATAGGGTGGAACATCTTCCCTTCGACTCCCGTCAGCGTGAGGATCGGCACGTAAACGACCGTGATGATGGCCTCACCAAAAGCGGTCGCGCTCCGTACCTGCTTGCTGCCCTCGAAGACAATATGGAGGCGCTCCTGAAGCGTAAGAAGCCGACCCTTGGCGTGCTGCTCTTCCGCCAGTCGGCGGATACAGTTCTCGACGATGATGACCGCGCCGTCGACGATCAGTCCGAAGTCGATGGCGCCAAGCGACATCAGGTTTCCGCTCACCTGGTTCTGCACCATTCCGATGGCGGCAAAGAGCATCGACAGGGGAATTGCCAGGGCACAGATCAAAGCCGCGCGGAAGTTGCCGAGCAAAAGCAGCAGCACCACGATGACCAGGATCGCACCTTCGATCAAGTTCTTCTCGACCGTGCGAATGGTGGCATCGACCAGCTTGGTACGATTCAGAACCGTCTTGGCACGAACGCCCGGCGGCAAGCTCCGTTGTATCTCCGCGAGCTTGGCATCCGCGGCGGCCGCCACCGTTCGGCTGTTCTCCCCCAAGAGCATGATCGCCGTGCCGACGACGATCTCTTCGCCATTCTCGCTCGCTGACCCGGTTCGCAACTCGCGGCCAATTCGAACGCCACCTGCCACGACGATATCTCGAATGTACATGGGCACGCCGTTGCGAGAACCAATCGTAATGGATTCAATTTCCTCAAGCGTGTTGATTCGCCCAGCGGCGCGGACAATGTACATCTCTCCCTTGTGTTCGATGTAGCCCGCGCCGGTGCTGATGTTGTTGCGCTCCAACGCCTCGATCACATCGCTGAAGGTCAGGCCATAGCTGACCAACTTCATCGGATCCGGTTGGACGTGATACTGCTTCACATAGCCGCCGATGGAGTCGACGCCGGCAATGCCGGGAACCGTGCGAAGCTGCATGCTGATTAGCCAGTCCTGGACTTCGCGGAGATAGGCCACCAATTCGACATCGCCCCGAATACGCCGACCTTCCGGCGTCAGGTAGGAGCCATCACTCTGCCAGCCAGACTTTCCGTCAGTTTGGGGAGCGCCTTCCCCGTGGGGATGCGCATACTCCACGGTGTACATGTACACTTCGCCGAGGCCGGTCGCAATCGGCCCCATGACCGGCTTTGCTCCAGGAGGAAGACTCTCACCCGCCTGACTCAGCCGTTCAAACACCTGCTGGCGGGCAAAGTAGATATCCACATCGTCGTCGAAGATCGCGGTAACCTGCGAAAACCCGTTGCGCGACAATGAACGCGTTGATTGCAGACCGGGGATTCCGGCGAAGGACACTTCTATGGGAAACGTGATTTGCTTCTCGATTTCAACAGGCGAAAGCGCCGGATACTCCGTGTTGATTTGCACTTGGTTGTTGGTGATGTCCGGCACCGCATCGATCGGAAGCTTGATCAGTGAGTTGACGCCGATAGCAGCGATGATGATCGTGAACAGCACGATCAGCCAGCGATTTCGAATCGAGAAATGGAGGATGGTTTCTAGCACGTTAGACTCTCCACGGCCGTTTGCCGGTGATCAATGCTGGTGCTCTGCCGTTGCCTTGCCGAGGTCCGCCTTCAAGAGGAAGCTTCCGGATGCGACGTACGCTTCACCTTCGACCAGGCCACGATAAACCGGCACCAAGCCGGCCACGGCCTTACCGACTGAAACCGCGCGCTTTGCAAAGGTGTTCTCTTCGCCCTGAACAGGAACGAACACGGACGTTTCGCCCTCGACGGTTTGAACCGCGATGCCCGGCACCGCGACAACAGGAGCAGGTTCCGGATTGTTTCGGTCGGTCGTGGATATTTCGACTTCCACAAACATGCCCGGCTTCAGGGACCGATCCTCACACTCCACCGCCACGCGAACCGAGACCGTCCGGGTGTGCGGGTCGATCATGGGTGCGACATATGAGATTTGACCCTCGTGCTTATGCGGGTCGAGGCTTCCCGCGTTGATCCACGCTTTTGCCCCTTGGGCAAGCTCGGGCAGGTGGGCCTCCGGCACGTCCGCAAGCACCCACAAGATTTCGACGTTGGCCAGCACAAGGAGTTTTTCACGTTCTGGGTTGACAAGCTCCCCAAGCGTCACTTCGCGCTCCACCACCTCACCAGAAATCGGAGCCACGATTGGAAAGCGCGGATTGACCTCGCCGGACGCTTTGACTGCTCCTACCGCCTCCTGTGTCATTCCGAGAACATGGAGCTTGTTTTCAGCGGCGACCGCTGTCGATTCAGCGGTTCGAAGCGATGCTTGAGCGACCTTGAATTCGCCTTCCCGTTTCTGAACTTCATCCAGCGCGATGCCACGATTCTCGTCGTAGAGTCTCTTCGCTCTATCGAGCGCATTTTTCGCCAAGTCCACAGTCGCAATCGTCGTCTGGGCCGCGATCAGTTTCTGAAGATAATCACTCTGAGCCTCTCCCAGTTGCGGACTTTCCACGACCAGCAGCAAGTCACCCTTCGTCACCACGTCGCCGAGGCGGACCGCCAATTCCACGACGCGGCCGGGCAATGTGGAACCAACATGCGCAATCGCCTCTGCATTGAACGCGACTCTGGCAGGAGCCACGAAGCTCGGCCTAAGCCGATACAATGAAGCCGTCTCAATCTTGATTCCGTAGCGGTCGATTGCGTCACTGGTCAGCGTGACTTCGTCCGCATGCGCATCCTCGCCGTGATCGTGCCCATCGTGCCCACTGCTGCCTCCTGGAGCGGCGGCCGACTCCTCTTGCGATCCCGGCTTTGTCGGCGCGTCGCCACACCCAGTTTGACATGCGGCGAGCGCCAGACCTGTCAAGACGCACCACGCAATTGCGATACGCACGCGCCCACGAGGATGAGCAAGAAGTCCGATTGCTACTTTTCGATACATATCGCCTCTCCGCGGCAATCTAGCCGTCGTACGTTATGAACCATCAAAGCACCCACGCGGCCAGAAAATTCCTTGCGAACGAGGCCACAAAGTCACCAAGGGACGTGACAAATGTTGCAATGAAACTTGTGCCGTCATTCGCGGAGTCATTCATTTGACAACCGCTCGCCAAGAATACTCCGACTGCCGCGATGGTGGCCAACAAACAAGCGCCAGACCGTTTTATTCTTTGAAATAGCATCTGCTATCCCTCATCCGCAGGTTGAGTTTCAGTCGGCTGCGTCGAGGGGCCGACCGGTTCAAGTAGTTCAGCAACAGGGCGTGCGGTAGCCCGTTCCAACTCTGCAATGGCGTTCGCCGCTGCTTGCAATGCTGCGACGTTTGCCCGACGTGTTTCCAGTAACGAGCGCTGCGCATCGATGACGTTCAGAATAGTGGTCTGCCCCGCTTGATAGGTTGACCGGGATAGATTGAGCGTCTCTTGTGCTTGTGGTAATACTTCATTCTGGTAAAGGGTTGCGACGTTCCAAGCGGTCGCAAGTCGATCTGCAGCTTCGCGCGTCTCCTGCACGATCGATCGCTCTAGCTCATCCAACAACGACTTCGATTCAAGGTAGGTCATGCGAGCCCTGGCAATCTGGGCCTGGTTCTGGTCGAAAATGGGCAGGGTCAGGCTCAGGGACGGGCCAAGAATTGCATCGATCCGCTGCCTCTTTTCGAGATTTCGCTGACCGCGTGATTGAATCTCTGGCGCGGTGAGCTGGCCGTTCGCGATGGACGCCCTCGCCGTGTCTGCCAAGATCTTGCGCCCGCCAAGCGCGCGGTTTGCTTGGTGTTCAGCTTCAATACCGACCTCGACATTCTTGAACACACTCGCCATCTCGAGCTCGACCCGGGCGGCGGCCGCCTCGACCGCGTTGCGAGCTGCCCGGGCATCGAGGCGCGAGTTCAGCGCAGTTTCCACGTATCGGTCTACTGGCAGTTCGCTTTCAACTGGCTTCGGCAGCGGTTCCGTTAGCTGGATCTCTTGCGCCGATGTGGTCAGTCCCAAAAGCGCCGCCAGCTTTCGGCGCGAACTCGCTGAGTCCAATCGTGCCGATCGAGCTTCGACTTCGGCGCGAAGCGACTGCCCTTTTGCAAAATTTACGTCGAGCGACCCGATTGTGCCTGCTTCCAACCGAGCCTTCGTAATGCGAAGTAACTCCTCCGTCAGCGACACGTTGTCCTGCGCGATGGAAAGCGCGCTATCAGCCGCCAAGGCGTTGAAGTATGCAACTTTCGTGTCCACTGCCAACGAGACTAGCTCCTGAGCGGCGCTGAGTGTCATCCGTTCCAAGTCTTGATTTGCCGCACGGCTGCGCGATGGAATCATCCACAGGTCTGCGATGTTTTGAGCTAGATTCATGCCGAACTGATTAGACCCGCCCCCGGTCGGCAGATTGAATGAGAATCCGATGGTCGGATTCGACCACAAGCCGGCTTGCACAACGTCTGCCCGCGCCATGCCCACTTGGAGCAGGACGGCCCGTGCCCTCGGATTGTTCAGCAGGGCGAGCTTGACTGCCTCATCTGAACTAAGCCCACCGATCAAGAGTTCCGAAACCGCGGCATCGGCGATGGCTGTTTCTTCCGGGTTGGTCGACGGAGCTTGGCCGACGGCTTGTTCGACTTCTGTTCCTGTCCGCAGGTAAGCGCGACGAGCATCTACGGTTGCACAACCCGTAGCCATTATGGGCAGAAGCAGAAGCACAATTCGGGCGATGACAATTCTTGCATTACTCAACGTTTAGAGTCTCCAATTGACAATGTCGCGCGCAAGATCCAGCGCACGCGAAGACACACTCCGCGCGAGTCAAACACTCAACGGTTCAGTAATTGGAGAATCAGATCAGAAGCGGAAGGTCGCTTTGGTGGAGCGACAATCTTGGTAGATTTGGGGAAGCATCCGAGTAGGAGTGGGTCTCCACCCGCGCAAGCGAGATTTCTGGTAAAGAAACCCCTGGCAGCGCAGGGAGAAATGTCGCAACTCCGAAAGTTTGGTCTCCCCCGTCCTTGACAACCGGGCTTTCTTGACATGGGTCGGAATTGCAGTTCTCCTCATGGGTGCAGGTTCCGGACCTCGAATCAGTCCGGGCGTGATCCTTTTCTCCATGACAGGCCGTGACGCCAGCGCTTTTGCCAAGCGAGCCGCACGGGTGCGTCAGCACGCCCGCCAAGCAGAGCGACGGAGAGATATGAAGCGCCCAGCAGGCCACTACAAGATTGACCAAGCGAAGAACCATATGAGGTTTATATCGGTGGCGGAATCAGGAGTCAATACAGGGCGATTGTAAAAGCGGCTGGCTTATCGCCCTTCGCGCGACCGCGTATCTGGGATGGCAGGATGGGCACCTCAGTTGGGAGCTGGCGCATGCCAGTCGAGTCCCTCGGGTTGCCCACTTTAGATGAACTCCTGATTTGCGCCCGGTTCACTGCAACGGCCAAATCTGGCCCTAGTCCCGAAGCGCCTGAATCGTAGGCGCTGCGCGCCGTCCCCGGCACCTTCAGCCAACCGCTTGCCGAATGAACCGAATTGGCTATCTTTCCCCTGCACAATCTCCGCAAGAGGAACGACCCTTGTGCGGCCGTTACTGGCCGACAGCGTGACACCGACTATAAGGTTGGGGCGACTCGCGGAGGAATTCTTCGTCGATGCACTTTCTTGACTAAACTGCTACGCAGACAGTGTTCCTTGCAGCGCGGCCCGTAATAGTCCAAAGACAAAACTCAAAAACTGCGCCCAAAAGATTGTGAACAAGTCAAACATCTGCATAGATGAACTCCCTGCTTCTCAACTGGGCCCGATGATACCCAATCCGCATAACAATGACACTTGGTTTCACAAGGGCCATACAGCCGTGCCTTCCCTTCTCATTTCGCCGAAGCGCTTGTACACGAAATAGATCGCCGGAAAAACGAGCAATTCACCGAAGAAACTCGTGGCCAGGCCGCCGATCATGGGCGCAGCGAGTCTGCGCATCGTATCTGCTCCGGTTCCCTCCGCCCACATGAGCGGCACGAGGCCCATGAACGTGGTCGCGACGGTCATAGTCTTGGGGCGAATGCGCATAACCGCGCCTTCGTGGATTGCTTCCCAGAGGTCTCCAAGGTGTCGCATTCGTCCTTGCGATTTGGCGTTGTCATACACGTTATCGAGATAGAGGAGCATCACAAGATTCGTTTCCGCGTCGAGCCCGGCCAGCGCGATCAGCCCGACCACTACGGCGAGAGACATGTCGTAGTCCAGCGCATACAGAAACCAGAATGCGCCGGCCAGCGTGTAGGTAAACGTAACGAGCGTCAGAACTGTACGGAACCAGGAACGCGTGCCCACATAAAGCAGGAAGATGATCGCCATGATGGCGGCGGGCACTGCCACGGCCAAGCGTCGGTTGGCGGCCTGGATATATTCGTATTGTCCCGACCAAACGATGTTGTACCCCGCCGGCAGCGGGACTGTGTCGCGGATGAGGGCCTTGGCGCGATCAATCCAGCCGACGATATCCGTCGTGGTCAGATCAACATAGATCCAGGCCGTCTTTCGCGAGTTCTCGCTCTTGATCATCGGAGGCCCGGAAACAATCTCAACGTCGGCAAGTTGAGCGATGGGAACCTGAGCGCCCGCAGGCGTCGAGACCAGCGTGCGCCTCAGCGCGGGTAGATTATCGCGAAGCTCCCGTTTGTAACGCAGATTGACCGGATAGCGCGCCAGTCCCTCCACCGTCCAGGTTACGTTCATTCCGCCCATGGCAGAGAGAATCACGTCCTGAACATCGCCAACCGTCAGTCCGTACCGGGCCACTTCAACCCGATTGATGTTGAAGTCGACATACAGCCCGCCGACCGTCTTCTCCGGGTATGCACTAAGCGTGTTCGGCAGGGTGCGAACCTCAGAGGAGATGCGCTCGGCAAGATTGGACAAGACGTCAAGATCGTCACCCATGATCTTGATGCCTACGGGTGTCTTGATGCCGGTCGACAGCATGTCGATGCGTGTCTTGATGGGCATGGTCCACGCGTTGGTCAGGCCCGGAAATGCGACGGCTTCATTAAGACCGGGAATGTGTTCCTCGCCGTTTTCGTACCCATAGCACAACTCGTCGATGGTGATGGGGCGCTCCTCCGGCCAGAAGGTCGACAGTCCGGACAGACGCTTGGCCCATGAGGGGAGAAACGAAAACCAGCGGTCGAAGCGACGCTTTCGCCATTTGTCGCGGTCCTGCTCCAGCATGATGGTCGTCTCAACCATGCTCAGCGGTGCCGGGTCCGTCGCCGTCTCGGCGCGGCCGATTTTCCCAAAGACGTGATGAACTTCGGGGAAGCTGGCGATGATGGCGTCTGTTTGTTGCAACAGTGCACGGGCCGTGGTCACGCTGATGGCCGGATCCGTCGTGGGCATATACAGCAGGTCGCCCTCGTCCAGCGGGGGCATGAACTCGCGACCGAGTCCCGGAAAGGTCGAATCAGCCCCAGGAATCCACCTCGCCAGTGCTGCGCCGACGAGAGGAACGTTTTTCGTTCCGACAAGCGGTAACAGTCCGCTGAACGCGAAGCAGATGGCCAACAGAATCAGCTTCTTGCGATGGGTCATCGCGAACGAAAAGAAAGGGTTGTAGACCCACTGCAAGACCTTGCTGATGGGGTTCACCTTCTCGTGGAAAATTTTCTGAGGCACGAGCAACATGCCGGCCAAGACGACCCACGCGAGCATGATCCAGTGCCGTTGCCGTTCGAAGGAGCCAAGCGGAATCGCCCAGATGATGGCGGCGGGCAGGAACATTACTGCTAGCGTGATCGACAGATTCCTGCGCCATCCCCACTCTCGGGGCAGCACGCGCGACGTAATCAGCGAAAGCATCAGCACCGGGATGATGGTGATGGCCAGCACCGAAGCCGCCCCCATCGCAAACGTCTTCGTGAAGGCAAGTGGCTTGAACAGTCGCCCGCTCTGCTCGCCAAGCACGAATATGGGGAGGAAGCTGACCGTGATGATGAGCAGGGAAAAGAAAAGAGTCGGGCCGACTTCCTTCGCCGCTTCGATGATCAGCTCGGCGCGCGGTCGATGGATCGGCGTGCGCCCGGCAGCTAGCTCTTCTTTGACTCGATCCTCCTCTCGATCCAGGTGCTTGTGCGAGTTCTCCACCATGACGATGGAACTATCCACCATTACACCAATCGAAAGGGCGATCCCGCCGAGGCTCATGATGTTCGCATTAATTCCCAGCCAGTGCATGATGACCAGTGCGCACAGCACGCCGGTTGGGAGCACAAAAATGGCCACGAGTTCGCTGCGCGCATGTAGAAGAAAGAGAATGCAGACCAGTCCAACGACAATCATCTCCTTGATGAGCGTGTCGGTAAGGGTCTCGACGGCGCGTTCGATCAGGCTGGACCGGTCATACTCCGTGACGACGTCTACGCCCGACGGCAATCCCTGCTTCAGCTCATCGATCTTGTGCTTCACATTGCGGATCACCTGAAGCGCGTTTTCACCAAATCTCATCACGACGATGCCGCCTACGACTTCGCCTTTGCCTGCTGACTCGGCCAGACCGCGCCGCATCTCGGGACCAAGCCGCACCTCGGCGATGTCTCGCAGATAAACCGGCGTGCCACCCTCCGTCGCGCGGATCACGACTTGTTCCAGATCTCGGATTCCCTGCTGCGCCCGTACCCGATCGATGGGCACACCATCGTCGCGCGCCTTTTGCACCTGCTCCGAAGTCAGCGCCGCGATGTATCCCCTTCCGCGCACCATGTACTCGGTCTCGGACATTTCCAGCACACGACCGCCCACGTCGTTGTTGGATCGCTGAATCGCCATCCTGAGTTGATTGAGCGGGATGTTGTAAGCCAGCAGGCGGTCAGGGTCGACGACGACCTGGTATTGCCGAACGAATCCGCCTACTGCGGCAACCTCGGACACGCCCTCAAGCGCCGTTAATTCATATCGCAGATACCAGTCCTGAAGACTTCGCAACTCAGACAGATCCAACTCGCCTAGAACGAGCTCGGTTTCGCCGTCCCAGGGACATTGGCCTCCCTGTTCGAAGATTCTGACCCGTTCCAATTGATCGCGCACTGCCTCGGGGGCCTCGTCGCGCATCGCATACCATCGATCCGGCTGAGTCGGGTCGCGATACATTCCATTGGGATGCTTTGGACAGTAGTAGCCGTTGCGAACGGAGTACTCATAGACCCAACCAACCCCCGTGGCGTCCGGGCCAAGTTGAGGCGTGATCCCCTTGGGGAGCCGGCCGGCCACGTAATTGAGGTACTCAAGGACGCGCGATCGGGCCCAGTAAATGTCCGTTCCGTCTTCAAAGATAATGTAAACGAATGAGTACCCGAACATCGAGTATCCACGTACTACCTTCGCATAGGGGACGGCGAGCATGGCCGTAGTCAGCGGATAGGTGATCTGATCCTCGACCACCTGCGGCGCCTGGCCGGGATACTCGGTGAAAACGATGACCTGGACGTCAGACAAGTCCGGAATTGCGTCGAGCCGAATATTCAGGATCGTCCAGATGCCGCCGGCCACAACGAACGATGTGACGATGAGTGTCAAAAGCCGGTTGCGGCAGCAATACTCGATAATCCTGGCGATCATGGGGTTGAGCTTTCTCTACCTTGATTCCACGAATTTGCCGCAGTCCAGCATCTTGAACCCGTAGAAGGGATTCGCTTTCTTTTCCACATTCTGAATCCAGTCCGCCTTGCTCATCGGACAGTGGTAGATAAACAACTTGGGCCAGCGGGCCTTGTCGGGCCTCTGATGTTCGATGATGGTCCGCATGGCGGCGCTCATTTGGGCGAAGTGCACCCGATCGGCGGACAAGTCCTTGCCGCGAATCTTCAGGGCAGCCTCGTGCAATGCTGAAATGGCTGCGAGGAACTTGGGCGCCGTCTTCTCACCGCGAGCCTGGAGGATGTCGCGCAGCTTTTCACTCGCATCGACCAGCCCGAGCGCATGTCGCGTGACTTCCGTCATGTTGTCGCCGGCGAATTGCTCCTGAAGCGCGATGTAATGCTCCGTCAGAAAGTTCACCTGCGCCGCAATGGAGACATTCCCCTCGTCGAGTCCGACGATACTCTCCGGCGGCACAAGCTGCATTGCACAGATCGAGCACACTCCGGGCTCATCGCTTCTTGCAAGGTCGGGATGCATCGGACAGACAAAGCGGCCCTTCGGAGCCGATGGTCCGGCGAGTTTCGCGGCCCATTCGACCTCATCAATCGGCTTGAGCTTCATTCCGCACGTCGGGCAACGCCCCTCAGTCTCGGAGAACTGTTCGCACTCCTGCATGGGGCAAACGAATCGGGTATCCGCCGGAACCTCTCGACCTGTCTCCGCGGCAATCGCAGAAGAGGTCTCATCCGTTGACGTCGCCTCGCCGGACGGATTCATCCGCGCCATCGCATCACCCAGCCAGGGGCCGCGAAAGATGGCCATCGGCTCCCCACACTTGGCGCACTCCGCCTCCTGGGCACTTGTCTGCTCGGAATGCTTCGGATTGCGACATGTGTACAGTGCCGTGAAGGGTTCCAGCTTGTTCCCGCAAACGAGACAATCGCCAGGCGCATCTGAAAATACGTGTGGGTGCTTCGGGCATGTATAAGCAACATCTCCGCCACCCGCCGCGAGCTGAGCCTTGGCCCATTCCAGTTCCTCGACCTGTTTGAGCTTCATTCCACACAAGGGACATTCGCCGGGCTCAGCAGAAAAGTAGGGTCCGCGATTCGCGGGGTCTTTCTCGTCCGGATGCCTGTCCATCGGGCAGGCGTACTTCGCGTCGACGAGCATGCCGGGTACTTCGTGCCGCGCATGGGCCGCCATGTCCGCAGGCATGGAAGTCGTCGACCGCTCCACGTGCATCTGACGTGGCCCTGCCCCGTTGGCTTCTCGCGCTGGCTGCGTCTTCGGTGTCGCCTTGCCGGGCTCCATCATCTTGGCGACGGCTTCTTTGAGCTTGCTTTCAGAATCCAGGAGAAATTGTCCCGAGGTAACCACGACATCTCCTGCCATAAGCCCGGACAGAACTTCAACGAAGCCGCCTTCGCCTTCAACGCCCACCCGAATGTCGCGCGGTTCAAACTTGCCCTTACCACGATCGACAAAAGCCACCTTGCGCCTGCCGGAGTCGATGAATCCTTCTCGTGGAACCAGCACGGCATCGTCTTTGAGCATTCCCTCTAGCACCACGTTGGCGTACATATCCGGCTTGAGTTCCATTGTCGGATTCGGAAATTCCAAACGGACCTTGATGACGCGCGTCTGTTTCTGCAAGTAGGGATAGATGTAGGTGACTTCGCCTCGAAACACCTTGCCCGGGATGTAAGGGAGCGTCATGGCCGCTCTCTGGCCGACTTGGACCCAGGGAAGTTGATATTCATAAATGTCCACGTACACCCAGATGCGCGAAAGGTCTGCGATGGTGAAGAGCCTCATACCGGGCATGATGCGCATGCCCTCAAGCGCCATCTTGTCGGCGACGATGCCGTCCGCGGGCGAACGAATGTGCACCGTCTTCTCCGGAGTCAGCGTTTCAGCCAGCCGGTCGATCTGGTCGGCCGGCACGTCGAAGTAATCGAGCTTAAGTCGCGCCGCCTCAACCATCCGACCCGCATCCTCGGCCGCATCCGCGAATGTGCTCCGTTCCAGCATGGGGCGCTTGCGGGCCGCCGAAACATACTCAACCTGTGCCGAATAAAGGTCAGGGGAATACACTTCGAACAGGGGATCGCCGGTCTTCACCCGCTGTCCGGTTTCATTGACATGCAGTTTCTCGATCCATCCCTCGAACTTGGTGTCTACGTATACAAGCTTTTGTTCGTCGTAATCGATCCGGCCCACCGTGCGAATGGTCTTCACCAGCGGCCCATGGTGAACGCGCGTCGTGCGAATTCCCATGTTCTGAATCGTCACTGGATCTATGCGGATGACCGGGCCCCCAACCGTCTCGCCCCGATCGGCATAGACGGGCACGAGATCCATTCCCATCGGACTCTTTCCGGGCCGATCGGATACATAGCCCGGATCCATCGGCGCTCGCCAATACAATATCTTTCGCTCCTGCGGACCTGAAGCAGTCGCCTCGTCGCCCTCCGCGCCCGGTTTCATGGGCGTCAGCTTCATCTCACAGATGGGACAGTTTCCCGGTTCGCGCTGCAAGACCTGGGGATGCATTCCGCAGGTGTACCAGACATCGTCCGCGGCGGATGCTGCCGAATCCGCCTGGGACGATGAAGCACCTTTTTGCCACGCGCCGAAGAACCACGACCCGCCGGCTACGCCAATGGCTAGCACGACCAGCATCGTCCCAAAGACTCGTACCCAACCACCAAACCCGCTCACGAGGACTTTTCGCAAGGTCTTATCCTCCATCCCCGGTTGATTGGGGCGCACTACTACCTTGCGCTTCGATGACGCTAACGCCGACAGCCTGCTCCAAATCCGAAACACTCCGTTCCAAATCCCCCAGTGTGCGGTAGTACTGCAAGCGAAAGAACAGCCACTTTTGCCAGTTGTCGATTACAAATTGAAAGTCAGATGTCCCGGTGATGTATCCTTCCCGCGATACCTGATAAGCTTGTTCGGCCTGCGGGATGATGGCCGTCGCATAGAGGTCGGCGATTTCCCGTTGCGAGTTGATACGGGCCAACGCGTCTTCGACCTGATAGCTTATTTTGTTCTTGGTAGCTTGATGTTGCCTCCGAGACGCGGAGAGCCTCTCCCGAGCCTCGCGAATCCCCGCCTCGATGCGCTCGAACCAGACCGGCAAATTAACACCGACCGTGATAGCCCAGTTGTCAGTTCCTTCCTCACTCATTTGAGAGACGCGTGGCCGCATGCCGGTCTGCGGATTGACCGGCGGCCGAAATGCGGCGCGGGGGTCCATCTGCATCCATTCAAAACCGATCGTGAAGTCCGGCCAGTATTCGAGCCGGGCCAGACCCAGGCTGTGTTCGTCGCGCTCAATCTGACGCTCGATCCGTTGAAGCTCCGGACTCCGCTGGTATGCATGCGCCAACAGCCATTCCAAACGCATGGACACCCGTCGAATGTCGTAGTTCGAAGGCGCCGGAACTTTGGTCAAGGGCGGACGATCCAGGATGGAATTAATCAGCGCCACGGTTGTCGCCCGGCGTTGGTCGAGTTCAACAAGCTGACTCTCGAGACTCGACAACTCAACCTGAGCCCGGAGCACGTCCTCTTGCTGGCGCTTTCCTGCTACCAGTTGTCCCCGTGCAACCTCGATCAAGTCGCGCAGGAGTGTTTGATTTTCATGGGTGATCGACACAGCCTGGTCAATTGCAAAAAGCTGGAAATACGCTCGCTTCACGTCTCCGATCACGCGCAGCCGTGTTTGCTCCAAAGTCTCAATGGCCATCCGCGTTTCTGCCAATGCCGCGTTCCCACGACGGTTCAGCTTCTCGGGCACCGGCAGCTTTTGCTGAACACCCAGGACGAAGTAGTTATCACCTTCGGCCGTCCGCGTCGGCTCGGGCAGGGTCTTCGTCGTCAACATGGGATCCATCAGCGCCGTTGCCTGCGGAATCCGGCTGGCGACGCTGCGAGCCGTATCAATGGAGCCGAGGATCTCCGGGTTCCGCTCCAGCGCCGTGGCGATCAGGCCGGCGAGCGTTCCATCTTCAACGAGGATGTTCGGTGGTTTGATCTCTGGAGCGATCGTCGTCGAAGCGACCTTGGGAACGCTGGCATAGTGTGACGCGGTGGACGATTGCCTCAGCTCATAGCTGGCCAGCGCCTCGCCGACTTCACGATCTCCCTGTCTATTCAGCGCGCAACCTATTGGTGCGCCGGCAAGCAATACACCGGCCAGGAGCCTGACCAACACCCGCCAGAGGCTCGACCCAGCGCGTGAACGCCTCCGATCTTCCATCAGGTGCCGGTTCCTCATCTCGATGCAGGCCCTGTCAACAAAACCTGGTTCCATGATTCGTCGCCAACTCTGACCCTCGACGACCATCCGAACGGCCGACAGACTTTCGTGAAATCTAGCGATGCAGCGCTTGTGTAAGCGTAAGCGAGACCGCAAAGATGTACGAATACCGACTCATGGCCAATTGGCAGGGCGCCGAGGCGGCTCAGATTGCCACCGATCGGGCCGAGCCGCACGGGCGTGGGCCGTAAGCTTTAGCCAATCTCCTGCCGTTAGTGATCGTGACCTTCGTGACCTTGATCATGCCCAGCGTGTGAAGAGCCCTTGTCGTGGCCATCGTGATCGGTTGCCGGCGCTGACGCGATCTCCACATTCTTGGGGTCAATATGAGTTCCCTGAGCCTCAAGCTTTGAGACATATTTAGCGGGATCCTTGAGAAACTTTTTGTCGCAGCCGTCGCAGCAGAAATAAATCGTCTGGCCGGTCTTTAAGGTAATGGAGGACTGCGGATCGATCTCCTCGTTCATCACGGGACATTTGGTCTGGTAGCTATAGCAATCGGCGAGGCGCGCCGCGTACTTTCCCGTTTCTTTTTGATACTTTGCGACGCAGCCCTTGCAACAGAAAAACGTCTTCTTGCCGTCTGTCTCGACAAATGACTTTTCGTCGACCGGCTTTCCGGATACGGGACAGGCAACTTGGGTCTTCGGGAGCTTTGCGAGAATCTTCCGCTGCTCAGCCGTCTGCTTTGCGTACTTTGCGGGATCGGCCTCGAACTTCTTGATGCAGCTCTTGCAACAAAAATACATCGGCCCCTCGGGCGTCATGGTCTTGACGGAAAAGTCGACCGGCTCATCCATGACTGGACAATTCGGTAGCTCCACCGCCTTCTTCATGTCTTTTGGATCAGCGCTGCGAGAACCTTCGTGGTTTTGGGCCTGTGCTGAATTGCCAACGAGTCCGAACGCCGCGCCCAGAACGACGAGCCAGGTTACGACGGTTTCACGTTTGATCATTGCAGATTCCTCCGAATCAGGGGTACTCACGACAGCGCGAAAGCCACGTTGGTCGCGCTCGGTCAATACTGCATTAGATGCGTTAGGCCGGGCATTTCTTCCTAGAAAATTGAATTGAATCGCTCTGGGCCAAACGAGTGCCGTTTGCAATGTCTCAGAGTCGTGCCTCATCGGTACCATCTTCGAGGGTCATCCTCCGATGATTGAGCGCTCCGACAACTCAACCGCGGCGGCTCGCCTGACACACAAGAGTATGTCAGAGCTTATGTTACGGACTCAGCAGGACAATCACTTGAACCCAAAATTCCCAGATGCAGTCTCTTGGTTTGGCATGATCAGTGCGTGTTGTTTTCTGGAATATGCAAGTTCCCGCCCATTGCGAAAGGAGCATCCCGTCGGTGACAGGGGAAAAAAGCGCTTCGTGTTCACTTCGACGGCAAACTCACGCTCGGATTTTCGGTGACGAAGGATAATGGGTGCCTCTTGCTGGTCGAAAACCTCAATCTTGGAGTCGAAGACAGGGTTTGCGAAAATCGAACATCATGATTCAGGATTCGGCAGATTAGGCCTACGCCACGGCCTTTACCGCATGGATTGAAAGGATGATGTCCAAATAGACACTTTCAATTCTGACGAGTTTGAAGCCCGCGGCACGCACGTTCGCAACCGTGTCCCGGTTCATCTCGGTTCCGAGCCATCGTGTCCACAGGGTCATAACATCAAGTGCCAGGCCCAGTGACCAACTCCGGCTCCGTACGTGTTCGAACATGAGCAAGCGTCCGCCGGGGCGCAGCACGCGATAAAGCTCTCGCAACGCGCACACTGGGTGCGGAACCGAGCACATCGTGCATGAACTAACTACGGTATCGAACGACGCGTCACCAAACGCAAGTCGCTGCAAGTCGCCCCGAACAAAGACCAACTCTCCGAGGTACGCCTGCCGCCTTCCCTCCGCCCGTCTCAACATCTCAGCACTAATGTCGACGCCGACGATTTTCTGACCCAGAGGGAAGCGAGTAATGTCCACACCGGTCCCGACCGCAGCAAAGAGCACCTGCCCCTGCATCTCTGAAAACAGGCGAGCCTTCGCTGACCCACGGCGCAACTGCGATCCCTCACAGACGTCGTATAGCCGGGCACGAAGGTCCCAAACACCAGTCATCGCCCATTTACTCCCGGCTGCCGCGCCGGCGCCAAACGGCTGCGAATCCTGGCCCCATACCATTCCAAATAAGAAAAGAATAGAAGCCCAAATGCTCCGCCGACGAATGCTGCCTCATGGCGCCGCATCATCAAGCCCATTAGATCCCCGGCATCGATCAGCATCGGACCGATCATCGCCACGACCATTGAGGGCGCCATCGTCTCAATGGACCCCAGAAGCGGCGAGAGGCCGAACGACAGCAACATCTGAATCGCCATCGCCGCCGCCATTCCGAGTACCGAGAGGGCGAGGAAATTCCAACCCAGCTGGTGGACCCATTGCATAACAATGCCGGACTCCGCACCCACAGCTATCAGGAATACGGCGTCACCGATGCGGAACAGCACACTTATTTTGCCGTGTTGCTGCATTGGAGGGAGAATGCCAACAGCGAGCGATCGCCGCGCCGGCGTTTTCAGCCGATTGAGGATGGGGGGAGAATTTGGCAACTCTATTGAACCTCAATCACGCGATTCATCGTGCCAAGCGGGTTGGGCGCGCGATCGGGTCCGCCACAGCATGCGTCAGGCTCTCCCGGCTCGCAGCACCAGCAGCCGTCAATCAAGAATTTGTACTCATACCGCCCCGGCGCGAGGTCGACCGTCGCGGACCATTGGCCATTCTTGTCTCGCCTCATGGGGTTGGTGACCACGCTCCACTGATTGAAATCGCCAACAAGTAGTACTGTCTGGGCATCTGGGGCAATGCATGTGAACTCGGTGGGTTTCGTTGTCGAGGTACTGCATGTTTGGGGCATTTGAACTACTCCTTGTTATGAGGCCACCCACATGCGGTCTTTAATTCGCCACAGAGGAGCGGTGGCTCGAGGTCATCTGAATTCTCAATAGCCGATCGATTGGTACTCTTGCGAAATCTCATTCGCGCGTTTTTCGGACAGCTGATATACCCATTTTTTCAAACGCCGGCGCAGGTCGGCCACGCCGTCCCGTCCGACCTTCATGGTGATGCGATGATCGGGACCAATGACTACATATTGATCAGCCTCGTTGGCGCTGTACAAACGGCGTACGGCACCGGTTGCATCGCAGACGCTCTGAATGTCCCGTTCGCTGGCGACAAGATGGCACTTCGTGTGATCGCAGGAGCCGTCAAACCAGTGGATGTCGATGCCAACGACCTTGACCAGTGCTGCCTGGCGATGCTCGGTGATGATATTCCGCAGTATCGCGGCCGCGGGCCCGTGTGTGTCTCGATCGCACCTGGTGAAGGCGAGAACCGTGAAGTCTCCAAGGTGATTGCCGAGAGATCGAGAAATGCCTTCGTCATCAACAAACACGAAGTCGGGATACGCCGCTCCGATCTGGGCGCGTTGCACCCACCCACGCGACGGGCGATCGGCAACGCACCCGTGTAGCGGCAGCGACAGCAAGAATAGGAGAAACGCCGTTCGGTATCGCATAGTCGCGCCTCCAGAAAGACTCTGCCGAAGTCCCCATACATTTGGATGCTCGACCCGCCCCGTTTCTTCCTAGAAAAACATCGCGTGATTTTTCGGGGCCATCGGAGAGAGACGGGGAAGAAATCGCCGGGCTCGGGCATCCAATCTCTAAGCCGGTCCAAATTTGAGCTGGCGGAAAAGAGGCACCATTCTGCATGATCGCAACCCCAGATACCCATGCCCAGGCGAGCGCCTCGAAAACGCCCGTCCGCCTCTGGCAGACTATCGCCTTCCGAACCGGCGTACTGGTTAACCTCGTCGTGGTCGCGGTTCTCGGGACTGCCGCATTGGTCGATGCCCGGCGAGAGCGCGAAAGCCTCCTGCGCCAGGAGGTCGAGCGACTGCGTGAGGAAGCAAACGTCCTTGCCGTTGCGCGGGCACAGCTCGACGATGAGATAGCATTCCAGCGGTTCTTGAACGACTTCTGTCGCCAAATGAGCGGCACGGCGTCGCCTGGGCACCACATTGCGTTTCTAAACGACGCAGGTGCAACAGTGCTTCGCGCTCACCAACACGCCAACGCCGATCTTGAGCGCCAAATGGCGATCGGCTTGAAGGAACAGAAGGAACTGTTTTCACATGAAGGACAGGATTACCTGGTGGTGGGCGTAAGCGGAAGGCCGGGGAGCATGATCGCCATCGCGCAATCGATCAAACCGCTTGAGCGAGTATTACGAAACCAATGGCGGAGTCGGGTGTACAGCCTTGCGACCCTGATTCTTCTCGTTTCCGGGCTAACGGGTACGGGCCTATTCGTATGGGTTCGCAGGCCGCTGCGATCGCTTGTGAAGCACATTCACGCCGTAGCAAGGGGTCGATTCGACGTTCGCGCCCTCGTTTCCGGCACTGCCGAGGTCCGCTTTCTGGCGACCGGCCTCAATGAAATGACGCGTTCACTGGAGCAAGTGGATCAGGTTAGGAAACAGGAAATGCAGCGAGCGCGGCGAATTCAAGAGGGGCTGCTTCCGCCGAGAGAACAGCAAATCACCGGCTACTCTGTCGCCGCTGTGTTTATCCCCACCGAAAGTGTCGGAGGTGACCTGTACGATGTAATTCCGCTGGCCGATGGTTCGATCTTGGTTGCAGTGATGGATGTCGCGGGTCACGGTGTACCGGCGGCCCTCTACACCGCCCTGCTCCGAACCGTTCTGCATTACGAGACCAAAGGGCCGACGAGTCTTGCCGCAATCATGACCCGACTGAACGAGGAAGTCCGGCGAGTTTCCAGGTCCCAGGATTTTGTAACTTGCTTGCTTGCGCGTCTGTGGGCGGGCGAGGGGCGACTTGAATATGTGCGTGCAGGACACGAGCCGGCCATCGTTGTTCACCAAGACGGGGAAGTGACCGAGCTGGAAGATGGGGGAATAGTGTTGGGCATCGAGTCCCAACCAGAATTTGAGGCTAGTGAAGCGGCTTTCGCTGCCCAGGACCGCCTTTTTGTCTTCACTGACGGACTAAACGAGGCCGTCAGCCCTGGAGGCAAAATGCTCGGACGCGCCGAACTGATCAGGATGATTGCTGCACGACATACGATGCCCTTGATAGATCAGCTCGGGACCGTTGTCGAGCTGGTACAGGCATTCCAAGGTGGAAAACAGTTCTTGGATGACGTGACGCTGGTCGGGGTTGGAACTGCCTCAGAGAGGGCTCGCGAATAGATCAGCTCCAATTCCGTCCCCGTACGCCTCCCACGACGGCGATTTCTACACATGGAGTGCACGGACTCAAGTCACGACAAAGAGCCATGGCCCCCCTGACTATCAGGTGGGACGCCCGAAACGGGCACGAGCGCTCATGCCCGACCACGGTGTAGTCCGTGTCGCCTGTGCGGTCCAAAATAAGGGCCTATTAACGTGCCGTCGGAATCGAGGACGGGCCCACCGGAACCGCCTTGTCTTCCGCGGCCGGATTGCTCGGTACGTCAAAGTCAAAGTCGAAAACCTGAGGTTCCTGCCCGTCTTTGAAATCGATAAACATCTTGATCCGTATGGGAAACTCAATCGATGCATCCACCTGCCCGGAGAGGAAGGCCTCGTCCGACGCAGGGCGCAATCTCAGCGGCTTCTCGGCATCCTTATCCCTTGTCCACGTCGTTCCCTGAGCCGTGAACTTTCTGGCAGCAATCGGCTTCGTGAACTCGTCGTAAAAGTAAACGCGGAATTCACGCTTGTCTGAAATGGTTCCTTCAAGGTGGTGCTTTTGATCCTGCGCCATAAAGAAGGTACCACCGTGTTTGGCGCTGTGGTCCTGATGGGCGTTTACATCCTGAAGTGCCATACCACACACTGGACACTTTTGAGCCGTTGGGTAGATTTTCTGACCCTCGCATTTCATCGGACATGCAAAATCCTTGGGCGAGTAGTTGTAGAGTACGTCAGAGAGCTTGACCATGTCCGAGTGCAATTTGCGGGTACCTGCCGCGTCTCCGGAATCGCCCGCCTTGTCGATTGCATCGAACATGTTCGCGAGTTCTCTCCCCGCCTTGTTGACTTCTTTGACAGCCTCTCGGGGAACGCCGGAGTCAGACTTCAGGGACAACTGGCCCACGATATTTCCAACTTTTTGAATCACCTCCGCCTGTCCGTGAACATCCTCGAGCTTTTTGGTGGTGATGAGTTCATCGATTTCGTGGAGGCGCATTCGAATCTCATTCACCGCTTCCTTAAAAGTCGTGGGCATCTTAAAGTCGGCGGGCTTGCCGTGTTCATGACCGTGTGGTTGCTGGGAGAATGCCGTTGAGGAGGACAATCCCCAAAAAACGGCGCAAACTGCGCAGATTCTTTTCAGATTCATGGTAACACTCCTATTCAAGTAACGAGTCAGCCGAACTTCGGTCCGGCAGTTGGTCGACACTCTTATTCGTATTCACGATCTCACTGGATTCGACGACGGGCCCGGTCGCGACAGGACGAAAATCACTTCCCAAAAGATGATCCACGTGCTGTTGGTTAGCGCGCCATTCAGTCACGACATGCGCCGACCCCCTGCGGCCGAATCGCAGAAAGATCGTTGGTGTGATGCAAAAATCCAGAAACGTACTGGTGGCAAGCCCGCCGAGCACGACAAGCGCGACTGGGTAGAGAATTTCCTTGCCAGGCTGACCGGCAGCAAGAACGAGCGGGATGAGCCCGAGGCCCGTTGTCAGGGCGGTCATCAAAACCGGCGCCACACGCTCCTGGCTGCCACGCACGACCATCTCACGGCCGAACGTCATGCCCTCGTGCGTCATCAGGTGGATGTAGTGGGTGATCATCAGGATACCGTTGCGGCTCGCGATTCCACATAGGCTGATAAAGCCGACCAGACTTGCGACACTGAACGTCTCGCCCGCCAACCACAGCGCAAAGGCGCTGCCGATGAAGGCAAACGGGATGTTCAGCATCACCTGGATGACCATCTCGACCGAACGGAAAAGCGAATATAGCACCGCGAACATCGCAACGAGCGAAAGCGAGCCGAGAAGCAGGATCAATCGCGTGGCGGATTGCTGCGCCTCGAACTGACCGCCGATGCTCAGGGTATAGCCAGCCGGTATCTTTTCCGGCGGCAAGTCCATCGCGATGGACGCCTCGATGTCCGCAACCGTGCGGCCCAGATCACGGCCCTGCACGTTGGACTGGACGACAATTCTGCGCTGCACATTCTCGCGGCTGATCTGATTCGGTCCCGGGGTCTCGGTGATTCCGGCCACGTCAGAGAGCAGCACGACCGCGCCCGTCGGCGAAATCAGCCTGACATCCTTGAGTCGACGGACGTCGTTTCGCACCGACTCTTCGAGCATCAGGACGAGGTCAAACGATTTCAGTCCGTCGAGGACTTGCGAGACGACCTTTCCCTTCATCGCTGTTTCAAGTGTGCGCACCAATTCGGCCGGCTTAAAGCCGACCCGCGCAGCCGCCTCACGGTCCACTCGAATCCGCACTTGGGGAATCAAAACCTGTTTTTCGATTTGAAGATCGACGACGCCGGGGATTCCATTCATGGCGGCCTGAACTTGATCTGCCAAATTGCGGAGCGTGCCCAGATCGGGCCCTGCAATCTTGACCACAATTTGAGCCCGCACGCCGGACAAGAGATGGTCGATTCGGTGACTGATGGGTTGGCCCAGTCCGACAGCCACACCGGGTACCGTTTCAAGTTTTTCTCGAATCTCGGCAAGCACGATGTCTTTGGGCCGTACAGTTGGAGGCGGCTTCCGGCCGTCCACCGTGACGTGCATTTCCGGCTCACGAGCCTCCTCGGCCGTCCAGAAATCCACGTCCAACTCTGAGTAGTGGACCCCCTCGGCATGTTCATCCTGCTCGGCGCGGCCGGTTCGCCGACCGGTGGACTTCACTTCCGGTATCGACAGAATCAATTCCTCGGCCTTGGCCCCCAGGCGATCCGATTCGGCGAGTGAAATGCCGGGGTCGGCAACGACGTTAAGCGTTGCGGTCCCCTCGTTGAACGCAGGCAGGAACTCGCTGCCCAATCGTGAAACCAGAAACACGCCTACCCCGAGCAGACCCAGCGCAGCGCCGATGACCGTCCACGGTCGTGGCATGGTGACGTCGTACAACTTGCGCGCAAACCGCTTGCACCCGCGTAACACCAGGCCGTCTTTCTCTTCTGCCATTCGCTTCATGTTGGGAAGCAGGTAGAACGACAGAGCGGGCGTAACGGTGAGCGAAACAACGAGGGATGCAAGTATGCTGACAATGTAGGCGATGGCCAAGGGTTGAAAGAGCCGGCCCTCAATTCCCGACAACGCAAATAGCGGGAGAAACACGAGCAGCACGACGGCTGTGCCGTAGATGATGGAGGTCCGTACCTCGCTGGACGCCTCAAACACGACATCTATTGCCGGACGGGGCTGCGGAAGATGCCGGTTCTCGCGCAGGCGGCGAAACACGTTTTCGACATCCACGATCGCGTCATCCACCAGTTCGCCCATCGCCACGGCGATTCCGCCCAGGGTCATGGTGTTGATGGACTCGCCAAACGCCTTAAATACAAGCGCCGTAACGCACATCGACAGGGGAATGGCGGTCAGCGTAATGAAAGTTGTCCGGACGTTGAGCAGAAACAGGATCAGGACAATGACAACAAGTATCGAGCCATCGCGCAGTGCCTCGATGACGTTATCGATCGCGGTCTGAATGAAGTGGGACTGCCGAAAGAGATCAGAATTGATGACCAGATCCCTCGGCAAGGTCGGCCGAAGCTGGTCCAGTGCCTTATCAATACGGTCTGTGAGTTCGCGCGTGTCGGACCCCGGTTGCTTTTGAATCGCCATGATGACGGCGGGCCGCGCGTTCATCGACCCGTCGCCGCGCTTGATCGGCGCACCGCCTTCGCGAACCGATGCAACGTCTCGGACGAGGATCGGGCGTGTCGTTCCCTCATTCGTCCGTGAGGCAACCAGCGAGGCTTCGATGTCCGCAACGGTGGCGACGCGACCCAGGTTGCGAACGACAAATTCCTGATTGCTGCCGACGATGAAGCCGCCGCCGGAGTTCTCGTTCGCCTTCTCCAGGGCATCTTCGAGGTCCGTGAGGGTCAGGTCGTATCGCCGCAGTTTTTCCGGATCGGCCAGTACCTGAAACTGCTTCACCTCTCCGCCCATGACCGTGACTTGCGCTACACCGCCGACCGAAAGCAGAGCTGGTCGAATAACCCAATCGGCGAGTGAGCGCACCTCCATCGGAGGCAGGGTGTCGCTGCGCATGCCGACGAGCATGATTTCACCCATGATGGAACTGATCGGCCCCATCAACGGGATCACGCCCGGTGGCAGCTTTTCGGCGACCTGATTCAGCCGCTCCTGAACAACTTGCCGGTCGTAGCGAATGTCCGTGCCCCAGGCGAATTCCACATAGACGACGGACAGTCCCAGGCCCGACACGCTTCGGACGCGTTCGACCCCCACGGCCCCGTTCAGGGCGGTTTCGAGATGAAACGTAACCTGCGTCTCAACTTCCTCCGGCGCAAGTCCGGGGGCCTCGCTTAAAACTGTGACGGTCGGACGATTCAGATCGGGCAGTACGTCCGTAGGCAGGCGAGTGGCCGTGAACATGCCGTAGGACGCCAAGAGGACGGCGGCGGCAAGCACAAGCACGCGGTTGTGCAATGAAAATCTGATGATCGCGTTCAGCACGTGATTCGCCTCACCGCCTGGACTACAGCGTAAATAGCATGGCCCCCGCCATGAGGGCCATGCCTAGGTCTTCAACGAGAGTGACCTTTGTCATAGGGAGGTTCAGGACGGTTCCGAGGCAGGCGCATTGAATGGCCTGTTTGTTGAGCAACGATCTCAACACGCCCGCCGCTCCCGCAATCATCAACACAAGAGTCACAGTGTTGATCAGCAGCGGCATCCACATGGCGATGTAAGCAACGCCCAGCGCCAGTTCGACAAATGGATAGATGTATCCCCAGATCGGCACACGCCGTGTTATCAAGTCGTAGGAGCGATAGGCACCGGCGAACCCAGGCAGATCGAGAAACTTGAAGAATGAGAACACCAGGAAGAACCCACCCATGAAGTGGTTCATGAGCCGGTGTAGTGACCAATCATTCGAGACTGTGGCGATTAGTAAAATCGTTCCCACAATGTAGCCTACGATGAGCGCCAGTGGATAAAGTCGCTCAGCTCCGGCGTCCGCCTCCTTGGATTGGGCCGCATGGTTTTCCTGGTTGTCAGGCTCCTTGAGTAAGTAAGCGCCGACGCCGTGAACAGCGCCGTTGAGGAAGGACAACGGAATCGAGTCGCTCATGTCTACTTCAGCGCTCGGCGGCGACAATGACACGCGCGCCGACACAACGCCACCGACGCGCTCAAGTGCGCCCTTAATCTTGGCAACGCAACTCTGGCAATGCATGCCTTCGATGACATATGAATTCGTCATTATTGTTTCTCTCGGTTTCCATTCATCGCGGCTATCCATGTTCATGCGGTGAAGTCGGCGCAGAGGGCAATGCCGCAACAGCCCCTTCGGCCTTGGGTCTCAACTGAGTCAGGGAGTAAGCGCCCTGCGTGACGACGACGTCACCCGGCGCGAGCCCGCCAAGGACTTCGACCACCTGATCATCCGACAGCCCTGGCGTGATGTCCTGTTTCCTGTAGGTATCTCCGCTTTTTAGGAAGACGAAATGCATCGGGCCGCTCTGAATCACTGCGGACGCTGGAACCACCACTGCGGACTTTTCCTCACGAAGCACAATGGCGAGATCTACGAACATTCCGTCCCGAAGCAGTCCGTCCTTGTTCTCACACTCGATGACGACGTGCGCCGTGCGCTTGACAGGGTCCAGCCCCGGGCTCATGAACTTGATTCGCCCTTCCACGAGGAACGCGGGCTGCGCGGGAATCCGAACCCGAACCGCGTCGGAAGAACGCGATACAACTCGCGGTATCAGGGACTCCGGCAATTCCCCTTCAATCTGAACGACGCTGTAGTCGGCGATCGACAAGAGCGTCTCACCGGCGGCAGCCCAAAGGCCAGGTCGAGCGTTGCGCTCAACGACGACGCCGTCAGCCGGCGCGACAAGCCGTAGCAGATTGAGCGGCTGGCCGTCGGACAACTCCCCTGCAAAGGAATCCGCCTGTACCCCGACGCTGTCACGAGACCATCGGAGGGCCTGCTGCCTTAAGACCGTGACTTCCTTGGTAGTCACATCAAGCTCAACGGCTTTGAGTTTGGCCTCGCCTCTTGCGCGGAGTGCGGTTGCCCGTCGCTCGGAAACCGAATTAACGGAAATGACGCCTTCGCCGGCCGACTCGATGCGGTGCAACTCTCCCTCGGCAAGCGTGGCCGTCGCGTCGGAGTTTTCGGCTTCGACGCGAAGCTGCTGGACCCGTCCTTCGCCGCGAACGACATCGAGCAACAGCCTGGCCAATTCCGGCGAATCGATCTCGACCAGAAGATCACCCCGACGAACCACACTCCCCACCTGAACATGCACCGCAAGTACCTTGCCAGCCGTAAGAGTGGAGATGGTCCAACTTCGGTCCGGCACCGCACGGACGATCCCAGAAAGACCCAACACGTCGTCAATTGCGCCGAAATCGACTTCCGCGGTCTTGAGGCCGATGTGTGCCGCCGTCTCCGGAGAGACCTGGCGAGGGCTATCCAAGTCGTACGGGCCAACCTCTTTGCCGCCATGACCCTCATGGGCCCAAAGAGGCGACGACCAGGAAACAATGGCCAGGGCCACCCATCGATGGTTGCAGAGTGCTTTCGCGCGCATAGAACCCCTTTTAATGCTCCGATCAGCCGTCAAATTGGCAGGAACGGATTGGTTCGGCTCATTGATTAGATGCCGCGGGGCCTTGGATTCTTCGCGAAGGTTTCTTAGAGTCCAGGAGCCCGATTCCCAGATGCCCCGAAAGAGGGACACGGAGACAAGGGAACCGTATGATGTTGCATGGGAACGGGTTAGGACGCCGGTCCTCCATGATTTGTGAAATCGGGCCTTGTAACGGTATCAGAACCCCATGACAGAGTCAGAACTGGTCAAACGCTGCCGCATTGGGGATCGCGATGCCCAGCATGAGTTCTACAACCAGACTTCGGACCGCATTTACCGACTGTGTTTGCGAATGACTCAGAGTCAGGATGTCGCGTTCGATCTCGCGCAAGAGGCCTACTTGAAGGCATTTAGCCGGATGAGCCAATTCAACGGCGAATCAAGCCTCGCTTCCTGGCTGTATCGAATCGCGGTCAATGAAGTCCTTCAATTCCTTCGCCGAAAGGGGCCGATGCGCCTGGGCGGCAATGCTAATCTCGCTGCCCAAAAGGAGAGTGAATCCGAGCTTCAGGGGAAAGACGTGGCGCTGGATGTGGCCGAAGCCCTTGCGAGCCTCGATCCCCCCGATCGGGCCATGCTCCTGCTTCGTTATCAGGAGGGCCTGGACTATCGAGAGATTGCAGGCGTTATGGGCTGTCCCGCCGGGACCGTCGCCTCCCGGCTCCATCGGGCACGTCAACGCGCCAGACAATTCCTGGTCGGGGGTTACGATTTGACGGAAGAAAATCCGGCTGTCAGGCATCAAAGAGTAGGAGCCAAGGTCGTTGATACGTCTGGCCCCGAAGCGGAACCGCTCCGCAAGGAGACGGGATTGCCATGAACTGCGAAACAGCAAAACAGCAATTGGGCGGGTATCTCGATGACGAACTGCCCATTGAAGCCTATCGTGAGACCGAAGCTCATCTTTCGGAGTGTCCCGGCTGCTCTGCGGAGTTGGCGTCGATGCGTGAACTTGCAGATAAGCTCGCTTCTACGGGGCACACTCGTGTCCCGGGAGGCCTTTGGAGCGCGATTGAAGAGCGGCTGGATAGCTCCGCGCAGACCCCCCCCAAAGGCGCAGGTCGCTCAGTCTGGTCTCGACGGTACGCGCTCGCTGCGAGTCTGCTGGTCGCAATGGGGCTTGGCTCCTGGGCCATTCTGTCCTTTGGGGATGGTGCGACGGTTGCAAAGGCCTCCACGGTTGACTTCAGCATGTTGCTTGACGCACTTCCCAAAGACGCCTCTGCGGCATTTGACAAGTTCCTAGCCCAGTACGATGCGCGGCAATCGTCCCCAACGCAAGCCAAACTGGCGGCGCCCAAGTTAAACTTCGAGATACCCGATGCACTGCCGGGCGGATTCCGACTGGATAAGACCTACGTGCTTCGATTCGGTAAGGAGCCCGGCGCCGCGGCGAAGTACATAAGAAACGATGAGCTCCTCGTCACAATCTTTCATCAGCCCGTGCGACAGGAGGACTTCGGCACACACGCCGACTATCCATGTGTCATCGGCCAGCATCGTGGGCATGCCGTCTCCGTGGGTGATTGGAGGCTCGTCCACGTCACCGATTCGACGACCTGCCATTGCGTATTAAGCAAGTTGGGCGACGACATGGGTCTGCCTGAGGTTCTAAAGGCTGTGGCGCCCAGCTCGATTCCTCAGTCAGGTTCAGATCACGACACTCATGCGCACGGTTCGTAGTCAAGACTATGAAAGGGGGTCAGAAAATGTGCCGCTCCCGTGCTGGAACGGTCTGTGCTGCCTTGGGCAATGAATGTGTCGCATTAGTCGCGATCACGGCTTCCGTTTCCGGTTGTGGATTATTCTCAACCCTGCCGTTCTTGGACGGCCTCGGGTCTGCACCCGGCAAGGTCGAAGTCGTGTCGAAGCGACGGGGTTGTTCGGAGTTTAGCCATTCAGCGGTATTGACAGCAAATTCGCCGGGGCAACTCGCCGCCATTCAGTGGTTTTTCACCGACGGGACGGTTCAGGTCGGTCAGTCGATCGTTCATACCTTCGACAAATCAGGTCAGCAACGAGTCCGCCTGGTCATCGGTGCTGAAGTCCAGGATTTTACCTTAGAGATACCTGTTCGTGGCGAACCCGACGGCGGGCCGGACCCGTTCGGTGACACCTGCAGACAGATCGAAGGCGAGCAGCATGTTCCTCAGGGTTCGACCGTGAACTATCGCGACAATCCGCCGGCATCCGGCCCACACTATTCTGGTGCCGGCGTCGCTCCCATTGCCCCAGGTTTTTACCCGGACCCCGTCCCCCCCGAAGTATGGGTGCATAACTTGGAGCACGGCGACGTGGTGATCCTCTTTGATTGTCCGGGAACTTGCGATCTGGCGTTCCTTCAAACCCTCCAGGGTTTCTTCAATTCCATCGTTTCCCACAAATTGGTGGTGACGAGGTATCCCGGCCTGCCATCACCGATCATGGCCGTGGCATGGCAAGTGCAGAGAAGTTTCAACGAATTCGACGCTGTTGAGTTGAAGGCCTTCCATGATCGTCGCGTTGGACAAGCCCCTGAAGGCGAAGAATAAGAAGCTTCACAATCCGCACTCCCGTACCGTTGCTGACGTTATTCTCCTTAATAGATGCTTCACTTACGACACTTACTTTTGCTTTCGTACGGAAGTGGAAGTTTCCACTGCATTCTAGGCAAACGATTCCCTCGGCATGGTGCTTAAGTCGTGAAACAACCGATGCGGCCAAATGGCCGGCAATGCCCAATCCAATCCCCTTGGCTGCACACCCCTAATGGCGCCTGAATTCCACAATTCTGATTCGGCTGTGTAACGGGCACGCGAATTGCCAGACGTTATTTCTGATTCTGGGATGGTAGGTTCGTGCCTGGAACACAGCCCAAAGTCGGTTCGAACACCATAGGAGCCAAAAATGAGTGGTATCAAGAAAGCCTTGATCGGCGTCGTCCTCGGCGGTAGCGGGTTTGCATTGAGCGCCTGTTTGATTGGAGGTTTTACATCCCTCATCGCCCCGACTGGCTTAGCCGCCGAAATCGCATCGAAAGCAGAAGCGGTTGCGCGCCAAACCGGTGGTCCCAGTGGCTTTGGGGGCGAGATAATGACCGGATATGCCGGCCGCATGCCGATGCACATGGGCTTTCACGACCAAACGGCCCTCGCCGACCCGGGCGGGTCCTTGATGGTTGAAATGGGGAACCTATCGAGTCAGGACTGCGTGTTTCATCTTTCATATGTCTCCAGCCCAATCGGCGCAACCGAACAGACGATGGATGTATCCGTCCCCGCCGGTGAGGTTGTAACTGTTCAGATTCCGTGTTCGGAGATATTGGGAATGGGGCCCATGGAAATGCCGAATCAGCCTGGCTGTCATCTCGCCGACGGTCAACCGGTGTTGAATACGATGGCTGTCCCAGGGTTCATCGGCATGAACTACTCTTGCGGTGACGAATTCGAGTTTCGCCTCATCGCCGATCTGAATGACCTGGATGGAGATGGCGATCGTCAGGAACTCATCATCTTCAGCCGAGCGATGGAGCAATTCATGCAGCGCGGCGTTCCGATGGGCATGGGCTCGATGTTGGGCGGATGACCCTGCCGCCTCAGAGTCACTTCCTTTCTAAACGGTCCTGGCGCGTTACCTCCATTCCCCGCGATACTCGGGCCTTGATCACTAGATAGACCTCGATTCCTCCCCCAGCGAAATCGGAACTCAGGTAGAGCCACCGTTGCTCATTTCCTATAGCGCACCGTCGATCGAGGCAGCTGCATTGTTCCACAAACGCGCCGTTCGCTCACCCTATATGCTCTCTGCGTTTGCTTCACCAGCGTCCGTCCCTGAACAGGTGTCAAAGCCTTTTTCCCAGCGCATCCTGGAGCATCGCTTTGTCGAGACTGAGTTCGGCGACCAACTGCTTGGGTCGTCGGATTTCATCCTCGAGTTGCTTCATCCTGCGCACCTCAGCGACGCCCAGACCGGCGAACTTCTTCTTCC
>CAZCGF010000011.1:0-42044 GCA_964498115.1 uncultured Planctomycetaceae bacterium | reverse complement strand
TCCAGGACACCAGTCTAGCAACTCCCTACGCCCGTTTGCAACGGTGCGCAAGCACGCTGTCAGCGATTCAAATGCCGACCAGTTTCCTTACAAATCCGCGCGAACATTGAGCAAGAATAAGCAAATAGAAGACGGCCCACCCTCGCCCCGAGAAGAATACCCAATGCCCCGCGCGACTCTCAAATGCAAACCCCACCACGCCTCAGCCGCGGCGCTCCTCGACGCCTCCTCGTCTCAAGCCCCAGCCCCCACGACTCAGGCCGTTTTCACGGATTTTTCGCGCAAGAATCCTCCCGCCCCAACTCGCGACTGCCGCGCGACTTGGCACAAAACGGAAACCCGCTGTGTCACCTTATGTCACCTTGCGTTTGGAGCGTTCAGCGCGGCCCCGCGTACCCTACGCCCCCAGAATCCCGCTCTTCTGAAGATGCGCCGCCAGCGTCGCCACGCACTCCTCCAGCTTCATCCCCGCCGTCTTCAAAACCAGTTCCGCGTTCGTCGGAGCCTCGTAGGGGTCGGAGACGCCCGTAAAATTCTTAATCTCCCCCGCGCGGGCCTTCTTATAAAGCCCCTTCGGGTCGCGCTCCTCGCAAAGCTCGACCGGCGTATCGACGAACACCTCGAAGAACGGCAGCGCCGGCTTGGCGTCCGCATGCAGCTTCCGCACGATGTCGCGGTCCGCCCGGTAGGGGCTCACGAACGATGTAATCGTGATGACACCGGCGTCGGCGAACAGCTTCGCCACCTCGCCGATGCGGCGGATGTTCTCGGCACGGTCCTCCGCGGAGAAGCCGAGGTTTTTGTTCAACCCGTGGCGGATGTTGTCGCCGTCGAGGACATACGCCATGCGACCCTGCTGCACGAGCATGTGCTCCAGCGAAAAGCCGATGGTGCTCTTGCCGGAGGAGGGCAGCCCCGTCAGCCAGATGGTGCAGCCCTGCTGCCCCAGCAGCTTCTCGCGGCCCGCCCGCTCAACGTGTCCCTCGTGCCAAACAACGTTCGTCGCCTTGATCTGCGTCATGAATGTCCTCTCGTGCTTTCTTTCCCCGATTCCTGGCTTTCAGTACGAATTTATCCAATACGAAGCCCACGGATTCGAATCCGTGGGCTTGGTTTTCGCCTTACAAACCCGATTCAAAGCGACCCCAGTCTAGCCGAATCAGCCTTCCTGGAACAACGCCGTGCTCAGGTATCGCTCGCCGCTCGACGCCATCACCACGACGATCATCTTGCCCGCGCTCTCCGGCCGCGTGGCCACCTGATTCGCCGCGCAAAGTGCCGCGCCCGACGAAATGCCGCAGAAGATGCCCTCTTCCCGGCAGCACTTCCGCGCCCAGCTCATCGCATCCGCCGAGTTCACGCGGATGATCTCGTCATACACTTCGACATTCAGCACCGACGGAACAAACCCCGCTCCGATGCCCTGTATCTTGTGCGGACCGGGCTGTATCGGCTTCGACTCGCGCACCTGCGTCAGCACCGGCGACTCTTCCGGCTCGACCGCCACGCATTTGAAGCCCGGCTTCTTCTGCTTGATGACTTCGCCGACGCCGGTGATCGTCCCGCCCGTGCCGATGCCGGATACGAGGATGTCCGCCTTGCCGTCGGTGTCTTCCCAGATTTCGACGGCCGTCGTCTCGCGGTGGACCTGTGGATTTGCCGGGTTGTCGAACTGCTGCGGCATGATCGCGTTGGGCGTCGTCTTCACCAGCTCCTGCGCCTTGGCGATGGCCCCGCGCATCCCGTCGGCCGCCGGCGTCAGCACCAGGTTCGCCCCGAGTCCGCGAAGCAGCATCCGCCGCTCCATGCTCATCGACTCCGGCATGGTCAGCGTCAGCTTGTACCCCTTCGCCGCGCAGACGAAGGCCAGGCCGATGCCCGTGTTGCCGCTCGTCGGCTCGATGAAGTGCGTGTCCTTGTTCACCTTGCCCGAGCGCTCGGCCGCCTCGATCATCGACTTACCGATGCGGTCCTTCACGCTGGACATCGGGTTGAAAAACTCGAGCTTGGCGTACACCTCGGCCTTCGATTGGATGATCCGGTTCACCCGAACCAGAGGCGTCCGGCCGACGGTATCAATTATGTTTTGGTAGAGGCGTCCCATACTTCTCTCTCCGTAGTTGGGGTCCGACCATCGCGCCAATGTGCCGGTTGGCGACGAGCAGACAAGACATGTTAATTCCTCGCCGCGCGGGGCGTCAAACATCGTGTCCTGCCGGGCTTGCGTTCGCCTCCGTCCTCGCGGCGGCACGCGGATTGCCGCTCGTTCGGCCATGCTGGCGATGGTCGGCCCGCTGGCGTATCGTGATACCCGACGGCCGCAACGAGTCGGCGATTTCATCCAGAGGTGCAACATGCCGCAGGAAACGCGAATAGAGAAGGATTCAATGGGCCCCATGACCGTCCCCGCCAGTGCGCTATGGGGCGCGTCCACCCAAAGGGCCGTGGAGAATTTCCCGATCTCCGGCTACCGATTGGGCCGCCGGTTCATCTGGGCCATGGGCCTCATCAAGCAGTGCGCCGCCGAGGTGAACGCCGAGTTGGGCGTCGTCCCGAAGGACAAGACCGACTGGATCGGCAAGGCCGCACAGGAAGTCATCGACGGCAAGCTCGACGAGCATTTCGTCGTCGACGTCTTCCAGACCGGCTCCGGCACGTCGACCAACATGAACGCCAACGAAGTCATCGCCCACCGCGCCGTGCAACTCGCCGGCGGTGACAAGGGACAGATTCACCCCAACGACCACGTCAATCAGTCGCAAAGCTCCAACGATGTCATTCCGACGGCCATGCACGTTTCCGCCGCCGCGGCTCTCAAGGACGATCTCGTGCCGGCATTGGAGAAACTCGCCGCCGGTCTGACCGCCAAGGCGAAGGACTTCGACGGCATCGTGAAGATCGGCCGCACCCACCTGCAGGACGCCACGCCGATCCGCCTCGGCCAGGAGTTCTCCGGATACGCCGCCCAGGCGAAGCTCTCCGTCATGCGCGCCAACAAGGCGATCAACGCCCTGCGCGAATTGCCCATCGGCGGCACCGCTGTCGGCACCGGCATCAATACCCCCAAGGGATTCGGCGAGCGCGTCTCAAAGAGGCTGGCCCAGAAGACGAAAATCGATTTCGTCGAGGCCGCCGATCACTTTGAGGCCCAGCACGCCAAGGACGGCTTCGTCGAGGCGTCCGGTCTGCTCCGCACCATCGCCGTCAGCATGATCAAGATTGCCAACGACATCCGATTTCTCTCCTCCGGTCCGCGCTGCGGCATCGGAGAGATCAATCTCCCATCCACCCAGCCCGGCAGCTCGATCATGCCCGGCAAGGTGAATCCGGTCATGTGCGAGATGCTGATGCAGTCGGCGGCCCATGCGATCGGCGCCGACGCCGTGGTGGCCAGCGCCGCGACGATCCTCGGCAACTTCGACCTGCACGTCGGCATGCCGGTCATGGCTCATCACTTCCTGGAATCCGTGCGCATCCTTTCCAACGCGGTGCGCGTCTTCAACGACCGCTGCGTCGCCGGCATCGAGGCCAACGCCCAGCGCGCCGAGGAACTCGTCGAGCAGAGTCTCGCCATGTGCACCTCGCTCGCGCCGGTCATCGGTTACGACCAGGCCGCCGCCATCGCCAAGGAGGCATTCAAGTCGGGCAAGACCGTCCGACAGGTCGCGCTGGCGCAGAAGGTCGTTGCAGAGGACAAGTTGAAGATCCTCCTCGACCCGCGAGCCATGACCGAACCGGGCGCAACCGGTGGCCCCGTAGGCGGTTAGTGATTCGGTTATTCCCCTATTGAAGTTGCCAATTCAAGTCTGATAGACTTGCGCTTGGTTGTCGGGCAGTACGTCTCTCAATTCAGGCGTCGGTCGGCAGGCAGAACTCCCCATCTATTGAGCCGACGAAGAATGGCCTATTCCCAAAGGGTCCCGACAGATTCGGTGCGCTTATTGTTCGGCGCGTTGAAACGGCCGTCCCCGTTTCATGACGCCGGTCATTGGTGGAGGAATGGCCATGTCATCCTGCGCAATGTTTCGTTCGGCGTCCGTCCTGAGTCTGCTGATCTGCACCGTGGCCATTGCCGGTGATCCCAACAGCGCCCGGCCGCGAGGCGACTGGCCCGAGCAGGGGCCTCCTCCGCCGAAGGCAGCGCAGCCGTTGGCGGCCGAAGACATCTTCGGCGCCGCGCCGCGCGCCGGCGTGACGGTCGTCGACGTCCTCGCCGCGTCAGGGTTCAGCGTCCCCAACGCCACTTTCGGCGCCGAGCCAAGCATCGCCGTCAATCCCACCAACACGAATCAGATTGTCATCCTTTCCTTCGCGGGCACCTTGTGGCACCAGAACGGAAATGCTCCGCTCTGGTATTCAAACGACGGCGGCGTGACCTGGACTCAGCATCTGACCATTCCCGCTCCGCCCGGAATCGCTGCCGACGGTTGCCCCTGCGATCAAACCCCGCACTACGACGCCAACGGTGTGCTCTACATCACTTTTCTCAAGGCCGACGGCAACATCTACAGCGGCCGAACGACAAATCCCGCAAGTGCCGCCGCATGGAGCTGGCGCGTTAACCTCGGCGTGACGCAGGCGACCAACAACAACGTCGCATCATCTCTCGGTAACTCCGATCAGCCTTGGCTCTGGGTCGGGCGCGATCCGGCAAACGCCGCTCAACAGAACGTCCACGTCGCCTACGACAATTTCGGAGCCATGCCGCTGATCCGCAACGCCGTGTCTTTGGGCGCCAATCCACCCAACTTCACCCGCGACCGATCCGTCCATACCGCGGGCACCATGGCGACGAATCCCGGCAATCGCATCACCATGGGCACCAATGGAAACGTCTACAACATCCACGCCCAGGGGACGAACGCATTCGCCGCCACCGGCCTCAAGGCGATGAACTACGTCCTGAATCGCACCACCGACGGCGGACAGAACTGGGGCATCGGGCCGGCCGCGGTTCCAAATAACGGGATGAACATCGGCGCTGGACTCAGTAATCAGGCACCCGGTGTGAAGATGGGCGGCAACAACGCGCTGCTCGGAAGCATCACCGCCATCGGCGTCGATCCCAACACCCACGTCGTCTATGTCGCCTACGGAACCAAGGACGCCACCGGCGCGAATCGGCTTCGATTCCGCGCCCTCGTTCCGGCGGCCGGCGGTGCCTACACGTCCGGTCCCGAGCGCACAATTTCCCCGGCGGGTGTCGACGCCGCGCTGCCCTGCATCGCCGTCCTCGCATCCGGCGAAATCGGCGTTATGTTCACCACGTACAACCCCGCAACAAGGCGTTGGCAGGTTCGATTCGTACAGTCGCAGGATGTCTTCGCCACCATTGCCACCGATTCAACACTTGCCGACTTCGCCAACTTCGTCGCTCCGTCACCGCTCTCGCCGAATCCCGACCCCGGGCCCATCGGCACACGCCAGCGCATTCTCGGCGACTATCAGCAGCTCAAGTCCATCGCCAACCGCTACTACGGCGCCTTCGTCGCACGCGGGCTCGGCGGGCTCAATGCCCAAAGCACCGATCCCTTCTTCTTCACCGCGACCGGCGACGCGCCCCAGGCCAATCGGGCATGCTGTCTCCCCTCAGGCGCCTGCATGAATCTACCCCCGGCAAGCTGCCGCTCTTTGTTCGGAACGCCTCAATTGGCGGGCTCGACCTGCCTGACCACCGTCTGCACGCCGACTCAGGCGTGTTGTCTGCCCGATGGTTCCTGCGCGAATCTGACTGTCGTTGTCTGCGGTCTTGCCGGCGGCAGCTCTATGGGCGCGGGAACCGTCTGCCAAGCCCCCGAGGCTTGCGTTTTCCTCGATGGCTCGTGCTTTGAACTTGATCCGCAGTGCTGCAATCTGTTCGGCGGAATCCCCCTCGGCCCCAACACCACCTGCCCGCTCGATGATGAGGCGTGCTGTTTTACCAACGGTACATGCATGGACCTTGAGCCGTTCACTTGCTTCACGATGGGCGGCACGCCGCGCGGGTCGGGGACGTTCTGCTTCGGCGACAACGACTTAAGCGGCGTCGATGACGCCTGCGAAGAGCCGTGCTGCCTCCCGAACTCAACCTGCAACCTCATGGAAGTCGGGACGTGTCTGAGTATGGAGGGAGTCCCCCAGGGGCTCAATGAGGTTTGCACCATTAATGAGGCCTGCTGCCTGCCCGGCGGATTCTGTCTGGATATCGACCCGCTTTGCTGCGACGACCTCGGAGGCATTGCTCAGGGCGGCGGTTCCTTCTGCTTCGGCGACTTCGACTTCAACGGCATCGACGACGCCTGCGAGGACGTGTGCTTCTGCCGCGGCGACATCGACCGTTCTGGCCGCGTCGATATCAACGATATCGCGCCCATGGTCACGGCTCTGTTGACCAAGAACGGCGATCCCTGCGCCGACGTCAACATGGACGGCGCCATCAACGGCAAGGACATCCAGCTCTTCACGGCGAGAGTCCTGGCCAACGGTGGGGCGGGTACGCCCTGTCCGTGAGTCGTTGATCGCAGGATTGACCGGCGGTTTCTTTGAACCGTTAATCGGCTTTCGGCTGTCGCGCTGATACAGACCGTGTCAGAGCGGCTCTTCCGCGTCGGCATTGCGCGTGATCTGCAGAGCACGCTTGCCCCGCAGCTTGCCGAGCTTCCCCGCGAATTTCTTCTGACCGCGAACCTGCAGGATAAAGTCGCGATCGATCAGCTTCTCCAGTTGAATGATGTCCCCCGGCGCCAGGTCCATCAGCTCGTTCACCGTGATCGTCGTCTCGCCCAGCATCGCGGTCAGCGGCAGCTCCGCCTTGCGCAGGTTCCGCGTCACGTGGCGCGATTGATCCGACGTGCTTCCGCCTGTCGAATAGACCAGCCAGCTTTGCACCGCGAGCTTGCCGATGACCGGCTCGATCACATTGAACGGAATGCAGATGCTCATCGTCCCCGCGCGAGAGCCCACCTTGATCTCAAACCCGATCACCACCACGACTTCATTCGGCGCGACGATCTGCACCAGGTGCGGGTTGCTCTCCGAACCGGCCAGCTCAAACTTCACTTCCACAAGCTCCGACCACGCCTCGGTCAGGCTGCTCAGGGCTCGATCAATGATCCGGTTCACCAGTCGCTGCTCGATCGAGGTCAGCGGCCGCTGCGGGATGAAGATGTCTGAATTCGTGCCCCCCAGAAGCCGATCGACGATCGGGAACACAATCAGCGGGCTCAACTCCAGGCAAACCTGCCCGGCAAGCTGCGGCGCCGAAAGCATGTTGAACGACGTCGGACTGGGCAGTGAATGGATGAACTCGCTGTAGGTCAGTTGCTCCGCCGTCGCCACGCGCGTCTCGACAATCGTCCGCAAAAACGCCGACAGCGACGCCCCGAAGTTTCTGGCGAATCCTTCGTGGATCGCCTGAAGCGAGCGCATCTGGTCCTTGCTCACCCGCTCCGGACGCTTGAAATCGTAAACGCTGAACTCGCGCGGGCTCGGCTCGCCGCCGCGACTCTCAAGTGTCGACGTGTCTCCACTGGACACGGCGGCCAGCAGGGCATCTACTTCGCTTTGATCGAGGATGTCCGCCATAATCTTCCGGAAGGCGACGCCAGTGGTCGGCCATTATTGCCGAGTTTCCCACCCGGTCACGCCTTCTTATCGGACAAGCTCTTAGGATGCCTGAAGCCCGCAATGGGCTCGCTCAGGCCCGGCCGCCCGGTTTCGCCGGTTCCCTGCCGCGATCGCGGAAATAATATCCGGGTCACGGCCAATACATCTGGTAGCGTGGTTCACTCAGTCGGGACGACAGCGCCGTCGTCCGGCAGTGTGCGCAATAAAGGGAGTTTCGCCATGTTTAACGATTCATCCGCCCCCGTCGTTCGCAAGCCCATGGGCTTCCTGGCCGTAACCGCATTGGGGCTCAGCTCGGTCCTTGTCACCGCGATCGTCTGCGTGTCCGGTGTCGCGGTGTACGGCATTCGACTCCTCGACAAGAAGTCGACAAATCTCGTGGATCTCGTCCAGCAGGCAGCGCAGAGCCTGCCGGAAATCAGGGCCGCCTTGCCCCCGGTCCTCGCCGACGCGATCGATGATGTTCGGGCCCCCGAATACCGCGACGAATTGAAAATCTGCACCGGCATCGGCGAATCCACCGACCGCTGGGGCTATCGCAGGGCTACAGTCAGCGTCGAGAACACGGGCGACAAGACCGTCTCCATGCTCTCGCTTCGCCTCGTGGGCCTGGATGGCGATGGCAACGCAGCCACCGAGTCCGCCGTCTGGGCCGCAACGCCCTTACAGCTCGACGATGAATGGCGCGGGCCGCTCCTCCCCCGGGAAACCCGCCGAATGGTCATCCGCACCTTCTGCGGCAAGGAAGTAAAATCCATCGAGCCGGAAATCAGCGAAATCCGCACCTGGGTGCCCGAAACGGCCCCCGCAAAGCCGGCTGAGGCCCTGTCCTCCCGCAGCTAAGCCCCTGGCTCGCACACGGCGCGACTGTAAAGCATATATGGCAAGAACCTTATAGCGGCGGCCCGGCCGACAGGAGGCGTTCCTTGACGAGGGCCCGCCGCCCACCTAAGTTCAATCATGTGAGGGCTCCACATCCGTTAACTAGGATGGTGGGGCCCGTTTGATTTCCAGGCCCCGGGGCCCGTAGGTCCCGGCGGCGGATCGGATTGGTTCGAGTCTGTGAGACAAGGCATTACCAAGATCGAAATCCTCATCGGCGTTGCGGTCATCTGCCTGGCGGGGATGTTCGTCGTCCCCGGCTATCGAGCCAAGGGCGTCGCCGAGGCAAGGGCCCGTTGTCTGTCCAATCTGGGCGCAATCGGCGAAGGCCTGACGGCCTATCTTCGGGATTCGGGCGACATCTGGCCGGCCGTCTCAAAGCTCCAGTCAATCCAGACCCACGATCCCGAATGGCCCACGCTGGGCACCGTGCTCAAGCCATACCTTCCCACGGAACCCGACGTACTCCACTGTCCCGCCGATCGGCGCCTGTTGCCGTCCGATCACAAGTTGTCCGCGAAGTTCGGTTCCCGCACCACCTGGCGCGAGACCGAGGGCGCCAGTTACGAATGGCTCATGGGTGACGCCTACGCCGGGAAAAAAGTGGGGCAGGAGTCGCTGGCTTCCGCTAAGGGATTCGGCATGGGCCGGGCCGACATGCCGCTGATCTCGGAGTTCGAGCCCTTTCACAAAGGCGACGGCCAGGGCTCGTTCAATACCCTCAACGCCGATCTCAAACCTCGCACCGCCCGTGATGAGGTTGCCCGATAGATTGCTTCCTCGTATGAATGATGGACTCGCCCGGTCGCCCATAAGCGAACGGCCGATTGGAGATGGCTCTTGATGACGACAGGTGAAGTGAAACAGGTAGTGAAACGACATCGCCCGGCCGCCCTCATCGGCGGAATCGTCGGCGTCCTGCTGATTGCGGGCTGGTTCGGCTATGACATCGCCATGACACCGTCGCGCCCCGACGTCGCCACGGCCAAGGCCGCCGAGATGGTGAACTACATCTCCGATTCCCGCGGACTCGCCCGGCTCGCACAGGTCGAGCAGGAACAGTTCCTCGAGCAGTGGAAGGCCCAGATGATGAAGCCCGGCCGCGATGCCGAGCTCAAGGAATGCCTCGACGAGATCAACGAAGAGCAGCGCCAGGCCTTCGCCGACGCCGTCTTCCGTCAGGCTAAGCGGGCCTTCATGGACGACGCCAAAAAGTATGCCGAGCAGTCAACGCCCCAGCAGCGTAACGACTTCATCCGCGACCGATTGACGCAGTACGCTCAGGACGCCGCATTCACCAAGAAGGTCGCCGGCAGCTTTCGCGGCAGCGGGCCCAAGTCGCAGGATGAGATGCAGAAATGGATCATCGAGCACACCACTCCCGAGGAGCGGGCCATCGGTGAGCCATACGTCGAAGCGCTGAAGCGCGTGCGCGAAGTCGTCAAGAAAGAGCAGCGCGGCGCCCAGGTCAACGCCGCCTCGCCCGGCAATTCATAACATCATCGCAGCGGAGCCTTGCCGAAGATGCGCCGCGTCATCGCGAGCTGGCCCGCGTGAAACGTCTCGTGCATCGCCGTCATCGCGATCGCGCCGCCCTTCGTCTTGAAGAACGGATGCGGATCGCCGCTCACGGCTTCATCCAGCTCCGCGTCCTTCATGTTTGAAATGAGCCCGATCGCGTCCGCCTGGATGCCGTCAAACATCGATCGAATCTCAGCCAGCGGGGGGTACTTCGACTTGTCCGCCACCGGCGTCGAGCCGCGGCCGAATGTCGGAATGATCGACTCGCCGACCACATCCGAAAACTTCTTCCCGAAGCACCGCATGTGAACCAGCGCGACCTGTGACGCCGCAAGGTGGCCGATCTGCCACGCCGGATGCCCGACACCGGGACCAGGCATCTCAAACCAGCGCGACTCCTCAATGTCGGCGATCAAACTCTGCGTCCATCCCCGTGCCACCTGAAGTCGATCGATCAGCAGTTCAAGTCTCGTCATATTCACCTCGCAAAAAATTGGCGACCCGCCTCAAACCGGCCTCACGCTGATCTCCGCCGTCAGCCCCTCCGATTCCGCCATCGCCGGCGCAACGTCCGGCATCGGCGTCGAAAGCAGGTTCTGCGCCAGCGTCTCGCCGCGAATGTACTCCGCGAATCCATTGACGATCCGCTGAACCTCCGGTCCGCCGACGATCGCCAGGTCGATCCGCTGCTCGTATTGTAGGTTCAGATTCTTCCGCGTCTGCTGAATGACGTTCACAAAGTCCCGCGCCACGCCCTCATCGCGCAAGGCATCCGTCAGATGCGTGTCGAGCACGAGAATCCCCTGACCCGGAATGCGCTCCGCCGCCCATCCCTCGCGTGCATGAAGCTCGACCAGCAGTTCGTCCGTCGAAAGCTCCGCCTCCTGCCCATCGACCGTCAGCGTGTACGTGCCCGTCTGTTCGAGCTGCTTCACGATCGCATCCACATTTGGATGTGCCCCCAGCGCCGCCTTGATCTTCGGCGCCAGCGGACCGAACTTCGGACCGATCTTTTTGAAGTCCGGCTTGATGTCGTAATGGACATACTGATCGATCGCCGCCGCACTGACGAAGTCGATCTGCTTCACGTTCAGTTCGTCACGGATCAGCGCCTCGTGCTTGCGAATCAAATCGGCCCGCCGATGGAAAAGCTCCATCTTCGGCAGCGGCTGCCGCACGCGCAGCTTCGTCGCCGCCCGCGCCGCCCGCCCGCAAGACACCACCTGCCGGACCATCTCGATTTCCTCGTTGAGCGACGCGTCGATGCGCGACGCCACACCCGACCGCGTCTCGGCCGTCACGGGATAGTCGCACAGATGAATGCTCTGAGGCTGCTTTCCATGGCTCTCCTTGCCGCCCTCCACGACAAGATTCTGATACATCGCCTCCGCGATAAACGGCGTAAACGGCGCAATCAATTTCGCCGTCTCCACCAGGCAGTGATACAGCGTCGCATAGGCCGACTGCTTGTCCTCATCCATCCCGCTTCGCCAGAATCGCTCCCGGCTCCGGCGGACGTACCAGTTCGACAGTGCATCGACAAACTCAACCAGCGCCTTCGCCGCGTTGTAATTGTCGTAAGCCTCCATGCAGTCGTACACGCGCAGGCTGCACGCATCCAGCGCCGACAGCATCCACCGATCCAGCTCGCTCGCCGATTCCCGCGCGACCTTGCCGTCCGGCGTCCACTTGTCGATGTTCGAGTAGATCACAAAGAAGCTGTAGCAGTTATAGAGACGAATCAGAAACTCCCGCTGCCCCTCGGCGATCGCCGCCTCCTGAAAGCGGATGCTCGTCCACGGCGTCTGCCCGGAGAAGAACAGCCACCGCATCGCGTCCGCGCCCTCATGTTCGAAGATGTAAGTCGGCTCCTTGTAGTTCTTCTTCGACTTCGACATCTTCAGCCCGTCTTCGCCCATCAGCAGGCCAAGCACGATGCAGTTCCGAAACGGCACGGGATATTCCTTCCCCAGTTGCTTCCGCGCAATCCCCTTCTCGCCGAACAGCATCGTGCTGATCGCCGTCAACGAATAAAACCACCCGCGCGTCTGATCCAGCGCCTCGCTGATGAAATCCGCCGGAAACTGCGCCGACATCATCTCCCCGCCCTTGTGCGGCCAGCCCCACTGCGCAAACGGCATCGCACCGCTGTCGTACCAGCAGTCAATCACCTCCGTCACCCGCCGCATCCGCGAGGTCGCATCCTTCGGCGACTGATACGTGATCGCATCGATGTACGGCTTGTGTACCTTCAGATGCTCGCTCAGACCGGGGTTTTCCTTCTTCGCGCTCTCCCAGACTTCCAATCCCTGCACGCCGGGCTTGCCCAACAGTTCGTCATAAGAGCCAAGGGCCTCCATGTGGCCCGTCTTCTCGCAAACCCAGATCGGCAGCGGCGTGCCCCAATACCGCTCGCGCGAAAGCGACCAGTCGACATTGCTCTCCAGAAACTTCCCAAACCGTCCGCTCTTGATGTGATCCGGCAGCCAGTTGATGTGCTGGTTGTTCTCCAGCATCGCATCCTTGAACTGCGTCGTCCGAATGAACCAGCTCCTCCGCGGATACTGAATCAGCGGGTCCTGCTCCGCCCGCCAGCAGAAGGGGTAATCGTGGCGATACTGCTCCTGGTACATCAGGATCGGAATCTGCGATCCCGCCACCGTCCGCTCCTTCAGTTCGCGAACGATGTCCTTGTCGCACTCCTTTACCCATCGCCCCTTGTACGTCGGCGCATCCTCGGTGAAGTTCCCGTTCGGCGCGACGGCACATAGCAGGGGGATCGACTCAGGGTTCTTGAAGCGCTTGCGCTCCTCCTGCAAAAGCTCGTAGTCCACCTCGCCGAATGCCGGCGCCTCATGCACCAGCCCCGTGCCGCTGTCGAGCGTCACAAAGTCCGCATGCAGAATCCGCCAGCACGCGAAGTCCGTCCCGCCCGCCGCAAGTTCCGGCGCATAATCGCCCAGCGGAATCCCCGCCTCGGCATGCGGCACAATCTCCTTCGCCGGCCGCTTGCGATAGTAGTCAAACGGCGGCCGATAGCTCAGCCCGACAAGGTCCGCCCCCTTGATCGTCGCCTCAACCGTCCACGACTTCTTCTTCGCCTTCCTGCCGATCGCCTCGACCAGCGCCGCCGCGAAGATCAGCCGCTCGCCCGTCTCCTCATCATGCACAATCGCGTAGTCAAATTCCCTGTGTACCGCCGCAAACGTGTTGCTCGGAAGCGTCCACGGCGTCGTCGTCCAAACCAGCAGACTCACCGGCTTACCCGAAGCCAGCGCCTTCTCAATTTCGACGTTTCGACGTTTCGACGTTTCGGCGTTTGGCACCAATGGGAAGCGCACGTATACGCTCGGGTCATCCACCTCCCGGTATCCCTGCCCAACCTCGCCGCTCGATAGCGCCGTCCCGCCCTGCGCCCACCACCAGACAATCTTGTGCCCCTGATAAAGCAGCCCCGCGTCGAACAGCGTCTTCAGCGACCACCACACGCTCTCGATATAGCTCTGGTGATACGTGACATACGCCTCGTCCAGATTCACCCAGAACCCCAGCCGCCGCGTCAGGTCCTCCCACTCCTTCGTATACCGAAACACGCTCTCCAGGCACTTGCGGTTAAACGCCTCGATGCCGTACTTCTCGATCTCCTCCTTCGTATGGATGCCAAGCTCCTTGCACACCTCCACCTCAACCGGCAGCCCGTGCGTGTCCCACCCGCCCTTGCGCAGGCAGTGGTGCCCGGTCATCGTCTTGTACCGCGGGAACAAATCCTTGATCGCCCGCGTCAGACAGTGCCCGGGGTGCGGCAGTCCGTTGGCAGTGGGGGGGCCCTCAAAGAAGACAAACGGCTTGCCGCCCTCGCGCTGCTTCAGCGACTGCTCGTAAATCTTGTTCGACTCCCAGAAAGCGCGGATATCCTTCTCCATCTTCGGGAAGTCAAAACTGCTCGGCACTTCTTTGAACATGCTCAATAGACTCCGCCGCGCCGCGACTTAAGAAAAAGCCCCAACGCGTCTCAAGCCCGCGGATGCATTCCCGGGCCCTTTGCCTCACCTACGCGCCCACGCCGATCTGCTCAACCTCGCACACCGCCGTCGGCACGTCTCCCCCCAGTACCGGCTCGTCATCCGTAAACAGCCGGATCTTCCGCCACGCCCCGCGCGTAAACCGCCACCGCAGGGCCAAGCCGATCAGAATAATGTACGTCGTGCACATCATCCAGGGTCCGTGATACCCGAGCTGCGGAACGTGCCGCGACACCAGATAGCCCCCCGTGATAAACACGCCCCAGTTGCAGATGATCACCAATATCGACGGCCACCGCGTGTCGCCCGCCCCGCGCAGCGCATGCACATAGGTGATCCCCATCGCGTCGAAGATCTGGAACGCCGCCGCCCAGAACAGCACGTGCGTCCCGATCGAGATCACCTCCGCGTCGCTCGACAGCAGCCCGACAAAACTCCGCCCCGTCGTCACGAACACCACCGCGATGAACGCCATGTACGACATCGTCAGAACCAGCCCCGCTCGGGCGCGCATCGCCGCCAGTTCCGGCTTCTTCTCACCGATCGCGTGTCCCACCAGCGACATCACCGCGCCGCCGATCCCCAGCGCCGCCATGAACGAAACGTGCATCATCTGCAGCGCGATGTTCGACGCCGCCAGCGTCCGCGTCCCAAACCCCGCGATCAGCACAGTGAGAAACACGAACCACGACCCGACGTCCAGCATCCACTGAATCCCCGTCGGCCCGCCGAGCCGGATGATCCCGCGAATCCGCTGCCCGCTCGGCCGCCAGGACTCGCTCGACTGAAACTTCGTGCGAAACTCCCGCGACAGAAAAACCATCCCCAGCATCAGCAGCCGAATCATCCACGAGATCAGCGTTGCCACCGCCGCCCCGCGAATCCCCATCGCCGGCATCCCCAGCTTCCCGAAGATCAGCGCGTAGTTTGCCAGTGCATTAAATCCCACCGCCGTCAGCACCGACGCCAGCGCCACCTTCGGCCGCTGTATCCCGTTGAAGAATCCCTCCAGCCCGACGCACATGATCGCCGGCGGCATGCACCACAGCACCACCTGGCTGTACGCGACCTCCATCGCCTGAACCGTCGGCTCGTGGCCCACCGCCCCCCAAAGAAGTGGCAGCAGTCGCGTGACCGGATACGCGACCACCGCGAACACCGCCCCGATGTAGATCGCCTGCCACGCATACGCCGCCGCCTCAGCCGGCCGCTTTCGGCCCATCGACTGCGCAGAATACGTCTGCACGCTGTTCGCCATCCCCAGCCCCAAACACAGCACGCTGTAAAGCAGCATCGTGCAGGGGCTGATCGCCGCCGTCGCCTCCGTACCCAGCCGCGACACCATCAGAAAGTCGGTAAACCCCAGCAGCATGCCCGACATCGTCGATCCGACGATCGGCAGCGCAAGCCGAAACGTCCGTCGCACTTCCTCGCGAAGCGTCGGTTCCGCCTCCGCCCGGCCGATGCCGTCCGTCATAGCTGGTTCAACCATCGTCGTCATGCGTCTATCAATCCGTCAGCCAATAAAAAAACCCCGGAAACTCGCGGGCTCCCAGGGTTCGTATTGATCGAATTCAGATCAAGTCCCGTCTAGGAGGCTCCCCGGCGGCGCAGCGCCTTCGGCAGAATCGCCGTCGCGACGATCATCCGCCGAATCGGAATTGTTCCAAAAGAATCCATGAATGCGACGCCTCTTCAAAAGGACCAGTCGGAAGCAGCCTATCGACGCCCCCGTCCGCCGTCAAGCGCGCCGCAATGGCGTGTGAACGCTCAGCCCGGGTGATAAAACCGGCGCACTCGTGAGTAGACCGTCAAGCTGTCCTGCGGCGCCTCCCGGGCACTGCCTTGCCTTAGTCAATGATGTCAATAAGTACCGTCGCCGTGTCCGTCAGCCCGCCCGGATCGGCAATCGTGTACGTGAATGCCTCATCCTCGAAGTCCGTGTCCATCGTGAAGAACTCAAACGAACCGTCCGGCATCACCGTCACCACGCCGCCCGTCGCCAGGTTCGTCGGCACGCCGACGTTGGCCGCCGAACCCTCCACCGCAACCACCATGAACGTATCGCCGTCGGGATCAGAATCCGGCCCAGCTCCGTTATCGTCAAACACGTTACCAGTGAGGATGTCGGGACCACCGCTGCCCCTCGGTAGGGCGGAAAACGAAGTGCTTCCGGGGAAGAACGGCCCGAAAAAGTCGTCTCGCGCATCCGGCGGCTGATTGACCCGCGCAACGGTGATCGTCGCCATCGCGTTGTCGGTTCCGCCTTGCCCGTCGGCCAGTTGATACGTAAACGTATCGGTCCCCTCAAAATCGGCGTTCGGCGTGTACGTGAAATCGCCGTTGGCAAGCAGATTCACCGCGCCGTTGCTGGTCCCGGTGACCAGTGTCGTCGACAGCGGATCGCCGTCCGGGTCGCTGTCCGCGCCGCTCCCGTTATTCGCAAGCACGTTCCCGTTGAGCACCGTGTTCTCCGGAATGGTGAAGGCGTCGTCCTGGGCCACCGGCGGATTGTTCTCGGGCGCCGGCTGACCGCCCCCAGGAGGCGGTGGAGGCGGCATGGATGTGAGGATCGCGATGATGACGCCGAAAATGACCGGGAACCCCGGGCACAGCAGCAGGAATCCGTCAGCGCAAAGCGCCCAGATGATCATGATGAACGCGGCAATGGGAACAAGAAAGACAAGCGACGAGCTCGTCTTGTCCGCATCGGGCGAGGTGATGTCGAGCAGCGTTTCATTGGCCGCAAGATAAGTATCCATCCGGCTCTCGCCGCGCGGCCGCGCGTCCACGCGGTCTTCCTTGGACGACTCCCAGACGTGTCCGTACGACGTCTCAATCCCGACGACCTGTCGCGTGGCCGGGTCGAGCTTCATGCTCGCCGCCAGCCCGTCCGCCCCGAAGTTGAACTCGGCCATCTCCCAGGCGCCGTCTCTGAACACCGCGCGCCCGGCAACCGTTCGATTCCCGTCGGCAAAGATCAGCCTGAATGCGCCACCGGCCGGATCAACTTCGAGGGCCGTTGCACCTTCGAAGGCCGAGCCGCGCAGCGCAATCGAGATCGGGTGATCCGGCGTCAGTGGAATGACGCGAGCGTCTCCCACCGGCAGCCCAGCGCCGGGTGATACGCCGCACCCCGAGGTCAGCATCGACAGGTTGAGTGTAAGGAAAACACAAACCAGCGCAGTGGCCCTGCGCACCATCGCGGAATGCACGAACGCGGACATGATCGGCCCTCCTGAAAGACACATCACCGGACCGCAGCTCTTAGGCGAAGTGACGGATGTTGCCCCGGTGAGATGCGAGGATTCCGGTCCCTCCACTCTAATTGCCCGGCGGCGGTAAGTTCAAGCAAAACCAAGGATTTTCAACGAGGAAGAATCGGGGCGGCCTGTTTTCGCCGCCTACACGCCCGAAAGTCTAAACGTGGAATCAACTCGCCACGCTCACAACCCGTCCGCCCTGCATGCCGCCCAATACTCACGCGACCCGTTTTTGAGCCGTCTTTGCGTTCACGGCGCGCACATTGAGCAAGAATAGAGATTGCCATGACCCCACAATCATGCGCCATCTCCCGATCACCACGCCGCGGCCGCGTCTCAGCCTCGGGTAGTAAGGCCCCGTTCCGCCGCGAGTTTCTTTCACCCAAAACCATCACCATCCCAACCCATGCCCGCCACGCGACTTGCCAACGCCCCCCAGAACTTTTTTCGCCTATTGTCACCTTCGTTTTGCAGGACTTGCGAGCGTGCAACAAAGCGGCTTGCCGTTTGGCGACGGACCACCAGCAGCGCTGCCCCGTGTCGCCGCCCTCGCATTCACCGGCGCCGCCTCGCCCTCACCGCGCCCCAAGCCCTAGGTCTCAGGCCCCAGGCCTTTTCGCGCAAAAAACCACCCAAATCGCGCAATGCCCCAACCCATGCCCGCCACAAGTGTTGGCACAGTCCCCGAAAGGTGTGTGTCACCTTATGTCACTTCAAGAACGACAGCTTTTCATGCCCGATTCGGGCTGCCGACGACCTGGCAGCGAACCGGCTTACTCGCTCCGAGAATATTTCGGCACCTCGCCCGGCTTGCCGCAGCGCGGGCACAACTGGACCGATCCCATCGCTTCCCTCGGGAGTGCCACGCTTTCGCCGCATTCCTCGCAGACGAGTTGGAACTGCCTCGGAATGGGTATTCCGCATTCAGGACAAAGGCCGCTCGTATTTCCGGTCAGGTCATATTCGCAGGCAAGGCAGCGATTCTCCCATATCAATCGTCTCAGGCGTCGTTCGCGCCGAATCGCCAGGCGCCAAAATACGAAGAATATGGCGACGGTGGCGAAGAGAAAGGTCAATGGACGCGAGTTGGCACCCAACCCCAGCCAGTCTGCCAGGGCGTTTACGAGCTGAAAGAGGACGACCAATGCCAGGAAGGCAATCAAGACGATGGCCACATCCCGAAGCCGTGCAACCACCCGCCCCCTCATCGCTCACCCATCACGTGCCGATGCTTCCCCGACGGGTCCGGCGCGATGCGCTCCACGAATTCCAGCGTCACCGCGATATCCCCGCCGATGCGCTGCCGAAGCTGCCGAACGATCCGCTCGCGCTCCGCCGTCGGCATCTCCGATCGCGGGACGATGCGCACCAGAAGATCGAGATTCGCCTTCTGAACAATCTGAAACTCGCCGACATGTTCCGACTCGCGCAGCACATAGATCACCGAAAGCCCATGGGCCAGCCCGCCGCCCGCCGTGCGCAGCATGTCCGTGCGCCGGCCCTCGATCCCCGCAATCACCGTCAGCCCGCGCCCGCAGGGGCAGGGCAAATTCGCGGCCCGCGCGATGTCGCCCGTGCGGTAGCGAATGAACGGATGGCCGAATGCGTCCAGATGGGTCAGCACAATTTCGCCCGGCTCGCCGTCACCGACGGGCCGATCGTCCGCGTCGATCAGTTCAACGATGTGGCTCTCCATCGTCACGTGGTACGACCCGATGGGGCACTGATGCGCGACGAAACCGCCCTCGCGCGAGCCATAGCCGTCGGCCACCGGAACCGGCGTGCATTCCTCAATCAGCGCCCGATCGTCGCGGCCGAAGACCTCGCCCGTCACAAAGACCGCCCGCAACGACGGCGCGGCGATGGATTGCCCCGTCTCGCGCCCGTGCCGAAAGAGCCGCGCCAAACTGCTGGGATAGCCGAAGATGTGCACGGGGTCGCACCGCCGAATCTGACCGATGTACCGGCTCATCTTCGCTGGTGTCATGTCGAAGGCATCGAGCAGTTGATGATTCGTGAGCCGGTCGCGCGCGGCCTTCAGCCGGTCCTGCGCCGTCACCTCCAGCGGAGAGCCCCACAGATAAAGCTCGCGCTCGCCCGGCTCGATCCCGAACCATCGCCGCGTCCGAGCCCGCGCCGCCTGATCCGAAGCCTGCCGCCCGCGACACAGTCGAAAGTGCAGCGGCGCGCCCGTCGATCCGCCCGTCGCCGCATCGCGCAGCCCGCCCGGCGTCAGCGGTGCGCACATGTCGTCGAGCGCCCCGCGAATGTCATTCTTCGTCGTCGTAGGCAGTTTCGCCAGATCGCCGAGCGTGGCGGTCGCCGGATCGACGCCGGCGTCCTCGATTCGCTCTCGATAAAAGGGGCAGCTTCGATGCGCATGCGCCAGAAGCCTGCGGAGCTTCTGCTGCTGAAGCTCGCCAAGCCGGTCCATCGACCACCACTGCGACGCCTCAAGCTCCCGCAGGTAGCGCAGCGTCGGCCGGCCGAGGATCATCTCGTGAATCGGCAGGATCAGTTTTCTCACCGCCAGCGGATGCAACGTTTACCAATCCTCGCCGAATGGGTGCGCCAACCGTGTCACACCCCGGCCGGCACTCTCGCGGTGGGGGAGTCGGCCCTGTCGGCGTTTCCGTTTCGCCCGAACCCCTCGCCCAGCCGCCGCAGCCACGCATCCAGCATCATCGCCTTCCAAAGCGTCGCGGCCATGTCGCGCGATTGCGCCCTGTGCTTCCTGAACGTCTCATCAACGGCCCGCTCGTTCAGCCATTCGCCGATCGGCCCCGCGCTGCGCAGAATCCTTCGCTCAAACATTTGTCCCAGTTCACCGCGAAACCACCGCGCCATCGGCACTTCAAAGCCATGCTTCACCCGATGGGCCGCCGCGCCGATCCGCCGCGCCGCCGCGACCCGCAGCGGATACTTGCCCTGCCCACCGCGCATGCGCATTCCTGGTGCGATCCGCCACGCAAACTCCACAAACCGAAAGTCCAGCATCGGCGAGCGCACTTCCACCCCGTGGGCCATGCTCGCCCGATCCACCTTCGTCAGGATCCCGTCGGCCAGCCCCAGTTTGATGTCAACGTATTGGCACCTGCTCAAATGGTCGGGCGCGTCGCATGCGTCGTAAAACCGCCGAACATGATCCAGCGGGTCATAGTCCCTCACCCCGCCGCGAATGTCCGGGTGCAGCATGTCCATCGCTTCCGACGGTTCCATCGTCGCGACCGACAGCCCATGCCCCGTCGCATCGTCGCACGCCAGGTTCCCGAGCGTGCTGCGCCCGCGCAAAATGCGCGGAAGCGCCGAAGTCCGCGGATAGATGCCCGCCAGCGTGCCGAACACAACCCGCCGCGCCAGCGCGGGAACCGCCCGGCGCACCCGATGTTCGAACGCGTCAAACCGATACCGCCGATACCCCGCCAGAACCTCGTCACCCCCGTCCCCGGACAGAATTACCTTGGCATGCCGCCGCGCCGCCTGCGAGATGTAATACATGGGAATCGCCGACGAGTCCGCGAACGGCTCATCAAAGTGCCACGCCAGCGTATCAACCACCTCCGCCGCCTGCGGTCGAATCTGCTCCGTGTGATGATCGCAACCGAGCGACGCAGCCAGTTCGCGGGCATGCGCCGATTCATCGTGCGCGGCATCCTCAAACCCGCACGTCAGCGTCCGCACAGGGCTCCGCATCTGCTCGGCCATGCACGCCACGACCGCCGACGAATCCACCCCGCCGCTCAGAAACGCGCCGATCGGCACATCGGCGATCATGCGCAGCCGCGTCGCCGACCGCAAAACCTCCCAAAGCGATTCGCTCACCGACTCCACACCCGCATCCAGCACGCCGCGATACTGAAGATCCCAATAAGCGCGAATGCTGATGCGACCGTCCTCAAATGTGAGCATGTGCCCGGCGGGAAGTTTGTGGACGTTTTTGAAAATTGTCTTCGGAGAGGGAATGAAGCCGAAGGTGAGGTAGTCAATCAGACTGGTCGAGTCGATGGCCTGTTCACCGCACGCAGCGAGGACGGCCTTCATTTCCGACGCAAAGACAAGCCGCTCTCCGTCGAAGTGCCAGTACAGCGGCTTGACCCCCAGCCGGTCACGGGCAAGTACCAGTCGCCTCCGCTTCGCATCCCAAAGCGCGACGGCGAACATGCCGGAAAGATGCTCGACAAATCGGTCCCCATGATCTTCGTAAAGGTGAATCGCCGTTTCGCTGTCGCCCGTCGTCGAGAAGCGATGCCCCGCGCTCAGCAGCCCCTCGCGCAGGTCGAGAAAGTTGTAGATCTCCCCGTTGACCACGGCGTGAACATCGCCACCCTCGTTGGAGAGGGGCTGACGGCCGGTATGCAGGTCGATGACCGCCAACCGCCGATGGCCCAGCGCGCAGTATTCATCCCGCCACGTGCCCACCCCGTCCGGGCCGCGATGCTCCAAGAGCCCAAGCATGGCGTCGAGGTGCGGGGCATTTATCGCCGCCCGAGGCTCTGTCGCGGCAATCCCGGCAATTCCGCACATCGGTCAATGCTCCCGGCATGGATCTCAAGGAAACCAACTCTACGGGCCGGTCAACTCCCCAATTCGGTGCCGCCGGCGAAGGCGGAATCCGTCCCCACGACCGCTTCCGCCCTGTTTGTATCGGCGGTTTTTGAGAAAGAAGGACGGCGGTTTAGCCAATCCTGCCGATTCGAGATATGATTCCTAATGAAGGGAGTTCGATCCCTGTCCTGTTCGGAGCCCCACGATGACCCTGCATACGCAAACCCTCGCATTCTTCAACAACCTGGGCTGGCCCGAGATGCTCATCATCGGCCTGATCGCCCTGCTCATCTTCGGGCGAAGGCTGCCGGAGGTGGGGCGGTCCCTGGGCAAGGGCATCGTCGAATTCAAAAAGGGCCTCGCCGACACCGGCGACGAGATCAAGGAAGTCAAAAAGCAGGCCGAGTCCCAGGCCCCTCGCTTTGAATCGACCGAGTCGAAGAAGGTCGAATCCACCGCGTCCAGTTCGCACGACTAGGCGACGATCGTCGCTTCCCGCTCACTCTTTCTCAACGCGCTGACCCGCAAGCTGCTCGATGAGCAGCCCGATGGCCTGTTCGACCGTGGCGGGGGTGGCGTGGCCCTCAATCTCCAATGGCTTGATGAGTGCAAACCCAATGGCAGCGTGGATGAGCTGCCAGGCCAGTCCCACGGCCGATACGTCGGAACGCACCTGTCCGGCTCGCTGGGCCTTCTTGATGACGTTGGTCAGAAAGTGGGCATACTGCTCGTAGTGCCCGCGAAGCGCCGCGACGATTTCCGGCTCGTGAATCTGCGCCTGCGCCGCGAAGATCACCTGATACAAGAGCCGCGTGCGCGGGTCTGTGGTCGCTGGGTTCAGCCGCAGCAGCACGCGCAACTGGTCGCGCGGTGCCCGCAGCGGCGCGATCGCCTTCTTCCATTCCCGAATGACTTCCTTGCCGACCTGATCGACCAGCGCGACAAAGAGATCCCGCTTACTGTGGAAGTGCTGGTAGAGCACCGGCTCGCTGACGTGGGCCGCCCGGGCGAGCTTCGCCGTGGTCGTTCCCTCATAGCCGAACTCGGCGAAGCACGCGATCGAAGTCTCGAGGAGTTGTTGCCGTCTCGCATGGGCCGACAGACGCCCGGTGAGTTTGCCCGGTTGCTCCGATCCTCGGTGCCCGGTTCCCTTCTTGCTCACGGGACAAGGCCTTCGACGGGCTGAACGTTGACAGATACAGGCTGGGATGTCGTCGTCGCCGCGAAACCCAATGGGCTTTCGGCATGCCTGCCGCGCTCGCCTACCAAAGGTTCGTCTTTCCCCATGATGACGGGCGCGATGTAGGTTCGGACAAATCCGCGGGACGTGCAATCGATATGGCCGCCGTCATAGCCGACGTCGGAGAAGTCGATCCGCCAGGGGACATTCAGCACCTTGGAATACTGGCGCTCGGTATCGGGTCCCCGAACGGCGGGAAGCCTGAAGCCGCGCAGCCCGGCGACGCCCTCTTCGGCCGGCGCGCGATCGACCGTCCCGGTGTACCAGACGACCTTCGCCAGAATTGGATCGCCCGGTGCGTAGAGGACATAGAGTTGTCCCTGAATCCTCCGCAGTGCCCGGGTCATGTCATAGCGACTGGAAAGGCTGCAACCCAGGAAGACCACCTGGTCCACCATGACGCCCTCGGGCAGATACTCCAGCGCCCATGTCGCAACGCCGGTGCCTGCCGAGAGGGCGATGATGTTGATACGCGTATTCGGGTGCGCCCGCCGGTAAGTACGAATGCTGGCGGCGAACTCGGCGCCCTTTTCGCGGTTTCGAGCGAGATTCATCTGATCGCCGGCGTGAGTGAGGCCCTGCCAGGTAAACACTTCAACGGCGCCGGTGTAGCCGCCTTCCTGAAGTCCGTGCGGCACATCGAACGACCCGACGTTGCCGATAGGGCCTGCGCCGCCGAGGTAGTAGGTGATTCCCTCAGACGGATCGCCCGACGTCGCGACATTGGCGACAAAGTGCACCGCCTTTCCGCAACCGACGATGGCAAAAAGCAGCGAAAAGGTGATTATCAGGCGGCATGCCGAAAGGCATCGTTGGGTAGGCGTCAATGGGCGTCTCAATCTAGCAAGAGTGCGAGGGTCAATCTCGGGGCATTATAGTAGTGACTTGTCGATTGTCGAGCGCGGCGACAGGAAGTGCTGAATGACAATGCATCACGCGAGGCGATTATTAAGAGTGCCTAACCGCGCCCTGGTGACTGGGCTCGCAGATTCGGGCCCGGCCTCGGCCGGACTTCTTGGCCTGGTAAAGTGCATGGTCGGCGCAGGCCAGCAGATCGGCCGGCGTTCGCGGTTCGTTGTTCTCGAGGCTGGCGATGCCGGTGGTAAAGCCGATGGGAATCTGAACCTCCGACATCGTCTTGGCTCGTTGAACGAAAAGTGAGCTGATGCGACGAATGAGGGCGTAGGCCTCTTTGGCCGAAAGTCCGGGCAGAATCAGGACGAACTCGTCTCCTCCGTAGCGAACGGCGATGTCGTGACCGCGCAGGCATTGTCGAAACAGTTCGCCCGCGAATTTCAGAATGGCGTCACCGGCCTGATGGCCGCACGAGTCATTGAGCTTCTTAAAATTGTCCAGATCGATCATGGCAATGGCCAGATCGTGCCCCGCGGACCTCTGCGCCGCGAATACCTCCGGCAGCTTTTCTTCGAGAAGGCGCCGATTCTTCACGCCGGTCAGCGCGTCAATCCATGCCTCCCGCTGAAATCGCTTCAGGTCGCGGAGAATCTCCCGCGTCTGCGCAGCGAGTCGGGATTCCAGCCGTCTCTCAGTTCGATTCGCATGATCCCGCCATTCAAGCATCTCCCGGCGAATGGCGCTGAGCGATCGGGCGATCATGCCCCATTCGTCTTGCCGCTCAGTAAGAGTTGTGGCGCCCCCGGGATCGCTGGTGTCCGTACCTGTGCCGGCCAGGGCCTCCAGCGGCGCGAAGACGCTGCGATGGATGGCCACCCAGGCCCCGGCCGCAATCAGCAGACAGGCGCCGCCATACCAGCCGACGAAGGACCAGAATGCCCCCGTCCACGCAGGACGTGCGCCCGAAACGGCCAATGCAAGCGAACATGGCGGACGAATTCCCGGAAGTCCCGGGATGGAGATATCAACTCTCGAAATCAGCGCCTTCGTCCCGCCGGCCTTCCAGTCAGATACTTGTTTCTGTGAAACCGGGCTACCCTTTGCCGCGATGGTCGGCGCTGTCAGATGATCGAGTCCGTCGACTTTCAATCCTGTCTCGCTCAGGACTTCCCCTTTGGTGTTCCACATGCGAACGGCGAGAACCTCCGCGGAGCTGTTGGCGATCCGCTTGCAGATGCTCTCGTAAGTAGCCGGTGAGGGCAGGTTGTCGTCGAGAATTCCCTTCGCGAGGGCAAGACCGATTTGCCCCGTGGCGTCAAGCCGGGCGGTGCTCTCATTTCCAGATACGATGTAGTGGTGAAGGCAAGCTGCGACGACCGCCAGCAGCAGAAAGGAAGCGCAAAAGCCCGCTCGGAGCCTGGTCTTGACTGCCGGTCGGTCTGTCAGCATGAAGAACTCCCCCTGTCGCCGCGTCGTCCACCGAGCGAAGCAGCGCCACCGATCAAGAACGCGGCATGATGCCGACGGACCGGTGGCCCGAAGCAGGCAACATGCACACTCAAGAACGTACGATACGATTTGCTGCCACGCTATTAAAACGGTTAGGTAGGGCGGTTTGTTTGCCTTATTCCGACTTCCCGGTCAGTGCATATGCGGACGCGTGAATCCTGCGCGGGGTCGTCGGTTCCGCCGACCAGCGAAACTGCCGGGCCAATACCAAGATCCGCGATGTGTTATTGAACCTTAAGCGCCGGACGCGTCGTCGCGCCGGGGGAAGTCCGCGAACCTACCGACGGATTGCCGGACATCGACGCGTCGGCTTGATTCAAAAGACCATCGCCGCGCTCGGCATCGCGCACCGCGCGAAACGTCCCATAGCAGAGAATCGGACCCGGCTTTGACGGGAGAATCGAAAGCATGCTGGCCTCGGCGACCGGGTTAAGCAGAATACGAAAGCTGCCGTGCAATTGATCCCGCGGTTTCACCAGAACGCTCGCAATGCCCGAGACCGACGCGAATCGCTGTGTCTGCATGACGGATCGAATCGTGACCCGGGGCTCGTGATGATGCAGCGGGTAGTCCCGGCCCAAACCGGCCGGAGGCTTGTCGAGACAGAGGGACAAATCAATGTCCACGACCCCCAGCTTCCCGAGAAAGAGGTTCCGCTCTCGTGCATGCAATGCAATTCGCAGATTGCCCGAGTCGTCCGTCCACCAGAAACACTCATCCGCGGAGAACTCAAACGGTTCGACACGCGGCGGATCAATGGCCTGCGTGTTAAGCGACACAAGTCCGAACCGGGCCGAGCCGGTGCAGCCCATGGAAGTGAACATCGCCACAAGCAATGAAGCGGCAGTCGCCGTCCGCCGCCCATTCGCCAAGTGGTTCGAGTGCTTCATTCGGCTCACAACGATTCGCGTCAGAGAAATCAGTGGGCCGGCATGGGAAACTGCTTGCAGATTTGCCGGACTTCTGACTTGATGGCCGAGAGCTTTCCGCTGTCGCCGGAGGAGGCGAGCGCCTTGTCGAGCAGACCGGCGATGGTTCGCATCTCGTCGGGCCCCATGCCGCGCGTCGAAAGGGCGGGCGACCCCAGTCGCAGGCCGCTCGTCTCCATCGGCTTGCGCTCGTCGAAGGGAATCATGTTCTTGTTGACCACGATGCCCGCCTGACCGAGCCAGTCCTCGGCCATCGCGCCGCTGACGTTCGGATATTGCTTGCGAAGATCCACGAGCATGAGGTGATTGTCCGTGCCGCCCGAGACGAGATTGAGTCCTCGGCTCATCAGTGACTCCGCCAGCGCCTTGGCGTTGTCGAGAACCAGTTGCTGATACTGCTTGAAGCTCGGCTTCAGCGCCTCGCCGAACGCCGCCGCCTTGGCCGCGACGATATGCATCAGCGGTCCGCCCTGCAGACCGGGAAAGACGGCCGAGTCGATCTTCTTGGCCCACGCCTCCTTGCACATCGTCAAGCCCCCGCGCGGGCCGCGCAGTGTCTTGTGCGTGGTCGTCGTCACAAAATCAGCGACCGGCACCGGGCTCGGGTGCAGCCCGACCGCGACCATACCGGCGATGTGCGCAATGTCGGCCATAAGCATCGCCCCGACGTCCTTGGCGATCTCTGCAAAGGCGGCCCAATCCCAGATTCGCGGATAGGCCGATGCGCCGGTGATGATCAGCTTGGGCTTGCACTCGACGGCGATGCGCCGCACCTCGCTCATGTTGATAAGGCCGGTCTCTCGATCGACGAAGTAGTGCGTCACGCGAAACCACTTGCCGCTGATGTTCACGTTCTTGCCGTGCGACAGGTGGCCGCCGTGGTCCAGATGCAGCGACAGAATCATGTCGCCGGGCGTGCGAACCGGCTGATCGGGGTTCTTCTCTTTCTGCTCGGCCTCGTCGAAACGCGAGCCGGGATTCATGGCCGCCAGGAGTACCGCCTGATTGGCCTGACTGCCGGAATGGGGCTGCACATTGGCATGGTCGCAGCCGAACAGGCTCTTGGCCCGGTCAATGGCAAGCCGCTCGACCGCGTCCATATTCTCGCAGCCGCCGTAATATCGCTTGCCGGGGTAGCCCTCGGCGTACTTATTGGTGAAGACCGATCCGGCGGCGGCAAGCACCGCGGCGCTGACGTGATTCTCGGAGGCGATCAGCTCAAGCGTGTTCGCCTGACGATCCTCTTCCGCCACGAAGGCCTTCCAAAGTTCCGGGTCCTGATCGGCAATGGGGTTGTTTGCGTGCGAAGCCATGTCTGTTTTTCCTCGAAGCAATGACCAATCCGCATCGGGCACCCGGTACTTTAGGGCCAGCCGCGTGGATCGGCAATGAAAGCGGCCGTGACGAGTGCATCGTCACGGCCGCCAGTTCGATCGAATTGGGGAAAATAGATTCTACAGGCCCCGGTATTGCAGACTCAGGCTGCTCATGCGCGAAGCCTGACCGGCGCTGAACTTGTACATACACGAATCGTCGGTGTAGTCCATAAAGTTCTCTATCGGGTCGTTGCCGGTTTGCGTGCAGGTGTTTCGCCCGACTGGGCAACCAAAGGCCGCGGAGCGCTCCCGCGGCGTGTCGGTGACGTAGTCATTGTTCGCGCTGCATCCGCCCTGGAAGGTGTGATACAGGCCGAGCCAGTGACCCACCTCGTGAGTCAACGTGTCGCCCTGGTTGTACGGCGATGCCGTCCCACCCGGCACGGAGGAATAGAGAATTACTACGCCGTCATCCTTCGGATTGCTCGTGTACGACCACGGGAAAGTGGCCCAGCCGAGGATGCCGCCGCCCGGCGCGCAAGAATAAACGTTGAGCGTCGCGGCGTTGCCCTGTCGCAGCGCGTTCTTCGCCTGCGACTCGGCGGAAGAGCCGTCGCTCATGGTGTACCAGGTCGTGTTGGTCGTGCGTGTGACACCGGCCAGTACGAAGTTGAAGCGCGTGGCCGCGCCGCCGGTCAGGCCGTTATAGGAATCATTGAGCACCTGAATCGACGCGTCGATCTGGGATTGCGGGATGTCGCCGTTCGACGTGCCGGTACCCTTGCGAATGACGTGCCACCATACCTGAATGTTCGTCGAACCGCGGGGCATCGCATCGTCGCCCCCGAAAAGATTGACAAAGTTCTGCAGGCTCTGCTCGACGGCGACCTGCGACACAAGCGACGGCGTGGCCGTTGAGCATCGCGCCCCGGCATTTACAAACGCGGCCTGGTCAGGATAAGTCACGCCCTCTATCGTAAACGGTACACCATCACCCACCTCGACGCTTTCCTGCGCAATGGTGCGCCCCTCCTCAGCCGGCTCCTGGGCCGGTAACGAGGCAGTAACGAACAGGAAACACACTCCCAGAACAGGGAAAGTGCGCAGCCTCATAAAGTGCTCCTTCTGGAAAATGGCGATGGGTGGTCCGCTGACCGGAGATGCGTGCGGCGACTCCACGACGCCGCAAGGGTCGGACTCAACCCGGTCGATGGGACTGCACAATACCAATCACCCGCATCTGAATCAAGGAAATTCCGCGCAATCCGGGAACCGCCTCCTCGCGCCGACGGCGCAAATGCGGATTCTCACGGATCACTGTTGAAATTTCCCGGTGACTTTACACGCGGAGAGTAACGTCCGATCGGATGCTAAATCGATTTGCAGACTGATACGAGACAATTCTCCCCAAGCCCGGTCTCGCTGGGCGACAATCAGCCAGGACCGGACGCGCGTTCAGCGTGACTGCCGATCGCCTGCCTTTGGCACGATCGTTGCTACCTTTTCACCTCAGAGGATATGCGCCGGGTGCGCTATCCAAAGGTCCGGTCACGATTCCTTCCTCTCTCCGGCCCGAACACTCGTGACCGAATCGGCGCACCCGTCGCATCAGCCGCCTCAATATCGCGGAGCCGCCTGTCATAGGGATCGCGCTCCGCGATTTCTTTCTAAATCAGCAGGTATACCCGGAATCGACGCCCGCTACTTCGCTTGCGCCGCCGGTGTTGGCAGGATGTGGTCTTCGAGCAGTCTGCCCGAGAATCGATAGCGAATCATCGCGGCCAGATAGCGGACAAAATCCATCGCCCGAATCTTCTTCCCCTCGGCTCGGGCACGCGGTCGATACGTGACCGGACATTCGACGATCTCCACGTTCATCCGCGCAAGCTTGGTGGTGATCTCCGGCTCCATCGAAAACCCGCGCGACTGAATATCCAGCCGCCGCGCCAGCTCGACGCGCATCATCTTGTAGCACGTGTTCATGTCCGTCAGGCGCAGGCCGTTCAGGAGGTTTGAGACGCCGTTCAAGAATCGATTCGCAAGATAAATCGGCCGCAGCGGAAACCCGGCCGCCTTGCCGAGAAACCGCGAGCCGTAGCAGACCGATGCCCGGCGCGACGAGACGATCTCGTACATGGGTAACAGATCGCGAGGGTCGAGCTCCTCGTCCGCGTCCTGGATGACAACGATCTTCCCGCGCGCATGACCCAGCGCCGTCCGGATCGCCGCACCCTTGCCGCTGTTCGCGTCGTGGAAGTGCACCTGCATGTTGCTGGACGCGGGAAGGTCGCGCAGAAGCTCCCGGCTGCCGTCGGTCGAGCCGTCATCAACAAGCACGAGTTCAAAGGTGTCCGGGAACGGCACGGCGCGCACCTTCTCGATCACCCGCAACACCGTCGCCCGCTCGTTATAGACGGGGATCAGGATGGACAATTCCGGTCGGACCGGGCCGATGGCCTCACAGGGGTCTGCCAAGTGCGATCTCCAGGATGGGCGGGGCAAATCGGGCTCGATCAATACGGGCGCCGCTTCGGAGGTATCGGTCGAATCGTCGATGACAACTAGTTAGCTGTCGGGCGCGACGGTGACCAACCCGCGCAAGACTTGCCGATGTTCCGGAGTCCTCCCATGAGCCGATCCGCATTTGCCAGCCTGGTCCAACCGACATTCATCCCCGCATCATCATCAAGTGTCGCAAGCAGCATCGGCGCCTGGAGCCCGGCAATGCCGATCGCCCTGGCGGTGATCGCGTCGGCCATCGCACTCTCCACTTGGGGAAGCTGGTCCATTCTCTCGCCGGACAGCTTCACCTATCTGACGGCAGCCCGGTCGATGTATGAGACCGGCGCGCTTCCGGCCGAGCGACTAATTGCCCCGCCCGGCTTCCCCATGTTTCTCGCGCCATTGTTAGCTCTCGGCGAAATGCCGCTCGGCGCCTTTCGAATCGCCGCCGCCGCATGCTTTGCCGCAACCGTCGTACTGACATGGAAGCTCTTCCGAAATGAACTCGGCAAGTACGGCGCTCCCGTCGCGGCGCTGCTCGTGGCGACCAGCGGCCCATTGATCAATCAATCCGCGACCCTGCAATCAGAGATCGCCTTCACACCCATCGCCCTCGCATGTCTGCTCCTCGCCGGCCGATGGCGCACGCACAAATCTGTTTCGTACCGGGAAGCGATCTTCGGCGGCCTCCTGGCGGCGATCGCCACGTTTGTCCGCTCCGCGGGAATCGTCCTCGCCCCGATCATGTTCCTGGCCTGCCTGACGAATCGCGGGTCAACCCGTCAGGCGAAACTCGTCGCGACCATGCTCGTCGTGGCCGGCTTCGTCATCCCACAGGCCGCCTGGTCGCTTAGACAAAACTCCTATCCCGCCGGCTACAGCTATGGCACCATCTGGACGACGCCGCGGGAAATCGAGCAAACCGACGCGACAGGCATCAACCTGCAAACGCACCGACTGACCGTTTTCGGGCCCCAGCGTCTCGCCGACCTCACCCAGGCGATCGTCCCCAATCATCTCGGTTGGCGATTCATCTCCGGCCCGCACGCGTCAACCGCGCGGTGGATCATTGGGGGTGGTCTCATCGTCGCGGCGCTGGTCAGGCTTGTTCGCCTTCGATCGCCGATCGATCTGTTCTTTCTGCTCACAATGGGAATGCTGGCGCTTTGGCCGTGGAACGAAGGCGTTCGTCTCGTCACGCCGTTGATCCCGATACTCTGCGGTTACGCGTGCTGGCTGTTCCTTGGCGTCTTGAAACGCGCTTCCAATCAAAGGCCGCTGACCATCGGATGCGCCGCGATCGGAACGGTGTGTCTCGCCGGTCAACTCATCGAACTGCCCTACGCCCACGCCGCTTTGAGTCATCGCGCCCCCCGGGCGATCGCCAGGGTCGACCAGATGGAGCAATTGGCTGCCTGGCAGCAGGAGCATCTGCCAAAAGGCGCAAGCGTACTCAGCGTCACCCCGCGCGGAGACAATGCCAAGCTCGTCCTCATCGGCGCCTGTTATCTCTCCAGAAGCCCCATCGCAGAGTTCATCGAGTCCGACGCCGACACGATCCCCCATAGCGTGCCCGGCAACGAGCCCGCCTACGCCTTTGTCGATGACGGCGCGGCGGACAGGCCGCTGCCGGATGGAGCGGCGGAAATCGGTCGCACGGGCACCTTCCGCGTGATCCAGCTTCGCTAAACGCGGCATCCAGCGGTGGGGCGATCCCTTCGCCAACGCGTCGGGCCCCTCTGTCGCCGCCGCGGCTGGTGGGCAATTATTCCCAACCCCTTTAGCCCATACGCCGCCATCGCCGAAAAACCCGCGTCATTATCGAATCGCCCCCTCTGGCACGGCCGATGCCTCACTCCGAAGCAAATCGCCCGACATGGTGCCGGGCCGCAAACCCTGTTCGGGCTCGTTAGGAGTTAGCTTCAATGCTGTTTGATCTGAGTGGATTGTTTGCCCCATTCCAGGCGCTGTTTGAGACCTTCTTCGGTATCTTTCAGCAGATCCTCGGAGCGATCTTCGGCGGCTTCGGAAACCCGCCGGCCTGACGAACGAAGAGCACGGGACACTTCCCGGCTCATGGGAAAAAAAATCCAATCGTCGTCGCAAGACCGTCGGCCGCCCTCGGCCGGCGGTCCTTTTTGATTCCTGCGATAGTTCACACTGAAATGAAAACAACCCGAGCCGGTGAATCCCGCCTCGGCGAGAGTCATCGACTCGGGTCGGAGTGTACGTGATTTTCTTAGACCGACTGTCGCGCCTTAGCGCCAGCTTGAGCGGTGGTGGCGTCGATGTCCGAAGTTGCGGTTGTAGCCATGATGGCGCGATCCGCCGTGATGGCCGCGGGAGTAACCGAACGAGAAGCCGAAGCCGGACGACCGGACCGGAGGTGCACAGTAGCTGCCGCGCGAGTAATAGCCCTGGCGAACATAACCCCCGCCGAAGCCGGAGCTATAGCCTGAGCTGTAATAAGATCGCGTTCCGCAATACGAAGGGGCGACCCGGACCGGTGCGCATCCGCCGTAGCTTGAATAGCCGCTCGAATAGAAGTGCCTGCTCGAGCGACGTCGGCCCCAGTCGGCATTGGCGTCCTGCGTACTCCAGAGGAAGCCCACCACCAGAGCAGCAGCGGCCATTGATGTTCTCGGCATTAACCTGTTCATGTCATACCTCCCGTTCCAGTGCGCACCTGAAAAAAAGTTTACCTCAAAGCACTCGTCGCCACACGGCTCAATGCCCGGCTCCGAGCTTAATGAGATAGACAGAAGCGGCTGGGAAAAGTTAGTTGGGTGTATGGAGAATTTCCGGCGGCGGCCGCCCGCGAGGGTAAGTGCCTGTCGAAACAGCCCTTAGAACCCGGCGACCGCTGTCTGCCCGGCGGAACCGGCGGCCTGCATGAAGAACCAGATCAGCACCGCCGCCCCCAGGGCTATGCGATAGATGGCAAACGGCCAAAGCGGCTTCGTCTGAATATACCTCATGAAAACCGCCACCACGGCAAGCGCCACCACAAACGAAACGCCGAATCCGATCATCATGACCTGCGCGTGCTCGCCGGTCAGCGCCTCCCGGTGCTTGTAAATGCGCAGAATCCCCGCGCCGAGCAGCGTCGGAATCGCCAGGTAAAAAGAAAACTGCGCCGCGACCGTCCCCGTCATCCCCACCATCAATCCGCCCATGATCGTCGCCATCGATCGACTCGTGCCGGGAATGATCGCCACGCACTGCGCCAGTCCGACGAGAAACGCCTGCCTGATCGTGATGTCGTTCACATGCGGCCCCGTCGTTCGGCGATACCGGCGCTCGATCAACACCATCACCACGCCGCCGACGATCAGCGCCGCCGCCACGGGTATCGGCTTCTCCAGATACGCCTCGGCGACATCATTGAGCGGAATACCGATCGCCGCCGCCGGGATCATCGCGATGATCAGTTTGCTGATGAGATGATTCCGCCACCCGCCGACCGGCTTAGTCAGGCACGCCGCCAGCAGCGGCCGGAAAAAATAAATCACCACCGCGAGGATCGCCCCGGTCTGGATGAAATAAAGAAACGTCGGCCAGGGCGCCGCCTCGCCGTCGATCCCCAGCCACGGCATGGCCACGATCATGTGGCCCGTGCTGGACACAGGAAGAAACTCGGTCAGACCCTCGATGATCCCCAGGATGACCGCGCGCAGGGTGTCACCCACGAGACTTCTCCAGCAGGGCGGCGCGCGATGCGGACAGGTACGATAGCGTCGATAGCACCGTGACGATGATCGTCGACCAGATCAGCACGTCCCGCGCCGTCATCAGCCACGGAACCTCGCGCGCCGGCCCGAGCGTGCGAATGATCCACGGCACCGTCACCGACTGGATCACCATCTTCACCTTCCCCCAGTAGTTCGCCGCATACGGCTTGCCGGATGCCTCGGAGAATCCGCGCAGGCTGCTGATGAGAAGCTCGCGGCCGACAATCACCACGACCATCCACGCCTCCAGCCCGGTCACGCTCCTGCCCTCGGCGTCGTTGAAGCCGGTCCCCAGCAGCATGACGAACCCGCCGCAAACGAGAATCTTGTCGGCGAACGGATCGAGAACCCGCCCGAGCGATGTGATCTGGTTATGCCGCCTGGCAAGGTAGCCGTCGACGATGTCGCCCACTGCGCAGACGATGAAGATCCAGAACGCCCAGCTGATCAGCGGGAGCTGTTCGGACCGATGAGCCCAGTCAAACTGCGAAAGGAGCCCGAGAAATACCAGTGACAGGAGAAGGCGACCGGTCGTAATCTGATTGGGGATGTTCATCCGTACCCGAGCGATCGAGCCGCCGAATGCTCTTCAAAAAGGGGCTTAAAGATATAAGATTGGGCGCGGCTGGATTCGAACCAGCGAAGGCATAAGCCAACGGGTTTACAGCCCGTCTCCTTTGGCCACTCGGACACACGCCCCGGGATTTTTTACGCCCCCGACGGTTCATTCACCCGCCGGAGGCCGAGCCCGGCAATATCGGGCACCCCGCCCCAAAAATCAAGGGCATCCCCCGTCTTCGCATCGAATCAGCCCCTCCAATCACCACCCACCGCAATCCCTTGCATGCGATCGGCCGCAATTACACAACCGAGGTCATCGCCAACAGCGCTCCATTCAGAATGTGCCATCGATTCGCTCGACCATTCGCTGCGCCGTCGCCGTCGACCGGAGTTCCCCGCGGTTTTCTTGAGAAATCGCGCCCGCCCCGATAGATTCCACCCATTCGCTGACCGAAATCCGGCTCCTTGGAGGATGCACCAACCCATCATGATCATCGACTGCTACACGCACGTCTGGGACTCGCCGGAGCAACTGGGTCTGCGACAGCCCGAAGCCTCCATGAGGCTCAGCCGTGGAATCTCCGCCATGCCGGTAGGGGGCGGTTGGCCCGACGCCGCCACCCCGACCCATCTCGCCGCCAGCGATCCGGTGGACAAGTCATTCGTCCTCAGCTTCAAAAGCCGTTACCTCGGCGTCGAGATTCCCACCTCGCTCGTCGCCCAATACGTCCGGCAGCATCCAGAAAAGTTGATCGGCGTCGCCGGTGTGGACCCGACCAACCTGTCCGAGGCCATCGAGGATGTCTCCGAGGCCTACGAAGTCCACGGCATGCGCGCCATCACCGTCTCGCCCGCCGCACAAGACTTCCACCCCGCCGACAGCAGGGCGATGCAGGTCTTCGCCGAGGCCGCCCGACTGCGCATGCCCGTCATCATCGATCACGGCCACCTTCGCATCGAAAGCAAAATGGAATTCGCCCGGCCGGTCCTGCTCGATGAAGTCGCCCGCGAGCTGCCGCACCTGAAGCTCGTCATCTCCCACATGGGTTACCCGTGGGTCGAGGAGTGCGTCGTCATGCTCGGCAAGCATCCCAACGTCTTCGCCGACATCAGCTCGCTCCTCCATCGTCCCTGGCAGGCCTACAACTCACTGCTCTCCGCCTACCAGTTCGGCGTCATCGACAAGCTCCTCTTCGGAAGCGACTTCCCCTTCACCACCGCGACGACCGCCATCGAGTCGCTCTACCGAATCAACCAACTGGTCACCGGGACCAACCTGCCCACCGTCCCCCGGGCACACCTCGCCGGCATCGTCGAACGCGACGCCATCGGCCTCCTCGGGATCACCGGACAGTCCTCACAAAAACGGGCCGGACAGGCGGAGCTGATTGACACACATGAGGGCTAATGGTCATTGCAGGTGGAAAGATCTCTCGCGCGCTCAGCGCGGAGTCCGCATTTCAATGACCGCGGCAGCGCTCTGCCTCTTGTCGGGCTGCACCAAGCCGATCACCCAATTTGAAATTGAGTCATTCAAAGACAGCGCTGCTCCCCAGCGCTTCAGCGAAGTCTTCGACGCGGGCTATTTCTGCGTCGATTCCAGCAAGAACCACACCTTCATCTTCACCGTCTCGCCGACCTACGTAGAGCGCGAAGTCGACACGCCCGATGACGCCCCCGAGTCGACGCCCATCACCAGCGAGCCCGTCCGCATGTCCCAGACCCTTGAGCTCAAGGTCTTCTGGCGCGCCATACCCGGCTCGACCTTCGCCGAAAGCACGCAGACCAACGCGAACATCGTCTACTGCCTCACCACCGGCCGTAACTGCATCACCTACGAGGGCGCCGGCTTCGTCTCCTTCACCGAGTCTCGCGACGGCCAAACCGTCACCGGTTCGCTGGAGTCCGCCGCCCTCATTCCGGCCCGCTTCGTCAATGCCCCGGCCGATCTCTTCGGCCCGTGCCACATCTCCGGCACCTTCGTGGCAACGAGGGACCGCGCCGCCGTCGTCTCACATCAACTCGCCCTTCGCAGAAAGCTCGGCCCGCCCCTCTCCAGTCAGGACGTCGCCGCCGCAAAATAATCTGTCGCCCTCGGAATTTTGACGCTCCCGATACGGCCGGGTAATCTCGTGTCACGAACGGGCGGCAATCGGCAAAAAAATCGCCGGGTCTCTCAGTCAGCGCGATACGCCATGGACGAGTTTCCAAAAAACATCTGGGCCCCCTGGCGAATGGAGTACATCCATTCCCTCGGCGGTGAGTCCGGCGGCTGTTTCCTCTGCGACTACGCCGCCGCGTCGGAAAAGGACACAGAGAACCTCGTCCTCTGGCGAACCGAAGAATTCCTGGTCGTCCTCAACCGCTTCCCCTACACCAACGGTCACCTCCTCGTCGCCCCGCGCTCGCACAAAGGCGATCTCTCCGACTTCGCCGACGCCCAGCTCGCCGAGCTCATGCAACACACCCGGCAGGCAAAGGCGCTTCTGACGAATGTGGTGGGGGCCCACGGCTTCAACATCGGCATCAACTTCGGCCGCTGCGCCGGCGCCGGCCTGCCCGACCACTTGCACGTACACGTCGTCCCGCGCTGGAACGGCGACACAAACTTCATGGCCGTCCTCGGCGGCGTCCGCGTCATCCCCGATGGTCTGAACCAGTGCTATGCTCGACTAAGGGACGGCGCAGCCAGGCTGGGCCTGCCGGAAAGGTCATAGGCGTCTCATGTCTGGTGGCGAGGCTTTGGCAACATACGCAGTCACCGCGGCAAACTCGCGCGGCCGCGCCCACGCCGAAATCGACCTGCTCGACGACTGCCCCTTCCAGACCGATCGCCAGCGAATCCTCAACTGCATGGCCTTCCGCCGTCTGCGCCACAAGACCCAGGTCTTCGTCGCTGATCACGGTGACCACTTCCGCACCCGTTTGACGCATACCCTGGAAGTCGTCGCCCAGGCCCAGCGCCTCGCCGGCCTCCTCGGCCTGAGCGCGCGACTCGCCGGCGGCATCGCCATGGCCCACGACCTGGGACATCCGCCCTTCGGCCACGCCGGCGAAAAGGCGCTCGCCGCACTGATGTCCGACGCCGGCGGCTTCGAGCACAACCTGCAATCGCTCCGCGTCGTCGATTATCTCGAGCATCCCTATCCCGCCTTCCGCGGCTTGAATCTCAGCTTCGAACTGCGCGAGTCCCTCCTCAAGCACCAGACCTGGTACGACAAGCCCGACCGCAATCGCGCGCTCGGTGACGGCGTCGCCGCGCTGATCGACTCCGGCCCCTCCGCGCCGCTCGAAGGTCAGGTCGCTAATCTCGCCGACACCATCGCCTACACCCTCCACGACATCGAAGACGGCCTCGTCGAAGGCGCCCTGGCCGAGGAGGCCATCGCCGCCAGCGCCCTATGGCGCGAAGCCGCAGATCACGTCCGCAAGCGTTTTCCCGATTCCCCGCTCCCCGCGATTCGCCGGCCCATCCTCGACCTGATCAACCGCCGCATCGTCAAGGACGCCGCCGAAGAGAGCACCCGCCGAATCCAATCCGCCGGCGTCAAGACCGTCGACGACGTCCGGTCCCTTCAGCAGCAACTCATCGGCTTCTCCGCGGCCCTCGAAAAAGAGATGGAGCGCCTCGGCTCGATGCTGCTCGAGTCGCTCTACAAGAACCACCGCGTCATCCGCATGGACTCCAAGGCCCGACGCCTGATCCGCGAGCTCTTCGACGCCTATCGGGCCGAACCCGCCCTCATGCCCGAGCGTTTCGCCGCGAGAATCCCCGAGCAGGGCCCCGGCCGCGTCATCTGCGACTACATCGCCGGAATGACCGACCAGTTTTGTCAGGATGAGCACCGCAGGCTCTTTTCGGCGTCCAGTTTCGAGTAAGACGCAAGTTGCCCCGTCAATTGTCAAAGCCTTGTAACAATGAGGATTTACGCCGATTGACTTCCTCCGCCTCCGGCGCGAAAATCTCGGGCTCGGAATTTGGCAAATTTGCTCCGTTCATCGAGCGCTCCTTTGAAGAGGAAATCAGGCATGATCGCACGAACCATCCCTACATGGCTCTTACTTGTCACGATCACCGGCGGCGCCTTGTCGCATGTCGCGAATGTCTCCGCGGCACAGCCTCCATACCTGTCGTCCGACCAGCAGGACATCGAGCGGCTCGTCGCCGACCGCAACAAATTCGTCCATGACATGTACCAGGCCGGTGGCTCCGAAAGCGCGAAGATTCTCGACGCCCTCCGCGAGCTCATGCCCGCCCAGGCCCAGTACCAGCGCGAGTCGGCCCTCACCCTCTCCCGCCTTCGCCTGGCCATGACAATCACCTATCACGACTCAAACGTCTCGCAGGATCAGCGTTCGGCCCGCTGGAAGAAGTTCCATCGCCAGTACTATTCCATCCTCGCCAAGGCGCCCCTCAGCCTCCGCAACACGATTCGCGTCGTCGAGGCCTCCCTCCCCAGCGAGATTGTCAGTGCCGGCCGCGCCCGAATGGCCGAAAGACTCTCCGAACAGGTCAAGGCCGCCGGCGAAGCATTCGACATTGAGAAGATTGACGGCATCGTCATGGGCGAAATCGCTGCCGGCCCCGCCCCGGCGATTCAACTGCCCGAGCGCCCGGCCCCGCAGCCCGTCGTCGTGACACACGACGACACGCCGCCCCCGGCCAATCCCGCACAGCCCGCCGTCACCCAGGCCCGCCCCGCGACGCCGCCTCCGCCGCCCGCCCCGGCCACCCCGCGCGTTCCCCCCGGCGCACCGCTTCCCGAGGCCCCGCTGCTCGAGCAGTGGAACGCGGCACTTACCTCCGCAACTGAAAAGTATGAATACGACGCGACCCAGTTGGAGACCGCCAAGGGCGTCGTGAATCAGTCGATCAAGTCCGCCGAGGCGCTCCTGGCCCAGTCGAAGGCCGCGATGGACGAAGCAGCCGCGATGGTCGACGGCCCCGAAAAATCCAAAAAGATGGACGAGTTGAAGATGCCGATCAATCGACTTTACGACTCCATGGTTAAGCGCCTGGATTCCCTCGCGTCTATCGAGCAGAAGAACCGCGCCGCCGCTCAGGCTGCCGGTCGCTGACGCAGGGGCGTTACGGCGTTCGCTTCGACCGACCATGTTCCTCTTTGTGGGGTTGACCTTTGGGCGCTCAGGGTCTTCGTAAGCCTGCCGTACTCATTACCGGCGCGAGCGGCGAGGTGGGCTACGGCCTCATCGAACGCCTCAGCCAATCCAACGAACGCGATCTCATCGCCCTCGACATCAAGGATGTCGACGAGGCCCTGCGCGCCAAATGCGCCGCGTCCATCATCGGCGACATTCTCGATAACAACCTCCTCCAGCGCCTCATCAGCCAGTACGAGATTCACGCCATCTATCACCTTGCGGCCCTCCTCTCCACTCGCGCCGAGTACACACCCGACACGGCCCATCGCGTCAACGTCGAGGGCACGCTGAATCTCCTCCAGCTCGCCCACGAGCAGGCCCGCTGGCATGGCAACCCGGTCAAGTTCATCTTCCCCAGCTCGATCGCCGTCTACGGCCTGCCCGGTCCCGGCGAGAAAAAGGAAGCCGGACGCGTCCTCGAGCATCAGTGGAACTTCCCCACGACCATGTACGGCTGCAACAAGCTCTACTGCGAGCAGCTCGGCCGTTACTACACCCTGCACTATCGCCAGCTCGCCGCGGAAAAGTCGAAGAGCGGCGTAGATTTCAGATCGCTCCGCTTCCCCGGCCTTATTAGTGCCGTCACCATGCCCACCGGCGGTACCAGCGATTATGCCGTCGAGATGATTCACGCCGCCGCGCGCGGCGAGCCATACGACTGCTTCGTCTCCGCCGACGCCAAGATTCCCTTCATGGTCATGCCCGATGCGATCCGCTCCCTGATCGTCCTCGCCGACGCACCGGCCGATCGCCTCACCCAGCGCACCTACAACGTGTCGGCCTTCAGCCTCACCGCCGGCGAATTGAAGGACCGCGTCATGGCCGCCTTTCCAAACGCCGTCATCCGTTTCAAGCCCGATGCCCCTCGGGCCCGAATCGTCGATACCTGGCCCGCCGACGTCGACGACTCCGCGGCCCGCCGCGACTGGGGTTGGGCGCCTGAGTACGAGCTCGACCGCGCCTTCAGCGACTATTTGATACCCGCAATCATCAAGCGCTACCGCGACAAGTAATCGCGCACGGCGCCGGAGGCCCTTGCCGATGACATCAATCTGGCAGCAAATCGACGGCGATCTGGCGACCCTTCAGGCCGCCGGTCAATTCAAACATCTCAAGACGCTCAAGCAGCCCATGGGCGCCGAGTCCGAAATCGACGGCGTCGGCAAGGTCGTCGTCCTCTGCTCGAACGACTATCTCGGCCTTGCCAATCATCCCCAGGTCGTCGCCGCCGGCATCGACGCTCAGAAGCGGTGGGGGGCCGGCACCGGTTCCGTCCGCTTCATCTGCGGCACCTTCGGCTATCACCACGAACTCGAGCGCACCATCGCCGACCTCTCCGCGACCGAGGCCGCGACCAGCTACGTCTCCTGCTGGAATGCCAACGAGGCCGTCATCGCCACCCTCATGACCATCGGCGGCGACAGCGTCATCGCCATCTCCGACGAGCTCAACCACGCCTCCATCATCGACGCCGTTCGCCTCGGTCGACAGATCAACAAGGCCTCGAAGTCCGCCGTCTACAAGCACTCCGACATGAACGATTTGGAAGCCAAGCTGAAAGACGCCGCTTCCGCCTCCTGCCGCATCGTCATCACCGACGGCGTCTTCTCCATGGAAGGCGACATCGCCAAACTCGACAAGGTTCACGCCCTCTGCGAAGAGTACGGCGCCATGCTCATCGTCGACGATTCCCACGGTGTCGGTGTCTGTGGCCCGACCGGCCGCGGCGTCGCCGAGCACTACGGCCTTCACGGCAGGATCGACTGCATGACCGGCACCCTCGGCAAGGCCCTCGGCGGCGCGGCAGGTGGTTATGTCGCTTCGAAGAAGAATCTCATCGAACTGATGGTGCAGAAGTCTCGCCCGCAGATTTTCTCGAACGCCGTCCCGCCCGCCACCGCCGGTGCCGCTCGAAAGGCGATTGAGATTCTCATGAGCGATGTCTCGCGCGTCGTGAAGCTGCGTGAAAACGTCCATTACATGCGCGAAGGCCTCAAGAAACGCGGCTTCGAAACCGTCGAAGGCCCCAGCGCCATCACCCCTATCATCCTCGGTCCGACCGCCAAGGCCATCGCCGCCAGCAAGCGACTCCTCGAGCTCGGCGTCTTCGTCATCGGCTTCGGCTATCCCGTCGTCCCCGAGGGAAGCGCCCGCCTGCGCGTGCAGATCTCCGCGGCCCACGACACGTCCCACCTCGATAGAGCACTCGACGCCTTCAGCAAGCTCTGACCCGCGCAGGATTCAAATCAGCCGTCCTTGCGCGTCCAGTCATACGGAATGTCGTTGTCGTGCGGATGGGCCCGAAACTCGTCCGGCTTCTTGTAGTCGTAGCACTCCGTCGTCATGTTCACGACGATCGTCTCCACGTCGCACACGTTCATCCAGCCGTGATAAACCCCG